>JAWOCZ010000185.1:0-10823 GCA_046483565.1 Nitriliruptoraceae bacterium
CTCGACGATGATGGCGTCGTCGCGGATGTGCCGATCCGTGCGAAGCGCGATGGCGATGACTGGGTGCTCGACGGCACCGACGCACTGGTCATGAACGGGGCGTGGGCGGACTACGTGGTGCTGGCCGCGGCGACCGACGTCGCCGGCGCCCCAGATGGTCGGGAGACGACGTTCTTCATCGTCGACAGCGACACCGCCGGCCTGGCAGCGCAGCGTGCGAAGCTCGGAGGGTGGCGGACCTCACACACCGGTGAGCTGTCACTGGCGGGCGTGCGGGTGGCCGACGCGAACCGGCTCGGTGCTGCCGGCCACGGTGCCGCCGTGATCGCGGATCACCTCGCGTGGGAGCGGGTGGTCATGGCGCTGGAGGCCGTCACGACCGCAGACGCGGCGCTCGCCGCGGCGATCGCCTTCGCTCGTGACCGTCAGGCGTTCGGTCGCCCGGTCTCGTCCTTCCAGGTCTGGCAGCACCGCTTCGCCGACCTGGCCACCGAGGTCGAGCTCGGCCGCTCGCTCAGCCACCACGCGCTGCGCCTGTACGTCGCGGCGGCGGATGGCCAGCCGGTCGCGCCCTCCGAGTTGGCGCGCGTCACCTCCATGGCAAAGCTCTACGCCCAACGCATGGCACGTCGGGTCGCCGACGAGTGCGTGCAGGTCCACGGCGGGGCCGGCTACCTCATGGAGTACACCGCGCAGCGCTACTGGCGCGACACGCGGCTCGGTTCGCTCGGCGGTGGCACCGACGACACCATGCGCGACCTCGTCGCAGATACCTACGGCCTCCACTGACCGCATGACGTGTGGTCGCTGGTGGGACCACCTGGCGCGCTACTGCTCGGTGGCTTCCTGAGGCATCGACGCATCCGCGCCATCCGCTCCACGAGGATGGGGACGGATACGGACCCGCTCCGGGGCGCGACGCCGAACATGGAGCACCTCGAAGTCGCTGCCATGGATCGTGACGCGGTCACCATCCTGCGGGATCCGCCCGAGGTGCTCGACGATCAGACCGCCGACGGTGGTCACCTCAGCTGAGGAGGCCTCCATGCCGAGGTCCTCGAGGTCGTGGAGCGGGAAGACGCCGGGAACGACCATGCTGCCGTCGGCATCGTGCTCCACCCCCAGGATGTCGCGGTCGTGTTCGTCGTAGATCTCGCCGACCAGTTCCTCGATGAGGTCCTCGACGGTGACGATGCCCTCCACCCCGCCGTGTTCGGAGACGACCAGCGCGAGCTGTTGCCGGTGGGTCTGCAGCTCCCGCAGCGCGACGACGGCGTTGAGCGACTCCGGAAGGGCGAGGGCGGGCCGGGCATGCTCGTCGACCGTGCCCGTGTGGCCGATCAGACCGAGCACCGAGATGGTGCGGTCGGCATCGTCGAGCTCGTCGTTGAACACCGGCGCACGGCTGCGTCCGGCAGCGGCGAGCTGTTCGAGCGCCTCGTCGACCGCGAGGTCGGCTGGCAGACCCACGACCCGGGAACGCGGGACGAGGAGCTGTCTCAGGGTCCGGTCGGCGACCTCGAGCGCGCCGTCGATGATCTGGCGCTGTTCCTCGGTGTACGCCGATTGCGTGGCGATCAGATCGCGGATCTCCTCCTCGGTCACCTCCTGGCGATCCCGGTTCGGGTCGCCGCCGAAGAGGCGGACGGTCAGGTCGGTCGCGTGTGACAGCAGCCAGATCGCGGGGGCGGTCAGGCGCGCGAGCAACGTCAGTGGACGGGCGGCCAGTAGCGCCCAGCTCTCAGCGCGCTGCATCGCGAGCCGCTTCGGCGCGAGTTCACCGAACACGAGCGTGATGAAGGTCAGCACGAGCGTGATCGTGAAGATGGCTGCCGGTCGGGCGGCCCGGCCGAGGAACGCCAGCGGTTCGACCAACGGCTCGGCGAGCGCTACCGCAGCGGTCGCCGAGGCGAGGAACCCGGCCAGCGTGATCCCGATCTGGATCGTGGACAGGAACCGGTTCGGCTCACGTGCCAGCTTGGCCAGCGCGCGGCCACGGGCCGAGCGCTGTTCGAGCCGGGCGATCTGGCCCTCACGCAACGAGATGAGCGCGATCTCGGAGCCTGCGAACGCGGCGTTGAGGATGACGAGGAAACCGACCAGCGCGAGCTGGCCACCCATGGCGTTCACCTTCGATGCTGCCTTCGTTCGGGCGGACCATCGTACGTCCGGTACTTCCGGTGAGGCCGAGGCGCGCGGAGAACACGCACGTTCGCCCCCGCGGCCCGCTGGTGTGCGTCCAACGATGTCAGCTGCGCGGAGGTCGGACGGTCGGCGGATCGCCGGTATCTCTTCATCGGGTCGCGTCGTCTTCTGGGGGCAGTACGAACCGGCCGGGAGGTGCCTGGCCGGGACTGGATCTGGAGGTCGGAGATGGAACGTAACGAGGCTGGCATCGACCGGGTGATTCGCGGTGTCGCGGCGGTGGCTGCGGCGGGCGCGGCGTTCGCGGTGGGGCCGACCAGCGGCGCCGGTATCGCGCTGGTGGTGGTGGCCGTGGTGATGGCGGCCACCGCGGCGACGGGGTTCTGCCCGCTCTACCGTCTGCTCGGGATCAGCACCTCGCGGGTCCCGGCAGGCAAGTAGGCAACGACGCGTCATGGATCGGATGGGCGCTGCGGTGGATGCTGCTGATCGGGTGGGGGCGGCGATCGTCGAGGATCTCCACGGGCTGTACCGCTTCGCACTGGTGCTCACGGGTGACGACCAGGCAGCGCAGGACGTCGTCCAGGAGACCGCCGCTCGGGCACTGGCCGCCGCTGACGGGTTCCGGGGAGAGGCGTCCGCACGGACCTGGCTGCACCGGATCGCGCACAACGTCGTGATCGATGCCGCCCGCCGCTCGGGCCGTGTGGTCCCGTCAGCCGACGTCGAGGCGTTGTGGCGTGACGATGCCTACACCGTCGATACCTCGGAGGTGGTCGAGCGGGCTGCTGACCGTGCCGAACTCGAGGACGCGCTGGTCCGGCTCCCGGAGGGGCAGCGCACGGCGGTGGTCCTGCACGACGTGGAAGGGTGGACGGTTCCCCAGATCGCCGCCGCGACGGGGATCGGACTGCCGGCCGCCAAACAGCGGCTGCGCCGGGGGAGGATGGCGCTGGTGACGGCACTGGCCGCGGGGCCCGAGCGGCGCCGCCAGATGGAGGGGACCCCGATGCGCTGCTGGGACGCCCGCCGACTCGTCTCGGACTACCTGGACGGCGACCTCGCCGAAGCACAGGTCAGCCAGGTCGAGGCTCATCTGGAACGCTGTCCGACCTGCCCGCCGCTGTACGCCGCGCTGGTCGGCGTGCACGATGAGATGGGGCGGCTCCGCGATCCGGACACGGTCGTGCCCGGGCAACTCGCGGATCGGATCGCAGCGATGGTCCAGCAGCCCGACGGGTTGGGGCAGACCAGCGCATCTCAGCAGTGAGGCGATCGGTCACCCGCTGGGCCGGTCCTCGACGGTGTAGTGGATGGTCTGCGCCACGATCCAACCGTCCTCGATGACGAAGGAGTCGGCGCCGTCACGCACGCGTGTGTGGGCGGCGTCGGCGGTCCACTCGAGGAACGCGAACCGACCCTCGACCAGCCGGTTGGTGTAGACGTAGGGCGCGTCCGGGAGTTCGTCCTCGAGGAGGTGCGCGAGCTCCCGGGCGCCGGCGGGCCCGTGGAAGATCCCTCGCCGCTCCAGGATCACGCAGTGCGGTGCGACGTTGCGTTCGATGTCATCGTCGAAGCGGTGTTCGGCAGCGAGGCTGAGGTGGTCGTCGAAGACCTCCTGCGCATGGCGCTGGCGCAGCTCGTCGGTCATGTCGGTCTCCTGGGTGGGGGACGGGTCATCGCGGCACGCTCAGATCGTGGTGCACCGGTAGATCGTGGTGTGCTCGTAGACCTCGCCGGGCTCGAGCGTGACGCTGGGGAAGTGCGGATGGTGGACCGCGTCGGGGAGGTGGTGTGGCTCGAGGCACAGCCCCCCGTGACGGGGGTAGCGGCGGCCGTCCTTGCCGATGACCGGGGGATCGAGTCGGTTGCCGGAGTACACCTGCAACCCGGGCTGGTCGGTCAGCACCTCCAGGTGCCGACCGGTCGAGGGATCGTGGAGACGCGCGACGGTGCGCACGTCGTCCTGCTCGCTGCGCAGCACGAAGTGATGGTCCAGACCGAGCGCTGAAGTCTCTGCCAGTGCGACGACCCGCTCGCGCAGCGGCGTCGGTGTCCGCAGGTCGAGCGGTGTCGAGGCGACACCGGCGAGGGCGCCGGTCGGCACGAGTCCGTCATCGACGACCAGCACCTGGTCGGCGAGCACCTGCAGCCGGTGATCGAGGACGGTGCCGTCGCCGTGGCCGCGGAGGTTGAGGTAGGTGTGGTTGGTCAGGTCCAGCGGCGTCGGCGCATCGGTCGTGGCGCGGTAGCCGATCACGAGGTCCTGATCCCTCACCTGGTAGGTGGCGGTCACCTCGACGTTGCCGGGGTAGCCCTCGTCACCGGCCGGGCTGACGTGGCGTAGGACGACGGTGTCGGCGTCGTGCGCGACGAGCTGCCACGGCACCTCCGAGAAGGCGCCGGCGCCACCGCCGTGTAGGTGGTGAGGTGGCTCGTTGTCGGCGAGCTCGAAGCGTCGACCCTCCAACTCGAACGTCGCGTCGGCGATGCGGTTCGCCACCCTGCCCACGGTCGCGCCGAGGTAGGCGTTGCTGGGTGACTCGTAGCCGGCCACGTCACCGAACCCGAGCGCGACGTCCACCACGTGTCCGGCGTGGTCGGGGACGTGCAGCTCGACGAGGGTGGCGCCGTGATCGCTGATCCTGGCGAGAAGGTGGTCCGATCGACCGATCGTGACCAGCTGGGCGCGTGTCCCGTCCGCGCGTCGACCGAAGTCCACGACCCCGGGTCGGGTCCGTGAGGAGGTGCTCATCGGGCGGTGCTCCACGGGGTCGGGTAGCGGTGGCGCGGTTAGCGTAGGGAGCGGACGAGGAAGGGACGCGGGCGTGGGCATGCAGCAGCAGGTGACCGGTGGGCTCGTCGAGGTCGACGGGCAGCAGTGGTACCGGATCGACGGCGTGGAACGGATGGCGCCGTTCCTGACGACCGTCGTGTCCGACAGCGACCTGTGGATGTTCGTCTCCAGCGCGGGGCCGCTGACGGCAGGACGCCGGGACGCCGATCACGCGTTCCTGCCCTACGAGACCGACGACCGCCTGCACCGGGCGGTGGGCATCTCGGGGCCGGTGACGTTGCTGACCCGCGAGGTCGACGGCTGCCACGAGGTCTGGCAACCGTTCGCGCGCCGCCCCGAGGTCGGATGCACGCGCTCGATCGCCAAACACGTCCGCGGTGATGCGCTGCTGCTGGAGGAGACCAACCCGGCCTGGGGGCTCTCGGTCCGCACGACCTGGGCGCCGTCCCGGGCCTACGGCTGGGTCCGGACCGTGGAGCTCACCGACCTGACGGACGACGGAGCGAACGTCGAGGTGCTCGACGGCCTGCTCGACGTCATGCCCACCGGCGTGGACGCCGTCACCGAGCAGCTCCGCTCCAACCTCGTCGACGCCTACAAGCGGTCCGAGACCGGCCCGTGGGGGACCGCCGCGGTCTACGCCCTCGAGTCCCTGATCACCGACCGGGCGGAGCCGGCCGAGGCGCTGGCCGCGACGTTGGTGTGGTCGGCCGGCCTCGAGGATGCCGGGGTACACCTCGACGAACGGGTCGTCGACGACGTGTGGCGGGGACGGGAACGCGCCCCGGTCGAGTTGTTCACGGGGCGTCGTGCTGCCTACCTGTTGCGCGCGCCCGTGACCGTGCCGGCGGGCGGGAGCAGCACCTGGTCGCTGGTCGCCGACATCGGGCTGGGGCACGCCGAGCTCCACGACCGGGTGCGGCTGGCCGCGGCCCCCGAGGCGCTCGACCTCGTGGCCGCCGACGTCCGGCGGGGCGCCGAGCGACTGGAGGCGCTCCTGACCGGAGCGGATGGCTTGCAGCGGACCGCGGATCCGGTCGCTGACGCGCACCACCTGTCGAACGTGCTGTTCAACGCGATGCGCGGCGGCACCTTCGTCGACGGGTACGAGATCCCGGTCGGCGATCTGTTGGACTTCCTGCGTCGACGCAACGTGCGGGTCTATGACCGCCACGCCGGTGAGCTCGGTGACCTCGGACCGTCGGTCCACCTCGACGACCTGCGGGCGTTCGCGGATGCCACCGAGGATCCGGACCTGGTCCGGCTGGTGCTCGAGTACCTCCCGCTCACCTTCTCCCGCCGGCACGGGGACCCGAGCCGGCCGTGGAACCGCTTCTCGATCCGGGTGACCGACGACGATGGCCGACCGCTGCTCACCTACGAGGGCAACTGGCGTGACATCTTCCAGAACTGGGAGGCGCTCCTGCGCTCCTACCCGGGCTACCACGCCAACGTGGCCGCGAAGTTCCTGAACGCCAGCACCCTCGACGGGTTCAACCCCTACCGGATCTCACGAGAGGGGATCGACTGGGAGGTGCCCGATCCCGACGACCCCTGGAGCAACATCGGCTACTGGGGCGATCACCAGATCGTCTACCTCCTGCGCCTGCTCGAGGGTTGGGAGGCCAGCGACCCGGACGGGCTCGGTGCCTGGCTCGACGAGCCCGTGTTCACCTACGCCGACGTGCCCTACCGCCTGGCCGACTACGAGGCCATGCTCGCCGACCCCCGCGACACCATCACCTACGAGGCGGAGCGCGCCGCCCGGGTGGCGGCCCGCGTCGAGCAGGTGGGCGCGGACGGCCGACTGGTCGTCACCGGCGGGGAGCTCGTCCGGGTGACGATGGCGGAGAAGCTGCTCGTACCCGCCCTGGCGAAGCTGTGCAGCTACGTCGCGGGTGGCGGGATCTGGATGAACACCCAGCGCCCGGAGTGGAACGACGCGAACAACGCGCTGGCCGGCTACGGGCTGTCGATGGTGACGCTCTACCAACTGGAGCGCTACCTGAGCTTCGTGGATCGGATCATCGACGAGGGCCGTGACGGAGCGGTCACGCTGTCCCGACCGGTCGCGGGCTGGCTCGACGCCGTCGCCGAGATCCTCGCGGCCCACGACCCCGAGGGCTCGGTCACCGAGGCGCGGGCGCGTCGTCACCTGCTCGACGCGCTCGGCGTCGCCGGCGAGACCTACCGCGAGGGCGTCGCAGACGGCTTCGACCCCTCACCCGTCGAGGTGGAGACGGCCACCGTGGCTCGCCTGCTCGACGGGGCGCTGGCGCACCTGCGCGCCTCGATCCGGGCCGCCCGGCGCGACGACGGGCTCTACCACGCCTACCACCTGCTGTCGGTTCCCGAGGCCGCCAGCGCCGAGGTGCACCAGCTGCCGCTCATGCTGGAGGGCCAGGCGGCGGTACTCGGCACGACGATCCTGGAGGCCGAGGAGGCGATCGCGCTGGTCGAGTCGTTGTTCGACTCACCGCTGTACCGGGTGGACCAGGACTCCTTCCTGCTGTACCCGGCAGCGTCGAGGCCGAGCTTCCTCGACCGCAACCACCTCCCGCCGTCGGTGCTCGACGACGAGCCCGCTCTGCGGCGCCTGGTCGGGACCGAGGGACGGCCGATCCTCGAACGCGACGCCGATGGCGGCCTCCACTTCCGCGCCGACCTCCAGAACGCCGAGGCGCTGACGCGGGCCCTGGGGACCACCGACCTCGACGCCGCGGAGCGAGCGAGGGTGCACGAGCTCTACGAGCAGCTGTTCCACCACCATGCGTTCACGGGCCGCTCGGGCGGTATGCACGGCTACGAGGGCATCGGCTCGATCTACTGGCACATGGTCGCCAAGCTGCTGCTCGCTGTGCAGGAGCGGGCCATCGAGGTGACCGCGCAGGGCGGGGACGCGTGGATCGCCCGCCGGCTGGAGCAGGCCTACCTCCGCATCCGCGACGGTCTCGGCTTCCGCAAGGATCCGGCCCTGTACGGCGCGTTCCCCACCGACTGCTACTCGCACACGCCGGCGCACGCCGGGGCGCAGCAGCCCGGCATGACCGGGCAGGTCAAGGAGGAGGTGCTCACCCGCATGGGCGAGCTCGGACTGCGCATCGGCGACGGACGGATCGGTCTCGGTCCTGCGCTGCTGCCCCCGGAGGAGCTGTGGCGGACCGAGCACGACGGCGCGGTCGGGTACGCGTTCACCTTCTGCGCGACCCCGGTGCGTGTGCTGCGCGGCGACGCCGACCGGGTCCGGATCCTCCGTGACGATGGTGCCGAGGTGGAGCGATCCGGCTCCACGCTCACGCGGGAGGAGTCGGCGGCGGTCTTCGAGCGTCGCGGGACGATCGCCGCGGTCGAGTTCCAGTCGGCCGGGTAGCGCGCCGAGCCGCCCGGGGCACGGCTCCGGGCCGAAGCCCCGCGCTGCTCGAGCTGGGTCGCAGAGCGTCGGGTCTTGTCGCGCTGCCCGAGTAGGCGTAGTGTCCTCTCACCGTGACCGCGCGACGGAGAGAGCGTCATGCGTCGTTCTGCCGGGCTGCTGTTGGTGCTCGTGGTGCTGCTCGCCGCCTGTGGGTCGGAGGATCCCGCTGAGGAGGCGGCGCAGGATGCCGTCGACTCGATCGAGGACGCGACCGAGGACGCCACCCAGGACGCGACCGAGGACGCCGCGGAGGCACTCGAGGAGCTGGGCGACGACCCCGAGGAGCTCGCCGAGGAGCTCGCCGAGGACCTCGAGACGCAGCAGGAGGCGGTCGGTGGCGGCGGCGCCGAGCTGACCGTCGATGGCGAGACGTGGACCTTCGACTCGGTGGTCTGCGCCTTCGGGCCGGACGAGATCGGGGACGAGGACGCTGAGTTCGTCCTCTCGGCGATCAGCGACGGGCTGCAGCTCTACGTCTCCATCGACGGCTTCGGCCACTCGGTGACGATCGACGACATCGACGACTTCGAGGACCCGTCCGTCGCCTGGGCGGCAGGAGGGCCGGTGGCCTCACTCACCGGGGATGGCGAGGAGTTCGTGGAGATCGACGGCGAACAGGTCCGCGCCCAGACGGAGTTCCGTGACATGCGGGACGAGATGTCGGCGACGACCGCGCCGGGCACCCTAGAGGCGACCTGTCCCTGAGCCGTGACCGGTCGTGGTCTCGGCCCTGGCCGGCCGGACCGTGGTCGATCGGTCGTGCACGTCGTCCGCAAGCCCGCCATCGTACGGCGTCGGTGAGTCGCGTCGGGGCCTACCTTCAGTGGGGAAGGAGGCGTCCGTGGCCATCCCCGTCGCGCCCATCATCACGGTGTTCATCGTGATCCTGCTGTCGATGGTCGTGACGCGCGTCGCGACCATCGCCCTCACGCTCACCGGGATGTCCCAACAGGCCGCGCGCTTCCAGGCCCGCTCGGCGCTGACCGGTGCCGGCTTCACGACCACCGAGTCGGAGTCGGTGGTCAACCACCCCGTCCGTCGCCGTATCGTCATGACCCTGATGCTGATGGGTTCGGCCGGGATCGTGACCGTGCTGGCCTCGGTGATGCTGACCTTCGCCAGTACCACTTCCGCCGACGGCGGCAACAGCACGCTGGCGCTGCTGGCGCTGGTCGCCGGGACCCTCGCCCTGCTCAGTCTGATGAAGCTGCGTCCGGTGGACCGCGCAATGTCGCGCGTGATCCGGTTGGCGCTGCGCCGGTTCACCGACCTGGACATCCGCGACTACGCGGCGCTGCTGGAGATCCACGGCGGCTACACCGTCTCCGAGCTGCTCGTGGACGAACAGGACTGGATCGCCGGGCACACGCTGGCGGAGCTCCGACTCAACGACGAGGGGGTGATCGTCCTCGGCGTCCAGCGTGTCGACGGCGCGTACGACGGGGCGGCGGACGGGGAGACGCACATCGACGCCGGTGACGTCCTGATCCTGTACGGCCGGAACGACCAGATCGCGGAGCTGGATGTCAGGGAGCGCGGTGTCGCGGGGGAGTCACGCCACCGCCGGGCGGCCGAGGACCGCGACGTCGAACGCCGGACACCGCCGGAGCCTGGGGAGACGGGGGAACCGGAGGCGTAGGGCGCGCACGTCGGTTCCCCGGCGAGGAACGCGGACGGCTCACAGGATCTGCGACAGGAACAGCTTGGTGCGTTCCTCCTGCGGGTCGGTGAACAGCTCCTCCGGGGTGTTGACCTCGACGATGCCGCCCTCGGCCATGAACACCACCCGGTCCGCGACGTGGCGCGCGAAGCCCATCTCGTGGGTGACGCAGATCATGGTCATGCCCGACGCCGCGAGCTCCTCCATGACGTCGAGGACCTCCTTGATCATCTCCGGGTCCAGCGCCGAGGTGGGCTCGTCGAACAGCATCACCTTCGGCTCCATCGCCAGCGCCCGGGCGATCGCCGCCCGCTGCTGCTGACCGCCTGAGAGCTGCCCGGGGTACTTGTTCGCCTGGTCCGGGATCTGGACGCGCTCGAGGAGTTCCATCGCGCTGCGCTCCGCCTCCTTGCGCGGACGGTGTCGCACCTGGATCGGAGCGAGGGTGACGTTGTCCAGGATCGTCAGGTGCGGGAACAGGTTGAAGGACTGGAACACCATCCCCGTCTCGCGCCGGATCTCCTGGATGTCGCGCAGGTCGTCGGAGACCTCCGTGCCGTCCACGACGATCCGCCCACGATCGTGCTCCTCCAGCCGGTTGATGCAGCGGATCAGCGTCGACTTGCCCGACCCGGACGGGCCGCACACGACCACCGTCTCGCGGAAGCCGACCTGGAGGTCGACGCCCTTGAGTGCCTGGAAGTCGCCGAACCACTTCTCGACGGCTTCGAGCTCGATCATCGCCTTGCCGGTCCCGCCGGGCTTGAGTGCCTTGCCGGTCAGGGAGACGTCCCCCATCTGCGACCTCC
>JAWOCZ010000278.1:0-11922 GCA_046483565.1 Nitriliruptoraceae bacterium
GCAGGGCGGGGACCCAGACGGCCGGATGCACGCCGGCGAGCCGCCGCGCCCCCGGGCGACCGGTCGGCCGCCGGGGACCACGACGGGTCGGCTGGTCGGCGGCGCTGGACGGCTCGGCGCTGGGTAGGTCCGTGCTGAGCGGCTCGGTGGTCACCGGTGACGCACGCTACCGGTCGCCGATCGCACGGCCGCCGGCGGCCCAGCACCGACCGAGCACCTCACGACAGGGCGCCCACGTCCTGGAGCAGCTGCAGGGTGCCCTGGAGGTCCTCCAGATCCGACAGGTCCACGTCCGGTGGGTCGATCTCCTCCAGCGACGGCAGCTCGGGCGCCGCGACGCCGGCGATGACCGGGAACTCGATCGTGTCCGCGTTCTGCCCGAAGTAGGTCTGGACCTCCTCGCTGAGCAGGTAGCGCACCAGCTCGAAGGCCGCGTCCTTGCTGTCGCTCGAGTCGAGCACCCCCACCCCCGCGATGTTGACCAGACCACCGATGTCACCGGGGAGGTAGTGGTTCGCCACCGGGAAGTCGGGGTCCTCTTCGAGGAAGCGGTAGAGGTAGTAGTGGTTGGTGATGCCGACGTCGACCTCGCCGCGTGAGATGCCCTCCACGATGCCGGTGTTGTTCGGGTACTCGACGGCACCGTTGGCGATCATGCCCTCGAGCCACTCGCGGGCGACATCCTCACCCTCGGTCTGGCGCAGCGCGGTGACGAAGGCCTGGAAGGAGCCGTTGGTCGGCGCCCAGCCGACCCGGCCCTCCCACTCGGGCTCGGTGAGCTCCAGCACGGAGTCCGGGAGCTCGGCGGCATCGACGTTGTCGGTGTTGTAGGCCAGGACACGGACCCGCCCGGTGGTGCCGGTCCACTCCCCCTCACGCGAGCGGAACGTCGGCTCGACCCATGAGAGGACGTCGTCGGGCAGCTCGGTCAACAGCCCCTCGGCCTGCAGGGCGCCCAGCGCCCCGGCGTCCTGCGCGAAGTAGACGTCCGCCGGGCTCGCCGGCCCCTCCTCGACGATCGTGGCGGCGAGCTCGGCGGTGTCGCCGTAGCGGACCTCCACCTCGATGCCCGTGGCGGCCTCGAAGTCGTCGAAGATGAAGCCGACGAAGTCCTCGTTGCGGCCCGAGTAGACGGTGATCGGACCGTCCGACGCCGCTGCCTCGCCGTCCTCGGCCTCGGGGTCCGCGTCGTCGCTGTCCTCGGCGGTCGCGTCGTCGCTGTCCTCGGCGGTCGCGTCGTCGCTCTCGGTCTCGGTCGGTTCGGTGTCCGGGTCGTCGGTCGACCCGTCGCTGCCGCAGGCGGCGACCACCAGCGCGATGGCAGCGGTAGCCACGAGCAGCCAGCGATGGGAACGTCTCGAGGTGCGCACGGTGGATCCTCCGGAAGCTGGGCGCCGCGGCGCCCGGTGGGAGCAGATGGGAAGCGGCACCGCTGTGCGGCACCGGTTAGGTGAACCTAACTCCCCCGCCGGCCACCTTGACAACTCAGCTTAGGTATTCCTTACCTGCCGTGCGTTGTGCGTGCGCGTTCAGGGCATCGGTCGCGGCGCTCGAACATCGCCGCGCGTCCCGGAACGAGTAGCGTGACGAGGACGCGGACCCCACGGTCACCGGCCGTGCGCCTCCGCCCAGACCCGAGACCGCCGACAGGGAACCGACCACCTATGAGCAGGATCATCTACACCTACACCGACGAGGCGCCGGCGCTGGCCACCGAGTCGCTCCAGCCGGTCCTGGACGCCTTCGCGGGCGCCGCGGGCGTCGAGGTGGAGACCTGGGACATCTCGCTCGCCGGTCGGATCCTGGCGAGCTTCCCCGATCACCTCGAGGAGCAGCAGCGCGTCAGCGATGCCCTCGGCGAGCTCGGCGCCATGGTCAAGCGCCCCGAGGCCAACATCATCAAGCTCCCCAACATCAGCGCCTCGGTCCCCCAGCTCAAGGCCGCGATCGGTGAGCTGCAAGCCGCCGGGTACGCCGTCCCGGACTACCCGGAAGCCCCAGCCGACGACGACGAAGCCGCCATCAAGGCCCGCTACGACGCCGTCAAGGGCAGCGCGGTCAACCCGGTGCTGCGCGAGGGCAACTCCGACCGCCGTGCGCCGGACGCCGTCAAGGCCTACGCCCGCAAGCACCCCCACCGCATGGGCGCGTGGTCCAGCGACTCCCCCGCCCACGTGGCCACGATGACCGGCGGCGACTTCCGGTCCTCCGAGCGCTCGGTGACGGTCGACGTCCCCACCGAGGCGCGCGTCGAGCACGTGGACGCGGACGGCGAGGTGACCGTCCTCAAGGCATCGATCCCCCTCGAGGCCGGCGAGATCCTCGATGCCGCCGTGCTCTCGAAGCAGGCGCTGACGGACTTCCTCGCTGCGCAGATGGCCGATGCCAAGGCCGAGGGCGTGCTGTTCTCCGTGCACCTCAAGGCCACGATGATGAAGGTCTCCGACCCGATCATCTTCGGCCACGCCGTGCAGACCTACTACGCCGAGGTGTTCGCCGACCACGGCGACATCCTCGCCGAGCTCGGCGTCAGCCCCAACGACGGGATGGCCAGTCTCGAGCGTGCGCTCGAGCACCTCGACGCCGACACGCGTGCCGCGATCGAGGCCGACATCGCCGCGGCCTACGAGCAGGGCCCCGGCCTCGCCCAGGTGGACTCCAGCCGCGGCATCACCAACCTGCACGTGCCCTCGGACATCATCATCGACGCCTCGATGCCGGTCGTGATCCGCGACTCGGGGACGATGTGGAACGCCGACGACGAGCAGCAGCCGGCCAAGTGCGTGATCCCGGACTCGAGCTACGCGTCGCTGTACGGCGAGACGATCGAGTTCTGCAAGGCCAACGGCGCCTTCGACCCGACCACCATGGGCAGCGTCCCCAACGTCGGGCTCATGGCGCGCAAGGCCGAGGAGTACGGCTCCCACGACAAGACCTTCGAGGTACCCGCCGACGGCACGGTGCGGGTCGTCGACGGCACCGGCGCCACCCTGCTCGAGCACGAGGTGGCGACAGGGGACATCTGGCGGGCCTGCCAGACCAAGGACGACGCGGTCCGTGACTGGGTGCAGCTGGCGGTCACGCGCGCCCGGGCGACCGGGGCACCGGCGGTGTTCTGGCTGGACGAGACCCGGGCCCACGACGCCGAGATCCTGCGCAAGGTCCACGACGAGCTCTCCGGCATGGACACCGAGGGGCTCATGCTCGAGTTCCTACCGGTCGCCGAGGCCACGCGTACCACCCTCGAGCGCGTCAAGGCCGGCAAGGACACGATCTCGGTCACCGGCAACGTGCTCCGCGACTACCTCACCGACCTGTTCCCGATCCTGGAGGTCGGGACCTCGGCCAAGATGCTCTCGATCGTGCCGTTGATGGCCGGGGGCGGGCTGTTCGAGACCGGGGCGGGCGGCTCGGCGCCCAAGCACGTCCAGCAGCTGCTGAAGGAGAACCACCTGCGGTGGGACTCGCTCGGTGAGTTCCTCGCGCTGACGGCCTCCTTCGAGCACCTCGCCGATCGGTTCGACAACCCGCGGTCCCGCCTGCTCGGGCGGACGCTCGATGCGGCGGTGGCCCGCGTCCTGGAGGAGGGCCGGTCCCCCTCCCGGGTCGTGCCGGAGCTCGACAACCGCGGCAGCCACTACTACCTCGCCCGCTACTGGGCCGAGGCGCTGGCCGCGCAGACCGACGATCCACCGGCGGCAGCGATCTTCGGGGAGCTGGCCCGGGAGCTCGCAGAGCAGGAGGAGACCATCGTCGCCGAGCTGGCCGCCGTCCAGGGCCAACCGGCCGACATCGGTGGCTACTACTGGCCCGATCGCGCCAGGGCCGCCGAGGTGATGCGTCCGAGCTCGACGTTCAACGCGGCTCTCGACCGCCTGGTCCAGGCCACCGCCGAGCGCAGCTGACGCCGCGACCGGCTCGCCGCGCCCCGAGGCTCTACGCTGGCGGGTAGGACCGGCCGGGAGCGCAGCATGGCGGACAGAGGACCTCCGGCGTACGCCTGGGACTGGTTCGCGCGCCAGAAGCTGCTGTGGCGTGCGGCACGTTCGCGGCTCGCGGCGAGCCCGAGCCCGATGGCCGTCCGTTACGCCGCCGTCGAGGACCGGCGTGACGTGTTGCCACTGCTGAAGGCCGACTACCCGCAGGACGAGGACGTGCGGCACGCTGTCGACGAGGTGGTCGCGGAGGTCGCGTTCCTCGGGCGTATCGACGTGCGCTTCTCGCAGCTGGGGGTCCGATCGGCCCCGCGAGGGATGCGGTGGTGGTGGACCGCCCTGACCGGCGAGGTGCTGGACGGCCCGCGTGCTGCCGAGCACGCCACCTCCAGGGCCCCGGAGCAGCTGCTCCTCGACGGCCTGACGCCGCTCGACGCCGAACCCGCCCTGGACGACGTGGCCGGCGGGTACGGAGACCGCCGACACTGAATGGGACCGATCCGGCGCGCGGGAGCAGCGAGCCGGCGCGCGGGGACACTGAACCGGCGCGCGGGAGCAGCGAGCCGGCGACGATGCAGCCTCGAAGGACGGATATGACCGACGAGCGCGCACCCACCCCAACCGACGTCCAGGACCGCGGCGCGCCGCTGCGCGGCGCCCAGGACCGCGGCACGACGCTGCGCGGCGCCCAGGACCGAGCGACCGACGTCGGCGTGCCGTTCGCCCGGTCGATGATCCGCAAGGTGCTGACCCGACTGTTCGGCGGTCCGCCCTTCGACCCGGACGCCGACCCCGGGGACCCCGGCCTGACGGGGCCTGGCTCCCCCTCCTGGCTCGTGATCGGCGAGCCGGCCGCGATCGCGGGTGGGCTGCGCGGACTGCTCGTCCAGGTGGCGCATCCGCTGGCGATGGCCGGGGTGCACGACCACTCCGCTTTCCGCGAGGACCCGCTCGGGCGGCTGCAACGGACCTCCGCCTACGTGACGACCACCACGTTCGGTTCCACGCGGGAGGCCCTGCAGGTCTCGCGGCGGGTGCGGGCCGTCCACCCCAAGGTGCGCGGCACCGCCCCTGATGGCCGCTCCTACCGGGCCGACGACCCGAGGCTGCTCACGTGGGTGTCGATCGCGCTCACCTCGTCGTTCCTGGCCGGCCACCGCCTGTGGGCGCCCCAGGTGCTCTCCTCCACCGAGGAGGATGCCTTCGTCGCTCAGCAGTCGCACATCGGGGCACTGCTCGACCCCCGGGTCGATCTCGAGGGGCTGTTGCGCGATGCAGCCGCCCAGGCGGAGCTGCGCGCGGGTCGGGTCCACCTGCCGATGATCGCCGATGGCACGTTGCCGACCTCGGTGGCGGCCCTGGAGGAGGTCCTGGCGAGCTTCCACCACGACCTCGGCATCAACCATCAGGGGCGGGAGGCCCTCGCGTTCCTGCGACGGCCGCCGATCCCGCTGGCCGCCCGGGCCGGCTACCGGTCGCTGTTGACCGGAGCGCTCGGTTCGCTGGAGCCGCAGCTGCAGGAGGCACTGGAGCGCCGGCGTCCGGCGTGGGTGTCGCGTGCAGCGGTGGCGCAGGCCGGGGCGACGCTCAGCACGATGCGGGCGATGGTCGGCACCTCGCCGTCGCTACGGGCCGCAGAGCAACGGGCCACGCTCAACCTCTGATCGTGACGTGGCGGGTTAGGGTCACGGGTGTCTCCCACACTCCTGGCCCAACGCGAGGAACGCCATGACCCCCGACCCCGTCCCCCCTCCGTCACCGACGATCGCGCCCACGGACGGCAAGCTCGGCGTGGTGTGCGTCGGCCTGGGTGCCGTGGCCACGACGTTCATCGCCGGGGTCGAACTGATCCGTCGGGGCCAGGCTGCGCCGATCGGTTCGCTGACCCAGATGGGCACGGTCCGGCTCGGCAAGCGCACCGAGGGTCGCACCCCCCGGGTCGCCGACCTGGTGCCGCTGGCCTCGCTGGATGACATCGTGTTCGGCGCGTGGGACCCGTACCCGGACGACGCCTACGTCTCCGCCCTCAACGCCGGGGTGCTGGAGCCGGCGCGCCACCTCGAACCGATCGGCGACGCGCTGCGCGCGATCCGACCGATGCCCGCCGCCTTCGACCCCGGCTACGTGAAGAAGCTCGACGGCCCGAACGTCATGCCGTCACGAGGCAAGCGCGAGATGCTCGAGGGGGTGCGCAGCGATCTGCAGGCGTTCCGGGAGGAGCACGGCTGCGACCGCATCGTCATGGTGTGGTGCGCCTCCACCGAGGTCTACATCGAACCCGGACCGGCGCACGCCGACCTCGCCGCCTTCGAGGCCGCGATCGACCGTGACGACCCGGCGATCAGTCCCTCCATGCTCTACGCCTACGCGGCCCTGCTCGAGGGCGTCCCGTTCGCCAATGGCGCGCCCAACCTGACCGTGGACACCCCGGTGCTCCGGCAGTACGCCTCCGACCAGGGGGTGCCGATCTGCGGGCGGGACTTCAAGACCGGTCAGACGATGGTCAAGACGGTGCTGGCCCCGATGTTCAAGGCTCGGATGCTGGGGATGGAGGGCTGGTACTCGACCAACATCCTCGGCAACCGCGACGGCGAGGTCCTCGACGACCCGGAGTCGTTCAAGACCAAGGAGACCTCCAAGCTCGGCGTGCTGGACACGATCCTGCAGCCGGGCGTCTACCCCGAGCTGTACGGCGACCTCGATCACGTCGTGCGGATCAACTACTACCCGCCGCGCGGTGACAACAAGGAGGGCTGGGACAACATCGACTTCTTCGGCTGGCTCGGGTACCCGATGCAGCTGAAGGTCAACCTCCTGTGCCGGGACTCGATCCTGGCGGCGCCGCTCGCGCTGGACCTGGCGCTGTTCCTGGACCTCGCGCAGCGGGCAGGCATGGGTGGGATCCAGGAGTGGCTGTCGTTCTACTTCAAGGCGCCGCAGGTCGCGCCGGGGCTGTACCCGGAGCACGATCTGTTCATCCAGCTGACCAAGCTGAAGAACACCCTGCGGTGGATGGCCGGCGAGGACCAGATCACCCACCTCGGCGTCGAGTACTACGCCGACGACTACCTCCCCAACGACTGACGGCGTCGCTGGCCTGGCCACACGTCCTCGCAGCGCACCGCCAGTGCCCGCAGGGTCCGCAGCAGCCACGTGCGCGGCGTCGACCGCAGCGCGTGCGCGGGCCAGGCGCGGGCCAGGGTGCGGGCGGGCGCCGGGGCAGGCGCGGGCGGCCACGCCGGGGCGGGGTAACCCACCGGCCACCCCTGACCGCCCCACTACCCCACCACGGCCACCTGGCACCACCGGGGTAACCCACCGGCCACCCTTGACCGCCCCGCCACCCCACCAAGGCGGCAGCAGCACGCCGAAACCTCCCGGCACGCCGCCATCCCGCCCCATCGCCGGCCACCCGGCACCGCTGGCGGGGTAACCCACCGGCCACCCTTGACCGCCCCACTACCCCACCACGGCCACCCGGCACCTCCCATCCGCCGGCGCCCCGCGACCTCGCTGTCCACAGGCGCCCGCGGGTCCGTGACCGCGAGTCGGTGGGAGCGTGCTCTGCTGCAGCGATGACCCACCACAGCCTCGCCAGGACAGCGACCGAGCCGCAGGGATCGACCCGGCCTCGGACGGTCACGCTGCGGGCGGAACCGCTCCTATCACGCGGCGCGCCAGCGACGACCGGGGTCGACGCTCGGGCGATCTCCGTCGGCAGGGAGCAGCACGGCGTCTGCACGAGGCGACAGCTGCGGGGTGTCGGGATCTCGGCGCGCTCGATCCACCGCCGCATCTCCGCGGGCGTGTGGCAGGAGCGCCCCGGCGGGGTGGTCGTGCTCGGCACGCACGAGCAGACCTGGGAGCGAGGGCTGGCCGCTGCCCTGCTCGCGGCAGGCGCTGACCAGGGCAAGGCCTGGGCCTCACACCTGACCGCGGGGTACCTCCACGGGCTGCTCGACGTCGGCGCACCGCGGCAACTCGACGTCACGGTCCCACGCGACCGCCGGCCTCACTGCCCGTCGGCAAGGGTGCATCGCGTTCGCTCGCTACCGAGCGAAGAGCAGGTCCTGCTCGCAGGCATGCCTGCCACATCGCTCGCGCGGACGTTGCTGGACCTCGGCGCGACCCTGCCACCGCGCCAGCTGGAGCCGATGCTGTGGGACGCCTGTCGGGGCCGGCCAACGCTCCCGGCGGAGCTCGCACGGTTGCTCGATCGGTCGCGACAGCTTCGGGGGCGGGCCACGCTGACCGCGCTGCTCGCCGGCCTTCACCCGCAGACGGCCGAGGCGGAGTCGCCGCTCGAGGTCTACGGGCTCCTGGCGCTCCGCGACCCGCAGTTGCCCGCGCCGGTGCTCCAACACCGGGTCCGCGACCGGCAGGGGCGCATCGTGCGCCGCGTTGACGCCGCGTGGCCTGCCGTGCGGGTCGCGCTCGAGTTCGATGGCGCCGCGTACCACCGCTCCCGAGGCCAGATCGCACGGGATGAGCGTCAGCGCGAACAACTGCGGGAGCTCGGCTGGATCGTCATCGAGATCCGCCACGAGGACCTGTCGGGTGCACGGCTCCGTGAACTGCGGACCGAACTACGACGGCTCATAACCCAGAGCTGACGGCGAGGTGGTGGGTCCCGGGCGCTCGCTGCGGCCGACTCGGTCCGGCAGCGCGCGTCAGCCTGCCGCCGACTCGGTCCCGCAGCGCGCGTCAGCCTGCCGCCGACTCGGTCCCGCAGCGCGCGTCAGCCTGCCGCCCGTGAGCGGTGTTCAGCGGCATCTGGGGTCACCCGGCGGCTGGGGTCGCCGGGCGGCCACGGATGTCCTGATCGTTACCCCACCGGTGCCACGTCGCAGTAGTGGGGAGCCACTCCGGCCAGCTCTGACCGGCTGCGCGCCCCACCGCGGGGCGAGCGAGGGACAGACCACGAGCAGGCCGAGGCAGCAGACACGCACACGCATCCGAGCAACGCCGGGCAGCAGACGGGCCTGGCCGCGCCGGCGTTCCCGGTGACCACCTCGACTAGCGTCGTCGCCCAGCGAGCCTGCCGGCTCTGGCCCGATGCGAGCGGACCATGATCGTGAGCGACCAACTCGCCCGCAGACTCACCACCAGCGACGCGGTCATGGTCGGGCTCGGTGCCATGCTCGGCGCCGGCGTGTTCGCCGCCTTCGGCCCGGCCGCCGAGGTGGCGGGTGCGGGCCTGCTCATCGGCCTCGCCCTGGCCGCCGCGGTGGCCTTCGCCAACGCGACGTCCTCCGCGCAACTGGCGGCGCTGTACCCCCAGGCCGGTGGCACCTACGTCTACGGACGCAAGCGGCTCGGTGAGCAAGCCGGCGTCCTGGCGGGTATCGCCTTCGTGGTCGGCAAGACCGCCTCGTGTGCCGCGATGGCGCTGACCTTCGGCGCCTACCTCGCCCCGGATCTCGCCCGACCGTTGGCGATCGGGTGCGTCGTCGCGCTGACCGCCGTGAACCTCGCAGGGGTGCACCGCACGGCCGCGCTGACGCGCATCATCGTGGCGCTGGTGCTGGCCGTTCTCGCCACCGTCGTGGTCGCCACCTTCGGCGGCGGCGCGATCGAGCCGGCCAACCTGACCGACCTCACCGGCGTCGGGGGGTGGTACGGGATCCTGCAGTCCGCCGGACTGCTGTTCTTCGCCTTCGCCGGCTACGCGCGCATCGCCACGCTGGGCGAGGAGGTGGTCGAACCCGAGCGCACGATCCCGCGCGCGGTCCCGATCGCCCTCGGCATCGCCCTCATGGTCTACATCCTGGTCGGGATCGGTGCGCTGCTCTCGGCGGGGCCTGGCGAGCTCGCGGGCGCCGACGCCCCCCTGGCCACGGCCGTGGAGGCCGGCCGCTTCGCCGCCGTCTCACCCGTGGTGCGCGCCGGCGCTGCTCTGTCCAGCGCCGGGGTGCTGCTGAGCCTGCTGGTCGGTGTCAGCCGCACCTCCTTCGCCATGGCCCGCGATGGTCATCTGCCGGCAGCGCTGGCACGGGTGTCCACGCGCACCAGGGTCCCGCATGTCGCCGAGGTAGCCATCGCTGCCGCGGTGATCGTCCTGCTGGCGACCCCGATCGACCTGCGTGGCGCGATCGGCTTCAGCTCCTTCGGCGTGTTGCTCTACTACGGGATCGCCAACGCCTCGGCCGTGACCCTGACCCCATCGGAGCGACGCTGGCCGCGGTGGATCGCGATCAGCGGGGTCGCCGGCTGCGCCGTGCTCGTCGCCACGCTTCCCCTGGTGTCGGTGGTCAGCGGTGCCGCGGTGCTGCTCGCTGGATCGGCCGCGGTCGCGGTGCGCTGGCGCTGGCGTCGCACCGATCGTCCATGATGGAGCCGGAGGTCCTCGCCGCGCTCGCCTGCCCCCACGACGGCGGGCGGCTGCTAGAGAACGCTCGGGTGCTCGGATGCCCCCACGGCCACCGGTTCGACCTCGCCAGGCAGGGCTACGCCACCCTCACCGCCAGCCGTCCCCCTCACGGTGGAGACAGCCCAGCGATGCTGGATCGACGGATGCGGGTGCACGAGGCCGGTGTCCTGACGCGCGTCCACGCGGCGGTCGTGCGCGCGGCGGTCGCCGATGCGGCAGACGTCGATGCGGCAGACGTCGATGCGGCAGACGTCGATGCGGCGGTCGCCGAACTGGCAGACGCCGAACTGGCAGACGCCGAACTGGCAGACGCCGATCCGGCAGGCGTCGATGCGGCGGGAGTCGATGACGCGGGAATCGGTGCGGCTGGCGTGGATGCGGGAGGCGTCGGTGAGGCAGGTGGCCGCCACGACGCCGGCGTGGAACCGGCCGATGACGCACAGCAGATGGGCAGGGAGCGCCGACGTCGAACCCTGCCAGCCGGCATCGTCTGCGAGGTGGGCGCCGGCCCGGGCACCTACCTCGCCGCTGTCCTCGACGCGATGCCCGACCGCACCGGTCTGGCGGTCGACGTCGCCAAAGCTGCTGCCCGACGCGCTGCCCGCTGCCACACCCGGGCGAACGCCATCGTCGCCGACGTGTGGGACGGGTTGCCCCTGCGTGCCGGGTCGGTGGCCGTGCTCCTCGACGTGTTCGCCCCCCGCAACGCCGCGGAGTTCGCCCGCCTCGTGGTACCCGGCGGCACGCTGGTCGTGGCCACTGCCGAGCCGGACCACCTCGCCGAGCTCCGCGAGCGGTTCGGGATGTTGGGCGTCCCCGGTGGCAAGGGCGCCCGGATCGCTGCGGAGCTGGCGCCGGCCTTCGCGGCCCGTGGGGTCGAGACGGTCCGCACCAGCGTCCCGGTCACCCCCGCCCTGGCCGTCGATCTGGCGACCATGGGGCCGAGCGGCCACCACCTCGATCCGCAACGCCTCGAGGCGGTCGCACCCGGAGCGGATGCAGCCCCGATCGACGTGACGGTCGCGGCGACGGTGACCCGATTCGTGCGGCGCACCGGCGTCGACATCGGGGCCTGAGCGGCCCCCGGGCCCAGCTGCCACCCGGCGCCCGGACCGCAACGGCACCCGGGCCCAGCTGCCACCCGGCCCTCCGAGCCGCTGGCGACCGAGGGCTATCCTGCCGGCGACCGCATCCCACTGCCGCACCACATGCTCTCGCGGCCATCGGAGGATCCCCCGGTGAGCGCACCCCCCCACCCCGAGCCGGTGCCGGACAGCGATGCCTACGCCGGCGCGGTGGACCACTACACCTCACCGTCGCGTCGCGACTGGGTGAAGCGGAGCTGGGAGGAACCTGAGCTCGTCCGGCTCCTCGAGGCCGCGGTCGGGCACACCGACGCCACCGCGCTCGCCGACCCCGACGCCACCGCGACCCTGGACGTTCTCGATGTCGGTTGCGGCACCGGTGTGGCCCTCGAACTGCTGCGCGCTACGCCGACCATCGGCGCCCCGGCCGGCCCGACCGTGAACTACCTCGGGGTGGATCTCGATGCGGACCTCCTGGCCGTGGCCGGCTCGCGCTTCGGCGATGCGAGGACCCGGTTCGCCCGGGCTGACA
>JAWOCZ010000009.1:0-14990 GCA_046483565.1 Nitriliruptoraceae bacterium
CGTGTCCGGAAGGCGGCGAGGACCACCGCGACGTCGTCTGCCGCGACGTCGATGCCCTCCTCCAGCACCCGCCGTGCGACCAGGGCGTCCATGCGGCCACGACGGAACTGGGCCAGCCGGATGCGGCGGCGCTCACCCGGGAGCTGGCCGTGGATCGTCTCCGCCCGGACACCCGCGGTGACCAGGACCCGGGCTGCGGCCTCGGCCTGGTCGATGGTGTCGGTGAAGACCAGCGATCGACCACCGATCAGCCCGGGGGCTGCGGAGCGTGCGACGTCGAGCTTGGCCAGGGCGGTGGCGGCCACGTCGCGACGCTGCCGGATCCGGGCGAGGTACTCACGGCACGCCGCTGCCTGCCGCCCGTCCCGGCCGCCTCCATCCGACTCGGCGACCACCGCAGCGACGGCGCGCAGCAGCGCGCCGGGTTCCTTGGGCATGCCGAGCGCCCCGACGAGCTCGCGGTGCAGGCTGCGGACACGGGTATCGGCGGTGTCGTGGACCAGGCGCTCCTCAGGGGACAGCTCCACGCCGGCCAGGGCGATGGAGAAGGGTGCCACCGTGCCCTCGCCCACCGCCCGGTCGTAGCGGTACCGGAAGACGACCGGACCGAAGTAGGGCTCGAGGACCTCCTCGATCCCCTCGTCACCACGCTCGTAGGTCGCGGTCAGCGCGAGCCGCAACCCGAACGCCGCCGGCAGTGCCGCGCCCCACGTCGGCGCCCCGTAGCGGTGCGCTTCGTCGGCGACCACGAGCCCCGCGGCGCCGGGTGGCAGGTCGATCGGAACACCCGCGGCGGAGTGCGGGGTCGCGAGCAGCACGTGGTGGCTGAACAGGTCGTCGCTGCTACCACCACCGAGCCGTCCGACGCTCACGTCGGGGAGCAGCTCCCGGACACTGGCCCGCCACTGGTCCAGCAGCTCCAGGGTCGGCACCAGCACGAGGATGCGCCCGCCGCGATCGAGCACCGTGCGGCTCGCCGCGATCGCCAACCGGGTCTTGCCCGTCCCGGTGACGGCCTCGATCACGCCTCGACAGGTGCCCGACCAGGCGGCGAAGGCCTCGGCCTGCCACGGCCGCAGCTGGAGGCCCTCCAGCGCGGCACGGGTCCCCGCCGCACCGGCCGCCATACGGGTCCCCGCCGCACCGGCCGCCGCGATGACGTCGGCACCCGAGGCCGCCGCACCCGGCCCGGACTCGATCATGGACCACCGCTGCCTGCCGAGCTCCACGGTGGGGGCGAACCTGGCATCGCCATCGAGCACCCGGGCCACGGCTGCCCGGCCGACGCCCCGACCGCCGGCGTCACGGACGGCTCGCAGCAGCTCGTCCAGGCTGGCGTCCCCGGTGGCCAGGCGCGCCGCCACGATGTCGGCGACGCGGTCGCTCACGACGTCCGGCCCGGCAGCGACAGCTGCCCGTCCACGTACTCGGCCAGGCCCTCACCCACCAGCGCGTCCGCGATCCGACGCGCCCGCTCGGGCTCCTCGGGCCACCCCGCGACGTCGGCCACCCGCTGGATCTCGACCGGCCCGGTCCGCAGCGCCTGGACCAGGCGCCCACGTCCCTGCCGGTCCGAACCGGCGAACACCGACTGGCGCTTGGTGACGCCCGCCGTCCCGTCGGCCGGGTCCGGCGCGGCGAAGCCGGACCGCGCCCAGGCACAGGAGCCGGTGATCGGGCAGTCCCCGCAGCGGGGCTTGCGCTTCACGCAGACCTGGGCGCCGAGGTCCAGCATCGCCTGGTTCCAGGCCCACCCGTACCCCATCGGGACCAGTTCGTCGGCCAGGTCCTGGGCGGCGCGTGCGGCCAGACGGTGCCCGGCGGCGGCCCGTGCGAGGACCCGCGCCGCGTTGGTGTCGACCACCCCGTGGTCCCGTTCGAAGGCGAAGGCGAGCACGGCGCGCGCTGTGTAGGGGCCGATGCCCGGCAGTGCCAGCAGGGCGTCGAGCCGGTCGGGCACCGCACCGTCGTGCTCGGCGACGATGACCTGCGCGGCACCGTGCAGGTTGATCGCCCGGCGGTTGTAGCCGAGCCCTTCCCAGGCCCGGACCACCTCGCCGACCGAGGCAGCAGCGCACGCGGCCGGGGTGGGGTAGGCCTCCAGGAAGCCGAGGTAGCGCGGCACCACACGAACGACCTGGGTCTGCTGGAGCATCAGCTCGGCGACCACGATCGCCCACGGGTCACGGGTGGCTCGCCAGGGCAGGTCGGCGCGGGTCCCCTCGGCCCACGCCATCAGATCCTCGGTGAGGCGACGACGGGTGGCGGCATCGGGCAGAGCCGGAGCCGCCCCGGCCGCGGGGCCGGCGGGAGTCGATGCGGCCCGTCGGGCGGACGAGGAGGCCCGTCGGGCGGACGAGGAGGGCATGACGCCGCTTCCGATCGACGGTGACAGAGGGACCTGGGGCGCGGACCGAGGGGCGCGGAGGCTACACGAGCCTCACACCGCTGCCTCCAGCTCGGCCAGCTGCTCGGGCGTCAGCTCGAGATCCGACGCCCGGATGTTCTCCTCCAGGTGGGACAGCGACGAGGTCCCCGGGATCGGCACCATCACCGGCGAGCGGTGCAGCAGCCACGCCAGTGCCAGCTGGGCCGGCGTCGCGCCCGTGGCCGCAGCGATCGGATCGAGCGGTCCACCCGGGCGGGCGAGCGTGCCCACCGCCACGGGGAACCACGGCAGGAACGCGATCCCCGCAGCGGTGCACGCCTCCAGCACCTCCTCCGAACCACGGTCGACGAGGTTGTAGCGGTTCTGGACGCTCGCCACCTCGAGGTGCTCGTGCGCCTCGTTCAGCTGAGCGACGGAGACCTCGGACAGCCCGATGTGGCGGATCTTGCCCTCACGCTGGAGGTCGGCCAGCACGCCGAACTGCTCCGCCGCCGGCACCTGGGGGTCGATCCGGTGGAGCTGGTAGAGCTCGATGCGCTCGACGGCCAGGCGCCGCAGGCTCATCTCGCAGGCGGAGCGCAGGTACTCGGGACGACCCAGCGCGTGCCATTCGCCCGGGCCGGTGCGGATCAGGCCACCCTTGGTGGCGACGGTCACCCCACCGTAGGGATCAGCAGCACGGCCGGTGTGCAACGCGGCACGGATCAGGTCCTCTGCCACGGCGGGGCCGTAGCTGTCCGCGGTGTCGATCAGGTCGACACCGAGCTCGACGGCGCGTCTGAGCACCGCGATCGCGTTGTCGCGATCGGCGGGCTCATCCCAGATGCCCTCACCGGTCAGGCGCATGGCGCCGTAGCCCATCCGGGTCACGGGCACCTCGCCTCCCAGGTCGAAGGTGCCGGCAGCTGCCGCTGGGGCGGTGGTCATGGGGGTCCTCTCCTCGCTGGTCTCCGGGAGTCTCGCAGACCGAGGCGGGCATCGACGGTGCCGTCGGACGGTAGCGTCCATGCCGTGCGTCGAGCGGGGTGTCCGGCGCTGTGGCGCAAGGAGGATCTGATGACCGTGTCCAACGACCCGACGGTGCATGCCACCGCCGAGGGGCCGAGCTCACCCGTCGACGACCGCCACGTCGAGGTCTTCGAGCCCGTCGCGACACCGGCCGTGGTCCGCACCGAGCTGCCCGCGACCCCGCAGCAGCACGAACTCGTGCGTGACGGTCGCGCACGGATCGCAGCCGCCATGCGCGGACGGGACGATCGCATGGTGGTGATCGTCGGCCCCTGCTCCATCCACGACCAGACGCTGGCGGCCGAGTACGCCCGCCTGCTCGCACCGGTCGCGCAGGAGCTCTCGGACCACCTGATCGTGGTCATGCGCACCTACTTCGAGAAGCCACGCACCTCGATCGGCTGGAAGGGGCTGATCTACGACCCCGCGCTCGACGGCAGCTCGGACGCCTCCAGGGGTCTGCGGATCGCACGGCAGGTGCTGCTGGAGGTCACCTCCCTCGGGCTGCCCTGCGCGGTCGAGGTGCTGGACACGATCACTCCCCAGTACCAGGCGGACCTGGTCACCTGGGCAGCCATCGGGGCACGGACGGTCGAGAGCCAGGTGCACCGCCAGCTCGCCTCGGGACTGTCGATGCCGATCGGCTTCAAGAACGGCACCGACGGGACCCTCGGCGGCGCGACCAACGCCCTGAGCGCCGCGGTCGCGCCCCACGCCTTCTTCGGCATCGACGGCTTCGGCCAGACGACGGTCGTACGCACCACCGGCAACCCGGACGTCCACATCGTGCTGCGCGGGGGTAGCGACGGACCCAACCATGGCGTCGCGCACGTCCGGGCGGCCAAGGAGTCGGCCCGCCGGATCACCGATCATCCCCGACCCGTCATGGTCGATGCGAGCCACGGCAACTCCGGCAAGGACCACCGACGCCAGCACCTGGTGGTCGAGGACGTGCTGGAACAGTGGCGCTCCCGCGACCACGGGCTCCTCGGCCTCATGCTCGAGAGCAACCTCCATCCGGGTCGCCAGGACTGGTCACCTGACGCGCCCCTGGAGCACGGGGTCTCCATCACCGACGCGTGCATCGGTTGGGACGAGACCGTCGACCTGCTGCACCGTTGCGCCGAGACGGTCGCCAGCACCCGCTGAGCGCGGCGTGCAGGGGACGTCAGGCGCCGGCCACGGGGACCGGGACGACGTAGACGTAGCGTGACGCTTCCGGGCTGAGCTCGATCCGGTGACCTGCCAGTGTCAGCACGACGCCTCCGTCGTGGCGGGCCACCTCGGCACGTTCACCGGCGATCATCCCGTACTCGTGGAGCACGTGCATCACCTCGGCGTCAGCCTGGAGATGCTCCGAGATGGAGTGGAGCGTCACCACCTCGGCGCCGACCTCGGCGAGCGCGACGATGTCGTCGAAGCCCTCACCCGAGCCCGGGATCGGGTTGCCGTAGGGACTGGTCGTGGGGTTGCCCAGGAACTCGACCAGCCGCTGCTCGACCCGATCGGAGATCACGTGCTCCCAGCGGCAGGCTTCCTCGTGGACGTACTCGTGCTCGAGTCCCAGCACATCGACCAGCAGCCGCTCGGCGAGCCGATGCTTGCGCATCACCTGTTCAGCACGGACACGGCCCTCGTCCGTGAGCTGCACCGTGCGGTCGGTCGCCAGTCGCATCAGGCCCTGGGACTCGAGCCGTGCGACACCCTCGGAGATGGACGGCGCTGACAGGCCCAGGCGTTCGGAGAGCCGCGCACGCAGCGCCGGGATGCCTTCCTCCTCGAGCTCGAGGGCCGTCCGGAGGTACATCTCGGTCGAGTCGATCAGGTCGTGGGCCACCAGCAGCCTCCCGTGTCGCCCGCCCTGCAGGCCGAGCGTAGCCTCGAACGCGCGCGGGCAGGGGTGTCGAGCAGCCGACCCACCACGGGCCGGCGACACTCGCCACACTCCGCGACGACCCCACGACCACCACGACCTCCACGAAGGAGCTGAAATTGGGACGCACCATCATCGTCGGAGATGGTCCGGCCGGGCTGTCCGCAGCCCTGCTGCTGGCCAAGAACGGCCATGAGACGCTGGTCTACGGCCGCGACGCCACGTTGCTGCACCACGCGCACCTCCACAACTACCTCGGCGTCCTCGACACCGACGGCAGCACCTTCCAGGCCACCTCCCGAGCTCAGGTCGAGGCGGTGGGTGCCAGGCTGGTGGACGCCGAGGTGGTGGGCATCGAGGCCGAGGACGGCGGTGGCTTCACCGTCCGTACCGCCGACGAGACCCTGCACGCCGACCACGTGCTCCTGGCCGGGGGCCGGAGCGTGGCCAAGCTGGCCGCGGCGCTCGGAGCGGCGTCCGACGACGGTGCCGTCACCACCGATGGCGACGCCGCGACCTCGGTTGCCGGGCTCTACGCCGCTGGCCATCTGGTCCGACCGCAGCGCAGCCAGGCCATCATCTCCGCCGGCGACGGGGCCAAGGCAGCGCTGGACATCCTCTCCCGCGAGGCCGGGGAGGACGTCCACGACTGGGACAGCCCGCCGTCGACCTGAGGCTGGAGGAGGCATCCACGGCTGAGGGGCGGGCCCGCAGGCCCGCCCCTCACCCCTGCTGCTCGGCGGTCACTCCTCGTGACCGTTGTGACCGTTGCTGTTGCCGTGCTGCTCGTCGTGATCGCCACCACCGGCGAGCTCCACCGGCGGGGTGTCCGGCGCCTCCGGCGAGGCGACCGCACGGAAGGTGACGCTGTCGGTCTCCTCGTCGAGATCCGCGACGATCAGCTGACCACTCGCCAGCTCGCCGTGGAGGATGCGCTCGGAGAGGCGGTCCTCGAGTTCCCGCTGGATCGTGCGACGCAGGGGACGGGCACCGAGCTGCGGGTCGTACCCCTTGTCCGCGAGCCAGCCCCTGAGCTGATCGGTCAGCTCGAGGTCGAGGCCCTTGGTCGCGAGCTGCTGCTTGACCCGCTTGAGCATCAGGTCGACGATCTGCTTGATCTCCGCAGAGCTCAGCGGGTGGAAGACGATCGTGTCGTCGATGCGGTTGAGGAACTCGGGCCGGAAGTGCCGCTTGAGCTCCTCGTCGACCTGGGACCGCATCTTCTCGTACACCGACGCGTCGTCCTCGGCGGCGAACCCGACGCTCGGGGAGGTCAGGTTCTTGGTCCCGAGGTTGGACGTCATGATCAGGATGGTGTTCTTGAAGTCCACCGTGCGCCCCTGAGCGTCGGTCAGACGACCGTCCTCGAGGATCTGCAGCAGGGTGTTGAACACGTCCGGGTGCGCCTTCTCGACCTCGTCGAACAGCACCACGGAGAAGGGCTTGCGGCGGACCTGCTCGGTCAGCTGTCCGCCCTCGTCGTAGCCGACGTAGCCCGGAGGCGACCCGATCAGTCGACTGACCGTGTGCTTCTCCATGTACTCAGACATGTCGAGGTGGATGAGCGAGTCCTCGTCACCGAACAGGTACTCGGCGAGCGTCTTGGCGAGCTCCGTCTTCCCCACACCCGAGGGACCGAGGAAGATGAAGGAGCCGGCGGGACGCTTCGGGTCCTTCAGGCCGGCGCGCGTCCGCCGGATCGCCTTGGACACCGCGGAGATGGACTGCTCCTGACCGATGACGCGCTTGTGCAGCTCGTCCTCCATGTGGAGCAGCCTCTCGGTCTCCTCCTGGGTGAGCTTCAGCACCGGGATCCCGGTCCAGGTGGACAGGACCTCGGCGATGACCTCCTCGTCCACGGTCAGGACCGTGTCCAGGCCCTCGGAGCGCCACTCGTCCTCACGGCGGGAACGCCGATCGATGAGCTGCTTCTCCTCGTCGCGGAGCGCAGCAGCGCGCTCGAAGTCCTGCGCGTCGATGGCCTCCTCCTTGCGGCGGCGGGCATCCTCGATCTCGGCATCCAGATCCTGCAGGTCCGGCGGCGTGGTCATGGATCGGATCCGCAGGCGGCTGCCGGCCTCGTCGATGAGGTCGATGGCCTTGTCCGGCAGGTAGCGATCGGAGATGTAGCGGTCGGCGAGCTCCGCCGCGGCGATCAGCGCGTCGTCGGTGATCGTGACGCGGTGGTGGGCCTCGTAGCGGTCACGCAGGCCCTTCAGGATCTCGATGGTGTGCTCCAGCGAGGGTTCCTCGACCTTCACCGGCTGGAACCGACGCTCGAGCGCCGCGTCCTTCTCGAGGTGCTTGCGGTACTCATCCAGGGTGGTCGCACCGACCGTCTGCAGCTCGCCGCGGGCCAGCATCGGCTTGAGGATCGAGGCTGCGTCGATGGCACCTTCGGCGGCACCCGCACCGACCAGGGTGTGGATCTCGTCGATGAACAGGATGATGTCACCACGCGAGGTGATCTCCTTGAGCACCTTCTTGAGACGTTCCTCGAAGTCACCGCGGTAGCGGGACCCGGCGACCAGGGCACCGAGGTCCAGGGTGTAGAGGTGCTTGTCGGACAGCGTCTCGGGCACCTCACCAGCCACGACACGCAGGGCCAGGCCCTCGGCGATCGCGGTCTTGCCGACGCCTGGCTCCCCGATCAGGACCGGGTTGTTCTTGGTGCGGCGCGAGAGCACCTGCATGACGCGCTCGATCTCCTTCGAGCGCCCGATCACGGGGTCCAGGTCGCCGTCACGGGCCGACTGGGTGAGGTTGGTCCCGAACTGGTCGAGGATCGTGGAGCCCTCACGCGACCCCTGGCCGGAACCTTCACCGACCCCGGCACCAGCCTTGCCCTGCTCTCCACCGGAGTATCCGCTGAGGAGCTGGATCACCTGCTGGCGCACCTTGTTGAGGTCCGCGCCGAGCTTGGTGAGCACCTGGGCGGCGACACCCTCACCCTCACGGATCAGGCCGAGCAGGATGTGTTCGGTCCCGATGTAGTTGTGTCCGAGCTGCAGCGCTTCGCGCAGGCTGAGCTCGAGCACCTTCTTCGCTCGGGGCGTGAAGGGGATGTGGCCCGCCGGCGCTGTCTGCCCACGACCGATGATCTCGGTCACCTGGTTGCGCACGGCTTCCAGGGAGATCCCCATGGACTCGAGCGCCTTCGCAGCGACGCCCTCGCCCTCGTGGATCAGGCCGAGCAGGATGTGCTCGGTGCCGATGTAGTTGTGGTTGAGCATCCTCGCTTCTTCTTGCGCGAGGACGACCACGCGTCGGGCCCGGTCGGTGAACCGCTCGAACATGCGGACGACTTTCTGGCTGGGGGTCCCAGGGTCGACGTGGCGGCCGTTGCACCGATCCCGGCGCTGGCCTTCCACACCTTCCGAGCGTAACCCATCGGTTGCTTACTGCTTCCGTCTCTCCCACCGTTCGGCGCGCTGCACGGCCGCGGTTGTGGTGAGACGTGGAGCGCGTCGCTCCGGTTCCCGGATCTGCACCTGCAGCGCGCCGATCTGTGGCATCTTCACGTGCCCATTGCTCATCCCGGCCACCATGTGAGCAGGTCGGGACGGGGCGGTGACCGCTCGGGGAGCAGGGACTCGTGCTGCAGACATCCGGCGCTGCGGCCGTCGCGGCGGTCGGGTGCTGCGAGGCACAAGGTGGCCGACGGGCTCCGTGCCCGCCCAGATGTTCCGCTCACGCGACGCGACGGATCTGCGTCGCGACGACGCAACCTCGGGAGTCCGCAACCCGTCCCGGTGGACGGGATCGGTGCCGAGCACCCGGCGATCCACGCACCGGACCGGGTTCCGAGCACCCGGCGATCCGCGCACCGGACCGGGTGCCGAGCACCCGGCGATCCCCGCACCGGACCGGGTGCGCAACACCCCGGAAACCGAGGCAGAACGCACCCAACCCCCAACCCGGCCCGGCCCGGCCCTGACCGCACCGCGCACCGGACGCCGCACCGCTGCGAGCTCGCCGCGGTCAGAACCACTTCGTCGGGAGATCGTCCGGTTCGAAGGCGTCCACGTGGTCGAAGAGGTCGTCCAGATCCGCCGCGACGTGCCAGAGCCCCGAGTACTGCCGCTTGGCGAAACCGAGCTCGAAGAGGTGATCGAACACCTGTAGCAACGGCTGCCAGAAACCCGCGACGTCCAGCAGGACGATGGGCTTGCGGTGGTAGCCGAGCTGGCGAAGCGTCAGGACCTCGAGCAGTTCCTCGATCGTGCCGAAGCCGCCGGGCAGCGCGACGAACGCATCGGCACGCTCGTACATCGCGCGCTTGCGGTCCCCCATCCCGTCGGTGATCAGGAGCTCGTCACAGTCGTGGTCGGCGAGCCCACGTTCCGCCATGAGCTGCGGGAGCGCCCCGGTGACGTGTCCTCCGGCTTCCCGGGTCGCCTTCGCGAGCACCCCCATCAACCCGACGTCGGTGCCGCCGTAGACGAGGCCGTCCCCGCGCTCTCCGAGGCGGTAACCGAAGCCACGAGCGGCGGCCCGGTACTGCTCGTCGACGGCGTCGGACGAGGACGTATAGACGGTGAACCTCACGGTGCTGCTCCCCTTCGCCGGTGACGCGGCACGCACCCGCGTGGGTGCATCATGCACGAAGCGCGCGGGCGGCGTGGCCGCGCAGGGCCCACTTGCCCGCACCGCGACGACGTGTGTGGCCGGCTCAACGGGGCCAGCGGGGTTCAGCTGGAACCGACCTGCTCTCCACGCCGCCCGGTCTGCCGCCCCCGCCGATCCTGGCCGGAGCGGCCGTCCGGGTCGTCCACACGAGCCTCGAGCTCAGAGCGTGACGGTTGTGGCGGCAGGGCGTTCGGCACCTCCCAGCCTTCCGGCGGGGACAGCACGTCGCGCGGCACGAGCCGCCGCTGGGGGGGATGCAGCGGCGGCGTGAGGTCCCCGCCCACGACGCCGGCCGCTACCGATCCCGTCTCGGGATCCTTCTCCCGCTCACCCGCCACCGGAACCGCGGCGAAGGTCCCGGTCACCGGCGCCCACACCACGCCGAGGAGCGTGCCCGCCACCATGCCAGCCCAGATCGCAACCGGGGAACCGGCGCTCAGCAACCCGACACCGAGCCCGACCAGGGCCGAGGCGAGCGCGACCGCCCCCAACCACCAGCCGCGTGCACCGGCCGCCCAGCCGACCACCAGGCCCGGTGCCGCCAGGAAGACGACCGCCAAGCCGAGGATCACCACCTGCTGGAGTCCCGCGGGGTCATCGAGACTTCCCTCCCACACCAGCCCGTGCAGCAGCCGCACCACGAAGGTCAGCAGCAGGAGGGCACCGAAGGCCACCAGGCTCGCCAGCGCCGACAGCTTCGCCCACTCTCCCCGACCACGACGCATGCCGACCACCTCCCATGACCGCTGACGATCAGCGTGACGCAGATCGGTGTCGAACCGCCAGAGGCCAAGGCCCTCGCCTGCTCCCTCGGCGTGCGCCGCGCGCGCCAGCCCACGGTGCCAACGATCATCCTGGTGGTCGAGTCGCCGATGCGGCCGCCACACCAGCCGACGCGAGCCTCAGCCGTCGGTGACCTTTGCCGCGATGCGACCGGCCTCCTCGAGACGCTCGGCGTCGACGAAGATGCGGGTCCCCCAGTCGGCCGCTGACAACAGGCGGACCAGACCGCCCGACCGTTTCACCCAGTGGTCGATGCCGGCAGCCTCCAACCGCCGGATGATCTCGTCCGCGTTCTCGTCCACGAACTGGCCGAGCGCCACCGTGCGGGAACGGGTCACCTCGAACTCCTCTCGATACCGCGGAACGGTCGGACGGCGGGCCGGCGGGATGGCGGGACGGTCGGACGGCGGGACGGTGGGACGGTGGGACGGTCGGACGGCGGGACAGTCGGACGGCGGGATGGCGGGATGGCGGGACGGCGGGATGGAGCCGGTCGGTGGGACGGTCGGACGCCGGCACGCCCGATCTCGGATCACGGCCGGCACGTGGGCAGCAGCATGCCGCAGCCGCCCCGCGCCCGCATCAGTAGCCGATCGCTCCGCCGTCGCAACGGGGGTCGGAGGCCGCTGCGTAGCCGTGCGGCGTGACCTCGATCAGGTGGGCGTGGCCCGCTCGGTCGTCGTAGGCGTCCAGGGGCACCACGTCGTGACCTCGGTCGCTGAGTCCTTGGACGAGGCCGGCCGCGGCCCGCGATTCGAGTCCTACGCTGCCGTCGGCGACGTCGACGATGAACCGGGGCGCGTCCAGCGCCTCGGCCAGCGAGCGATCCCGGTCGAGGAGCTCGACGAGCAGCTGCTGGTGGATCTGCGGCTGGCCGTCACCACCCATCGTGCCGAAGACCAGCCACGGCAGCCCGTCTCGCAGTGCGAGCCCCGGGATCAGGGTGTGCATCGGGCGCTTGCGCGGGCCTATCGCCGCCGGGTCGTCGGGATCCAGGCTGAAGTGCGCACCTCGATCGTGCAGCCCGATGCCCGTCCCCGGGACCACGACCCCCGACCCGAACCCGACGAAGTTGGACTGGATCAGGCTGACCAGCAGGCCGTCACGGTCGGCCGCACACAGGTAGGCGGTCCCCCCCGCGGCCGGGCGCACGGGCGGCCAGGAGGCCACACGACCGTGATCGATCCCGCGTGCGATGGTGTGCACCCGCGACGGCGCCAGCAGCGCCCCGGGGCCGGTCCGCATCGCCTCCGGGTCGGCGAGGTGTTCCTGACGATCCGCCATGGCGGCCCGCACCGCCTCGATCTGGAGGTGGGTGGCCAGGGCACGGTCCGACGGTAGAGAGCCGAGCGCCTCGAGGACCGCCAGCGCCGTCAACGCGGTCACGCCCTGCGTGGGGGGCGGGAGCTCCAGGACCTCCACGTCCCGGTAACCACCGACCAGTGGGGTCGGCTCGTCGACGGTGTGGGCCGCCAGGTCCTCGAGCGACATGCTCGAGCCCCTCGCCTGGAGCGTGGCCACGATCGCCTCGGCCAGTCGGCCGCGTGTCATCGCCGCCGGCCCGTCCTCGGCCAGCAGCGAGAGCGTGGCGGCGAGGTCCCGCTGCACGAAGCGACGACCGGTCCGCATCCGGCCGTAGTGCGCTTCCCACACCGGGTCCGAGTCGAACCGCGCGCGTGCTCGGTCCACGGCGGCCCCGACCCGCGGTTCGACCTCGAACCCCTCGAGCGCCAGGTCCCGGGCCGCGGCCGAGAGGGCTCCGAAGGTGCGGGTCCCCCACCGCTCGAGAAGGTGGAACCACCCCGCGACCGCACCCGGCACGGTGACGGGCAGGGCACCGAACATCGGCATCCCGGCGGTGCCGGGGTGAGCCACGCTCGTGTCGCCGTGCCCCGCAGCGATCGCGGCGCGCACCTGCGCCACGGTCGCTCCCGCCGGTGCCCGGCCGGTGCTGGCGACCCCCCGGGCCGCGCCGTCCCAGACGATGGCCAGCAGGTCCCCGCCGACACCGCAGTAGTACGGCGTGACGACGGCCAGGACCAGGTTGGCGGCCGCGGCGGCATCGATCGCGTTGCCCCCATCGGCCAGGACACGCTGCCCGGCCGCCGAGGCGAGGTGGTGCGGGCTGACGACGACCCCGTGGGGGAAGCGACGGGTGATGGATGGCACGTCCGGCTCCTCCTCGCCGTGGGTCACATCGCTCTGGAGCTGACCCTAACGGGCGGGCCGTGAGCGCGTCACAGACGGCTCGGTGCCGGGGCGAACCCCGTGGCGGGCAGACGCCAGAGACGACCCGACGGTCCGTCAACGGCCGGCAGCCGTACGAGACCGGCCTGCGCCGACAGGTCCTCGTCGTCGAGCAGTGCCGGGATGGTCGTACCCGGCGGCAGCGCCAGGACCTCGGCGTCCAGAACGACCTCACCGGCCGCTGACCGGGTCAGGGCGACAAGGACGCGCTCGTCGGGGTGATCGCGCAGGTAGACGATGACGTCGTCGTCGAGGTGGACCCAGCGCACACCCCCACGACGCAGCGCCGGGCTCGCGCGTCGGATCGCGAGCAGCCGGCGGGTGTGGTGCAACGTGGCCCGGTCCCACCGTTCGGGTCGGTCCCAGGGCATGGGAGCGCGGGTCACCACGTCCGCAGCGCCACGCGGGCCGGTGGCCTCGAAGCTGCCATCGGCACCGAGACCGATCTCGTCGCCGTAGAACAGCGACGGGACCCCGGCGAAGGTGAGCAACCAGGTCAACCCGACGTGGCGGCGCTCGCGGTCGCCGGCGACGTGCGCCCACCGTGCCGTGTCGTGGGAGCCGAGCATCGTCATCGAGTGGAGGACACTGCGCCACGGCAGCTGTCCACGGACCAGGTCGATGACGTGGGCCACGGTCGGACCCGGGGTCGAACGCACCGGTGCCGGCGGCCCGAGCAGCCGCACCCTGCGGTCCGGGGCGACCAGCCAGCTCCATACCGGCCGGGTGAAACCGGTGTAGTCCATCGTCCCGTGCCAACCGTCCGCCCGGAGGTCGACCGTGGCGTCGTGGCAGTGCTCGGCGAGCACGTAGGCCTTTGGTTGCGCCGCCCGGCAGGTCGCGAGCAGACGGGTTCTGAGCGCTGCGGACAGGTCGACCGCGCCCTGCCGACCGGCCATGTTGGCAGCGTCGATGCGCCAACCGTCGAGGTGGAAGGGCGCCCCGAGGTAACGAGCCGCGACCGAGTCCGGCCCCTCGTACAGGCGCCGACGCAGCTCGGCGTCGCGGTGGTCGAACTTCGGCAGCGTCGGAACGCCGTGCCAGGCCTGGTAGCGGTGGGGATGCTCGTCGAAGAGGTAGAAACCGGCTTCGACGCTGGCGGCATCGGCCTGGGCGGCCAGGAACCAGGGGTGGGTCGAACCCGAGTGGTTGAGCGTGAGGTCGCCCAGGAGCCGCAGCCCACGCCGGTGCAGGGCCTCTGCGAGGACCCGCAGGCCCTCGTCGCCACCGAGGAAGGGATCCACCTCGTCGAACGAGGAGGCGGCGTAGCGGTGGTTCTGGATCGACGGGAACACCGGCGTGAGGTAGACGCCGTCGACCCCCAGCTCGGTGAGGTGGTCCAGATGTGCTGCGATCCCGGGGAGGTCGCCGCCGTACAGCTGCCGCATCGAGGACGGCGGCTCGGTCGCGACCGGATCGGACCAGTCGGCCCGCTCGGCCCAGTCAGGCCAGTCATCGCTGGCGCCGGCGCGCGCGAAGCGGTCGGGGAAGATCTGGTACAGCGTCGCGTCCGCGACCCAGGACGGCGGCCCTGGGGAGGCGAGCAACTGGAAGTCCCACGTGTCGGTGACGTCGTGCGGCACGAGACCACGGCCCGTCAGCCAGGCGTCGCCGTGGGGGCCCTCCAGCTGGAACCGGTAGCCCTGGACCGCCGAGACCTGGGGGATCTCGACCTCGTACACATCGACCGCGCGGGAGCGGTGGACCCGCCGGGCACCTCGGTAGACCGGCTCGCCGTCCTCGACGCTGCGCAGGTGCACCGCCTCGAAGCCACTGGCGTGTGGGACCTCGACGCGCAGGGCCGTGCCAGCACCGATGGGCGGGGAGGCGGCCGCCACCCCCACAGGCGTCGCGACATGGGCGGGTGAGACGCTGTGGTGCGGCTGGAGGAGCTCGCCGCCCACCCGCTCAGCCCTTGACGCCACCGGCGGTCAGGCCGGAGACGATGTAGCGCTGCAGGAACAGGAACAGCAGCAGCGTCGGCAGCGAGCCGATCAGGGCGCCCCCAGCGAAGGGCCCCCACTGCTGGCCGTAGTTCTGGTCGATGAAGCGGAACAGCCC
>JAWOCZ010000104.1:0-41653 GCA_046483565.1 Nitriliruptoraceae bacterium
AGGCTGTGGCGGCGCCTGACCATGGACGTCTTCGGATCGCTCGCAGCCCGCACGGCCCGCCGGATCAAGCGCTTGAGCAACACCAGCGCGAGCGTGGCGACCACGAAGATCACCAGCACCTGGGCGATCACGTCGATGCCCCCGGCGAGCAGCGTGACCAACGGGCCGTCCCCGAACCAGTTCTCGAGGAGTTGCGTCAGCGGCCGAGCCGGCTCCACCACCTCGACGGTGGGGGCCTCTTCTCCCCCGGTGCCCTCCGTGCCGGGTACCCCCGGCACACCCTGGGCGAACAGCATGCGCATCCGCGCTCCTCCAGCAGCAGGAAGCCTCTCGTGGTGCGGAGGTTAGCGATGGCCCCGCGACCCCAGGCAACGCGACCCGGGGGCCGTGTAACACCCCCGAAACACCCGGGAAAAGGTGGGGGAACGCCCCGCTCGTAGCGTCCGCGACGCAGGACCGACCTGGGCGGCGCGAAGGTGCCGCCCTCCGGACGGGCGAGGCGCCCCGCCGAGTCCCAACCGCGGCCGACCCGCCGCGGAGAGGGTGCTTCGGTGCCCTCCCGGGGGTTGTCCGGTCGCGTCGGTTGCGGGCGCCTCGCCCACCTGCAGCGATCATCAGACAGCGCACCTGCTCCACCCCCAGCGGTAGGCGGTGCGCCGACACCACGCAGGAACGGACAAGGAGCGAGAAGTTGGGTAGCTCACCGCAGAACGCACAGGAGGTCCTGGACCTGATCGAGAGCGAGGGGTTCGAATTCGTCGACCTCCGCTTCATCGACCTGCCAGGCGTGACGCAGCACACCACGTTCCCGACCACCAACGTCGATGCCGCGACCTTCGAGAACGGCATCTACTTCGACGGATCATCGGTACGCGGGTTCCAGGGCATCCAGGAATCGGACATGCTGCTCATGCCCGACCCGACGACGGCGACCGAGGACACCTTCCGCGAGCGCAAGACGTTGATGCTCTACTGCCACATCCTCGACCCCATCACCGGAGAGGCGTACTCGCGGGACCCCCGCAACATCGCCCGCAAGGCCGAGGCCTACCTCGCCTCCACCGGCGTCGCCGACACGGCGTTCATGGGGCCCGAGGCGGAGTTCTTCATCCTGGACTCGGTCCGGTTCGACTCGGGCGGGAACGCCTCGTTCTACGAGGTCGACTCCATCGAGGGCGCGTGGAACACCGGCCGGGACGAGGACGGTGGCAACAAGGGGTACAAGCCGCGCACCAAGGGCGGCTACTTCCCGGTCCCGCCGATGGACCACTACACCGACCTGCGTTCCGAGATGATCCACAACCTCGAGGCGTTCGGCATCCAGACCCAGCTGCACCACCACGAGGTGGGCTCGGGCGGCCAGGGCGAGATCGGCATCCAGTTCGACACCCTGTCCAAGATCGCCGACAAGCTGATGACCTTCAAGTACGTGGTGAAGAACACCGGGGCCGCGGCCGGCAAGACCGTGACGTTCATGCCCAAGCCGATCTTCGGTGACAACGGGTCGGGCATGCACACCCACCAGTCGCTGTGGAAGGACGGCGAGCCGCTGTTCTTCGACGAGTCGGGCTACGGCCAGCTCTCGGACACCGCGCGCTGGTACATCGGCGGCCTGCTGGCGCACGCCAAGTCGATCCTCGCGTTCACCAACCCGACCACCAACTCCTACCGCCGGCTCGTGCCGGGCTTCGAGGCACCGGTCAACCTGGTCTACTCGGCCCGGAACCGCTCGGCGGCGGTGCGCATCCCGATCTCGGGTGAGTCACCCAAGGCCAAGCGCATCGAGTTCCGGGTCCCGGACCCGTCCTCCAACCCCTACCTCGCCTTCGCGGCGATGATGATGGCCGGGGTCGACGGGGTGAAGAACCGCATCGAACCGCCGGACCCGGTCGACAAGGACATCTACGACCTGCCGCCGGAGGAGCTGTTGAACCTCCCGGCCGTGCCGCGGTCGCTGGAGGAGGCCCTCGACGGGCTCGCCGAGGACCACGAGTTCCTGCTCGAGGGTGACGTCTTCACCGAGGACCTCATCGAGACCTGGATCGCGTACAAGATGGAGAACGAGGTCGCCCAGGTGGCCCTGCGACCCCACCCGCACGAGTTCGAGTTGTACTACGACATCTGATCCCCACCCGCACGGACCGAGGGGCCGGCGCTCCGCCATGGTGGCGGCGCCGGCCCTTCGGCGTTGCTCCTCGCCCCGTGGTAGAACCCTCGCCCAGCGCACAGGAGCGACCGCGTGCTCAGCGACCTGCCTCTCGAGCAGCTCGAGACCTACCGCCCCGACCTTCCCGAGCCCGCCGATTTCGATCGGTTCTGGGCCGGGCAGCTCGAAACGGCCCGCAGCCACCCGCTGGACGTCGACAGCGCCTCGGTGGCCACCCAACTGCGGACCGTCGAGGTCTTCGATGTGCGCTTCCGTGGGTACGCCGGCACGCCGGTCGCCGGCTGGCTGCTGCTCCCGGCCCACCGTGACGGCCCCCTGCCCGCCATCGTGGAGTTCGCGAGCTACGGCGGTGGCCGCGGGCTCCCGCACGATCGGCTCGTCTGGTCGGCTGCCGGGTACGCCCACCTGATCATGGACTCCCGGGCCCAGGGATCCAGCTCCACCAAGGGGGTGACCCGCGATCCCCAGGACCCCGGCGACCCGGCGGCACCGGGCTACCTCACGCGGGGCATCCTCCACCCGGACACGGCCTACCTCACCCGCCTGTACGTCGATGCCGCCCGGGCGGTCGAGGTGGCCCGCGGGCACGATGCCGTGGACCCCGAGCGCGTCGCGGTGGCGGGTGTCAGCCAGGGTGGCGGCCTCGCGCTGGCGGCCGCCAACCTCGGCGGGCCCGTCCGCGCGGTCATCGCCGCCGTGCCCTTCCTGGCCCACATCCGGCGCGCCCTCGACCTCACCGACGAGGACCCGTACGCGGAGATCGCCAGCTACTGCACGGCACACCCGGACCACCTCCCGCAGGTGTTCGCCACGTTGGCCTACCACGACGTCGTCCATCACGCGCGCCGCCTCACCTCGCCGACGCTGCTCGCCACCGGGCTGGGCGACGTGATCTGTCCCCCGTCGACGGTGTACGCGGCCGCCAACCACCACGGTGGCGAGGTGACCATGCTGGCCTACCCCTTCGACGGCCACGACGGTGGCGGCTCCCACAGGGTCCGTGAGGAGCTGGCCTTCGCGGCCACCCACCTGCGGTGACGGGAGCGGGCACACGGTCACCGACCCAGGTCACCCCAGGCCGAGGGTCAGGTCGCTCACGTCGAGCGACGACACCACGCGGTCGGCATGGACCAGCTCATCCCCGGGCACGTAGCCGCGCACCACGGCGACGGTGTACAGGCCGGCGGCGCGGGCACTGGTCACGCCCACGACGGTGTCCTCCACCGCGCGACAACGGGCCGGAGGTGTCCCGAGCGTGGCCGCGGCGCGCAGGTAGGGCTCGGGATGGGGCTTGTGCCGGGCCACGTCCTCGGCAGCGACGATCGCACTGACCTCGGTGGTCAGATCCGCCCGCTCGAGGACCCGCACGACGTGGGCACGGGTCGACGACGACGCGACGGCGACCTTGAGCCCTGCGGCCGTCACCGACCGCAGGGTGCCGACCGCGTCGTCGAACAGCTCGAGCTCGGTGTCGAAGCGGGCCAGGAAGCGGTCGCGCACCCGGTCCCGGAACACCGCCGGATCACCGAGGGGCACACGCTGGGCGAAGTGGGCGAAGGTCACGGCGTAGGGCCGACCGACCGTCATGCGACGATCCTCGAGGGTCGGCACGTAGCCCAGCTCCCCGAGCACGTCGGCCCAGGCACGGTCGGAGATCGGCTCGGTGTCGGCGAGCGTGCCGTCACAGTCGAACACGACCCCGAGGGCCGAGGATCCAGCCATCAGTTGCCATCCGTCACGTCGACCCTGTCGGCGCCGGGACCGAGCGGCCCCGGACCGGCGAGGTCGAGCACCGCGTCGCTGAAGATCGACGGTGCCTCCTCGTGCACGAGGTGACCGACCCCGGGAACGGCGACGAGGCCGGCATCGAGGTCGTGGGCGACCCGGCCGGCGAGGTGGAAGGGGGTGACCCGATCCTCCTCACCCCAGATCACGACCACGGGGACACGCAGCCGATGGGGCTCGGGTGGCGGTGCCAGGAAGCGCACACGCCGTCGGACCTTGCGGATCCCCCAATCGAGCAGCGCCTGACGCGAGAGCGTGCGGTAGTAGGCGAGCCAGGCCGCCGGATCGACGGTCACCGCGTCGGCGTAGCGGTCCATCGTCGCCTCGTCGAAGGGCGTCTGGACCACGGCGGAGTACCGGATCGCCGCGCGGGTCAGGGGCCGGCCGGCGAGCCGGAAGGCCAGCTGCGGAGCCAGCGGCAGGTTGAACAGCGGGACGTGCCACGACACGGTCAGGTCGAGCTGCCGGAACGGCGAGGAGGCCACGGCGAGCGCGCGCACGCGCCCGGGATGACGGAAGGCGGTCGCCATGGCCACCGCGCCGCCCCAGTCATGGCCGACGAGCAGCGCCTTACGGGCGTGGAGGTTGCGGATCAGCTGGGCGATCTCGTCCGCGAGGGTGGCGGGGTCGTAGCCGCTGTGGGGGGTATCGGACCGGCCGAAGCCCTTGAGATCCGGACAGACCACGCGGTAGCCCGAAGCGGCCAACCGGGCGGCGACCGGCGACCAGCTGGACCCGTCCTGCGGCCAGCCGTGCAGCAGCAGCGCCAGATCGTCCGCGGGTTCCTCCGCATCGCCGGCCGCCGACAACGCCGCGACGCCGGCAGGCTCGCGCCAGGCCGGCGAGCCGAGCGCGCGGACGTAGAAACGCGTGTCACCACCACGTACATAGCCTTCACGCCACACCGGCAGCACCTCCTTTCGCACAGCCTACGACCTCCGGGCCCCCGCACCGCTACCCCGAGTACCGACCGAGCGGCTACAGGCCGTAGAACTCGTGTTCGCAGACCGTCCGCACGTGCCGAGCGTGCCGTCGGCGGTCCGCATCGAGCTCCTGCCACCCTCCCCGTCCGTATCCCATGGCCCGTGCCAACGTCTCCAGCTGCCGCTGCGAGGACGGCAACACGTCCACATCCCGGTGGCGACGCAGGTACATCCGGTTGCGCAGCTCCGAGAGGAAGCGGTAGCCATCCCTGAGCCACGTGGCATCCCGATGCTCGAGGAGCCCGGCGTCCTGGAGCAGATCGATCGCCGTCATCGTCGAGGGAGACCTGAGCCCCGGATCGGCTCCGCCGTGCTGCTGGAGCTTGAGCTGCACCGTCCACTCCACGTCGGACAGACCGCCGGGCCCGAGCTTGAGGTGGCGCTCCGCGGCGGTCCGGCGCGGGATGCGCTCCTTCTCGAGCCTGGCCTTCATCCGGCGCATCGGCGCCGCCACCTCATCGGCGTTAGCTGGGTAGGCGAAACGCTCCGACGCCGCCACGAACCGCCCGCCGAGCTCGCGGTCCCCGGCGACGTGGCGGGCGCGCAGCAGCGCCTGGTGTTCCCACGGCTCCGCCCAGCGCTCCCAGTAGGCCGCGTAGGAGTCGAAGGACCGCGACAGCGGGCCGTTGCGACCCTCCGGTCGCAGATCGGCATCCACCATGAAGGCGGTCCCCTCCGAGGTGATCGCCGACAGGGAACGCAGGACGTTGCCCGCGATCTCCAGCGCCAGGCTGGTGGCCTCCCGCGGCTCAGCACCCGAGACGGCCTCGTGGACGAACAACACGTCGAGGTCGGAGACGTAGTGCAGCTCGCATCCGCCGAGCTTGCCCATCCCGACGATCGCGACGCTGACGGGGAGCTCGTCGGGACCCGACAGGCCACGATCGTGGGCCTGCCGACGGAGCTCGTCGCGCAGCGCGCCGGTCAGGCAGGCCTCGCCGAGCGCGGAGAGCTCCTCCCCGACCCCACCGACGGTCGTCCCGCCCGACAGATCCCGCAGCACGATCCTCAGCAGCTCGTGCCGCTTGAAGCGCCGCAGCGCAGCGGTCGTGTCCTGCCAGTGGAGGCGACCGACCGCCAGCTGGACGAGCTCGTCGCGCGTGCGTGGCCGTCGCCGCAGATGCTCGTCCTTGAGCCAGTCCACGCCCTGCGGTTGGCTCACCAGCAGCTCGCCGGCGATCTGGCTCGTGCCGAGCACGCGGCCGACCAGGTCCGCGGAGTCCGGATGATCCCTGAGGTAGGCCAGCAGCTCGCTGGAGTCACCCTGCGCCTCGACCAGTCGGCGGAAGGCGGCCAGTCCCGTGTCCGGATCGGGGGTGTCCTGCAGGACCTGGAGGACCGCCGGCAGCACGGCACGCACGGTCCGGGCCCGCCGCGACACCCCACCGGTCATGGAGCCGATGTCGCGCAGCGCGTTGGCGGGATCCTGGAAGCCGATGGCCCGGAGCCGCTCGATGGCCGCTCCCTGGCCCATCGCGCTGATCTCGCCCGGGACGCTCATGCCGGCGGCACGCGCGGGCACGGTCGCGTAGGCCTCGAGCAACGGCCGGTAGAACAGCCGGGCGTGGAGCACCGAGACCTGGTGCTGCACCCGGGTCAGCTGCGTCAGGAACGCCTCGCGGGCCGCCACGTCCGCCTCGGCGCGGTAGCCCAACGTCCGTGCCAGCCACTCCTGACGGTCGGGATCGTCGGGGATGGTGTGCGTGCGCCGTTCGTGAGCGAGCTGGAGTCGATGCTCCACGGTCCGCAGTCGCCGGTAGGCATCGGCGAACGCGGTGGCATCGTCCTCGTCCACGTAGCCGTTGGCCGCCAGGGCCTCCAGGGTCGGCAGGGTGCCGGTGAGCCGCAGCGAGCGGTCCCCGCGACCGTGGACCAGCTGCAGCAACTGGACGGTGAACTCGATGTCGCGGATGCCACCCGGGCCGAGCTTGAGCTGCCGCTCACCGTCGCGGCGGACCTCGGGCTTGGCCTCGATCCGTCCTTTCATGTCACGGATCTCGGCGATCACGCCCGGGTCGAGGTGCTCGGGCCACACGTACGGCTCGGCGGCCCGCAGCAGGGTGTCGCCGAGTTCCAGGTCCCCGGCGACCGGTCGAGCCTTCAGGAGGGCCTGGAACTCCCAGGTCTTCGCCCAGCGCTCCCAGTAGGCCTCGAAGGAGGCCACCCGGCGCGACAGGGGACCGGCACGACCCTCGGGACGCAACGTCGGGTCGACGTCGTAGGCCCGGCCCATCGTCGTCGAGGCGTTGAGCAGCTCGAGCAGCCTGGTGAGCACCTGCTTGGCCTCGCGGGCGGCCTCCTCCTCCCCCGCTCCCTCGGTCGGCTCGTGCACGAAGACCACATCGACATCGGAGACGTAGTTCAGCTCCGAACCCCCGAGTTTGCCCATGCCGATCACCGCGATCCGTGCGGCGGGACCATCGCCGGCGACGCCGGCGTGCACGGCCCGCAACGCCCCCGTGAGCACGCCCTCGGCCAGCCCGGCGAGCTCGGCCCCGACCTCGTCGAGCGTGGCGAACCCGGTCAGGTCGCGGCCGGCGAGGTCGGCGGTCGCCCGCCGCCGGATCGCGGCGATACCCATGGCCTGCTCGGCCGGATCGTCGCTGGCGCTCACCGCGTCGGCAACGGCGGCGGCGGTGGCGTCGACCTCGACCCGGTCGAGGGTGCGGAGCGCGTCGACGGCATCCTGGAAGCGACCGAGCAGCTCACCCAGGGGCCGTGACGCACCGGCGACGGCCACCACCCGGCGGAACCAGTCCGGGGCCGAGCGGACCCGCTCGTACAGCTGCGGGTCGAGACGTGCCAGCGCGGCCACCGAGAGCAGCGCGTCCCCCGGCGATGCCGCCTCGGAGAGCGCATCGAGCAGCCCCTCCTCGGGGCGGCCAGCGACGAGCAGGCCGGCGTCGGCGAGGACCGCCATCGCGTGGTCAGGGTCCAGCCCGGCACGGGCCAGCTGGCCGCGCAGGACGCGCTGATCGTCGGCCGCCACCTCGACGTCCCTCAGAGCAGCGGGAGGTAACGCCCGAGCTCGAACGCCGTGACATGGGAGGAGTACTCCTCCCACTCCTGCCGCTTGTTGACCAGGAAGTGACCGAAGAGGTGCTCCCCGAGTGTGTCGGCCACGAGCTCCGAGGACTCCATCACCTGCAGCGCCTCACCGAGGCTGGCGGGCAGGCGCTCGATGCCCTCCGCCGCCCGCTCGGCATCGGTCAGCTCGAAGGCGTTGTCCTCGCTCTCCTCGGGCAGCACGTACTCCTCCTCGATGCCCTTGAGCCCTGCCGCGAGCAGCAGGGCGAAGGCGAGGTAGGGGTTGCACGCCGGGTCCGGCGCGCGGTACTCGATGCGGCTGGAAGCGCCCTTGCGCGGCTTGTGCATCGGCACGCGGATCAACGCGCTGCGGTTGGAGTGTCCCCAGGTGGCGAACACCGGCGCCTCGCCCGAGGGCAGGGGCCCGTGGAGCCGGGCGGTGAGCCGCTTGTAGGAGTTCACCCACTGGTTGGTGACCGCCGTGATCTCGCGGGAGTGCCGGAGCAGCCCCGCGGTGAAGGACCGGGCGATCGGTGAGAGCAGGTAGGGCTCGGCGGGGTCGTGGAAGGCGTTGGTGTCCCCCTCGAACAGCGACAGGTGCAGGTGCATGGCACTGCCCCACTGCCCCTCCATCGGCTTGGGCATGAAGGAGGCGTAGATCCCGCGTTGGAGCGCGGTCTCCTTGACCACGAGCCGGAAGGTCATGATGTTGTCGGCCATGGTCAGCGCGTCGGCGTAGCGCAGGTCGATCTCGTGCTGGGAGGGTGCGACCTCGTGGTGGGAGAACTCGACACTGATCCCCATGCGCTCCAGGGTGTTGATGGTCTGGCGGCGGAAGTCCTGCTGGACGTCCAACGGCGTCATGTCGAAGTAGGACCCGTTGTCGAGCGGGGTCGGGTCGTCGGGGCCGGCGAAGAGGAAGAACTCCATCTCCGGATGCACGTAGAAGGTGAACCCCATCTGCGCCGCACGTTCCAGTTGGCGTTTGAGGACCATGCGGGGATCGGCCGCGAAGGGCTGACCGTCGGGCGTCAGGATGTCGCAGAACATCCGGGCGACGCCCTGCGACTCGGGACGCCAGGGCAGGATCTGGAACGTCGCGGCATCGGGTACCAGGACCATGTCGGCTTCGTGCACCCGGGCGAAGCCGTCGATGGCCGAGCCATCGAAGCCCATGCCCTCGCTGAAGGCGTTCTCGAGCTCGGCTGCGGTGATCGCCACGCTCTTGAGGAACCCGAGCACGTCGGTGAACCACAACCTGATGAAGCGGATGTCCCGCTCCTCGACGGTCCGGAGCACGTACTCCTGCTGCTTGTCCATGAGCCTCATCCTCGCAGGTCCCCTGGTCGGCAGCGGGCACGGATCGCCTGCACTGCCGGCACCGAGGTGGCGGTGCGGGCAGCGTAGTGGTGTGGGTCGCGGGGATCGGGACGGCCGCCCTCCTCGGGTCGTCCCGCGGTGGACGGGTGGGCGCCGGCGCGCAGCTGCGGAGGCCGCAGGACCTCGTCGGTCCTGCGGCCTCCGTCATCCATCCGATGGTGCGCCGTGATCGGCACCCTCAGCTGCGGGCGAGCTCCGGGTACCCCGCCACACCGTGCTCGTGGACGTCGAGGCCCTCGATCTCCTCCTCCTCGGAGACGCGCAGCTGACCCATGGCCTTCAGCACGCCGAACAGGATGGCCGAGGACACACCGACCCAGGCTGCGACCCCCAGGATCCCGATCACCTGGGCGACCAGGAGCTCGGTGCCACCACCGAAGAACAACCCGCCCTCGGTGGCTGCGAGACCGACCCACAGGGTCCCGAGGATCCCGCAGGTGCCGTGGACGCTGACGGCGCCGACCGGGTCGTCGATCTTGAGCGCGTCGATCATCTGGACCGACACCGCGACGAGGACACCCGCGATCAGGCCGACCAGGATCGCCATGTTGAACGACACCGAGTCGGCGCCGGCGGTGATCCCGACGAGCCCGGCGAGGATGCCGTTGGCGGTCATGGCGACGTCCCACTTGCCGTTCTTGAGGCGGGTGTAGAACCCGGCGGCCGCGCCCCCGGCAGCACCGGCCAGCGCGGTCGTGACGATCACGAAGCCGATCACCTCGCCGTCGAGCGCCAGCACCGAACCGCCGTTGAAGCCGAACCAGCCGAAGAACAGCAGCAAGGTGCCGAGCGCACCCAGCGCGATCGAGTGACCGGGGATACCGCGTGCCTTGCCGGTCTTCGGGTCGAACTTGCCGATACGCGGTCCGAGGAAGGCGGCACCGACCAACGCGGCCACGCCACCGGTCATGTGCACGATCGTCGAGCCGGCGAAGTCGGCGAAGCCGAGCTCGGCCACCCAGCCGCCGCCCCAGGTCCAGGCACCGACGATCGGGTAGATGATCCCGGTCATGACCACCGCGACGGCGACGTAGGCCCCGAACTTCATCCGCTCGGCGACCGCACCGGAGACGATCGTGGCCGCCGTGGCCGCGAACATCGCCTGGAAGGCGAAGTCGATCTCCAGCGTGTAGCCGGTCTCCGCGGTGTCGTAGGCGGCGGTGGTGAGGAAGAAGCCGTCGGAGCCGAACAGCCCGGCGACCTGCTCCCCGTACATCAACCCCCAGCCGATGGCGTAGTAGACCAGGATCCCCAGCGAGATCGTCATCAGGTTCTTGCCGATGATGTTCGCGGTGTTCTTCGACCGGGTGAACCCCGCCTCGAGCATCGCGAACCCGGCGTGCATGATGAAGACGAGTACCGTCGACACCATCAGGTAGAGCACGATGGTCGCGACCGCCAGGTCTTCGATGCCGGTGCTGTCCTGCGCGTACGCAGGCGCACCCAACATCAGCACCAGTGCGGACGTGACCACCCCCAACTTCAACAGACGCTTCACCGTGTCCTCCAGGTTGGCTCGTTGGTTCGGTGGCCTCGCGAGGTGCCATCGTCGCGGCACTGCGCACGAGACCCTGCCCGGTTCCACCGGTACGGTCCGGGACGCTACGGAGGGGGGGTTTCTCCACCGTTGATCTCGCGTTTCGACCGTGTTTCGTGTCCGAGGAGCCCGCCATGACGATCCGAGTCGCCCTGGCACAGCTCGATGCCCGTGTCGGCGACATCGACGGCAACGTCGCGCGGATCCTCGACGCCTGGCGCGCCGCGGCCGTCGGCGGCGCCGACCTGCTGGTGGCCACCGAGCTCACGATCACCGGCTACCCGCCCGAGGACCTGCTGCTCAAGCGGGAGTTCGTCGCCGCCAACCTCGCCGCGCTCGACCGGCTGGTCGCCGAGGGGCCGCAGGGCTGCACCGCCGTGGTCGGCTACGTCGGTGCGGGCGAGGGCGATGCCACCGACGCCGAGCACTGGGACGTCGCGCTGGCGACCCGTGACCTGACCAACTCGGCGGCGGTGCTGCGCGACGGCCAGCTCGTCGCGACCTACGACAAGCTGCGGCTCCCCAACTACGGCGTGTTCGACGAGGCGCGCTACTTCACCCCCAGGGACGCACCCTGCGTGGTCGACGTGGCCGGCGTACCCGTCGGGATCACGGTGTGCGAGGACCTGTGGAGCGAGCAGGGTCCCGTGCAGGCCGCCGCTGGGGCCGGTGCGCGGCTCATCGCCAACCTCAACGCCTCGCCCTACCACCGGGGCAAGCGCCAGGACCGCGAGGCCTGGGCACGTCACCACGCCACCACCGCCGGGACACCGGTCCTGTACTGCAACGTGGTCGGCGGCCAGGACGAGGTCGTGTTCGACGGTGACTCCATGGTCGTGGGCGCCGACGGCGAGGTGGTCGCGCGCGGAGCACAGTTCCGGGAGGATCTGGTCGTCGTCGACCTCGAGGTCCCCACCGCGCCACCGAGGGCGGCACCGGCCGATCGACCCGCGATCACCTGGCGGCAGACGGCCCGGCTCGACGAGGACGGCGAGGTGTGGCACGCGCTGACCCGTGCGACCCGGGACTACTGCCATCGCAACGGCTTCAGCTCCGCGATCGTCGGCCTGTCCGGCGGCATCGACTCGGCGGTGGTGGCCGCCCTGGCCGCCGACGCGCTGGGTGGTCCACAGGTGACGACCGTGGCCATGCCATCGCCCTACTCGTCCCCCGGGTCGATCGCCGATGCCCGGGCCTGTGCCGAAGCGCTCGGCACCGAACATCACGTCCTGCCGATCTCGGACCCGCTCACGGCGGTCGGGGAACTGCTCGGCGACCTCGTCGTCACCGGCTTCGACCGCGCCGACGGGAAGGAACCCGGCGTGGCCTACGAGAACCTCCAGTCGCGGCTGCGCGGGCTCACGCTGATGGCACTGTCCAACGAGAGCGGCGCCATCGTGCTGACCACGGGCAACAAGTCCGAGTACGCCGTCGGCTACGCCACGCTCTACGGCGACATGGCCGGCGGGTTCGCACCGATCAAGGACATCCCGAAGCTGCTGGTCTACGACCTCGCCCGGTGGCGCAACACCGATGCGGAGGTGATACCGCGCAGCACGATCACCAAGCCGCCCTCGGCCGAGCTGCGGCCCGGTCAGCGCGACCAGGACTCCCTGCCGACCTACGAGGTCCTCGACGACCTCGTCATCGGCTACGTCGAGCTCGACCTCGGCATCGACGAGCTCGTCGCTCGGGGCCACGACGAGGCGGAGGCCCGACGCGTCGTCCAGCTGATCGACCGGGCGGAGTACAAGCGCCGGCAGGCGGCACCCGGACCGAAGATCACCGAGCGTGCCTTCGGCCGAGATCGTCGCGTGCCGATCACCAACGGCTGGCGTGGCTGACGGGGGCGCAGCCGCACCGGGGTACCGGCCCGCTGCTGCGCTACCCCGGGTCCCCGCCGGTGGCATGCACCGGGGCAGGCCGGGCGGCCAGTCGCGATGGACGTACCGCCACGGCGACCACCGCCACCACGACCGCCACGGTGAGCAACGCCACGACCGGCGCGGTGGCGTCGGCGACCGCGCCGTTGACCGCCGCCGCCACGGGTCGGGAGCCGAGGAACGCCATCGCCCACAGGGCCATGACCCGACCCCGGAGCGCGTCGGGAAGGCGGCTGAGGAGCAGTGTGCTCAGCGCGGTCAGGGACATCGTCATCCCGAACCCACCGATCGCGAAGGCCGTGATCACGAGCGGGGCCGTCGGCGCGAGCCCCGCGAGCGCGGTGCCGACGGCCAGGAGCGCGAGACCGCGCACCGCGACGCCGTCCAACCCGAACCGGCGTCGCAGCCTCGTCAGCACCACGAAGGCGAGCCCGGCACCGATGCCGAAGGAGGACGCGAACACCCCGACCAGGGCGCTGCCCGCGCCGAGCTCAGCGGCCAACGACGGGGTGAGCGTGATGACCGGGTCCGCCCCGATCCCGACGGCTGCCACCCCGAGCAGCAGCAGGCCGATGCCCCGGTCCTCGCGCAGGTAGCGCACACCCGCCCGCACCCGACGGTCGGCACCCGCAGCGACGTCGGCCCGGCTACGGATCGGCAACGGCACCAGGAGCAGGGCGAAGAGCAGGTTCGTCCCGGCGGCGAGCGCGAAGGCGGACGCCGGGCCGAGGGTGGCGGCCAGCAGCGCCCCGAGCGCCGGCCCCGCGGCCCGGGCGACGGTGACGGGGATCGAGTTCAGCGCCACCGCGGCAGCGAGCTCGTTGGGGCGCACCAGGGTCGGGACCAGGGCGTTCATGGCCGGCCCGCCCACCACGAAGCCGATCCCGACGACCAGCGCGGTGGCAACGACCGGCCAGGCGCCGGGCAGGCCGTCCACCCCGACCAGCGCGAGCCACAGCGCCAGGCCCCCGGAGCCGAACGCCACGATCAGCCGGCCGGCGATGAGCTGTACCCGCCGATCACCGCGATCCGCCAGGGCACCACTCAGGGGCGCGAACAGCAGCTGCGGCCCGAACTGCGCCACGCTCACCAGCCCGACGACCAACGCCGAGCGGGAGAGCTCCCAGGCCAGGATGGCCGCGACGATGTTGTGGACCCAGATGCCTGCTGTCGACAGGATCTTGCCGGCGAAGAACGGCCCGAAGACCGGGTCCGCCAGCAGCTGCCAGGACGTCCGTGGCGGTGCCGTCGCGGGCAGGGTCGGACTCGGGCGGCGCAGGCGCTCGATCACGCCGACCCCGTCGCACCGTCGAAGCCCGCCAGCAGCCGTTCGATGAGCAGCCGCAGGGTGGCGAGATCGTCGTGATCCCAGCCATCGACCGCGGCGGCCAGCAGGTCGCGACGCCGGTCGGTCACCGTGCCGAGCAACTCCACCCCGGCGGGAAGCAGGTGGAGTCTGGCACGACGTCGGTCGTCGGCGCAGGCCCGTCGTTCCAGCAGTTCGGCGGCGCCCGCGCGCTCGACCAGCCGGCTGGCCGTCGAGGGATCGATAGCCAACACCTCGGCGACCTCACCGATCGAGGGTGGCTCGCCAGCGCGCTCCACCGTGCGCAGGAGCCGGACGGTGGCGAGCCCGACCGTGCCGGCGAGATCGCCGAGCAGGGCACGACGGTAGTTCGGCCGCAGCATGACGCGACGCAGCCCCACCAGGAGCTCGTCGAGGTGGTCCAGGTCCACGTCGTGGGCGACGCGAGAAGGCGTGATGGTGTCAGCGGGCGGTGGGATCGACATGTACATGTGTGTACCACACATGCATCCTGCCCGCTGTCACCCGGACCCGGCCACGGGGCCGAAGGGGTCCTCCAGCGACGCCGGGTCGAGCGGGCCGGGCGGCAGCGCGTCGAGGTCGGCGACCTGACGGATCGTGTGCGCCCCGCAGACCCGGAGCACCCGTTCGGCCCGGCGGGCGCTGCGCGCGTTCGCGCACCGGACCCCGACCGCCACCGCGCCGGGTACCAGCGGAGCGAACGTGCGCTCCCAGGAACTGACCATCGTCGGTGCCACCAGCAGGCCGGCGAGGGCACCCACGGCCGCGCCGAAGAACGCCCCTCCCCCGGCGCCGGCCCACACGACCGGCGCCGAGCGGTCGGCCATGATCGCCAGCAGCACCGCACCGAAGAGGGCACCCGGCACCATGCCGATGAGCAGTCCGCGCAGCACGAGGCCACCGAGCGCCAGGCTGGAGCCCTTGTCGGTCTGCCGATCGCCGTACCGACCGGCCGTGACGACCTCGATCGGACCGAGCAGCTCGATGTCGACCCCGTCGACGCCGGCACGTGAGAGCCGGGCGATCGTCGCTCGCGCCGTCCGACCATCGTGGTGGAAGGCCACGAGGTCGGGGTGGCTCGGGTTCGCTGCCACCTCGCCGTCCTCCTGTCCCGTGACCGACCCGCGGCCCATCGTGCCGGTTCCCACGACCGTCGTCCCGACCGATCGCACATCCATGCTCCGGACCGGGCACACTAGATGGACCGCCACCGGATGATCCGCTGGACCCCAGGGCGCACCCCGCGTCGCACGGGCCGGCAGGAAGGTTCCCGAGGTGTCCTCGCACACGTCCGTGGACGGGGCCGGCGCGCCCGGCCGTCCCGTCTCCATCCACGACCTCGCCGCCGCCAAGGCCCGAGGCGAGCGGTTCGTCATGGTGACCGCCTACGACGCGGGCAGCGCTGCGCTGCTCGACGAGCTGGGGGTGCCCGTCCTGCTGGTCGGCGACAGCCTCGGCATGGTCGTGCTCGGCTACGACTCGACGATCCCCGTCACGCTCGACGAGATGCTCCACCACACCCGGGCGGTGGCTCGCGGCGCCCAGCATGCCCTGGTCGTCGGCGACCTGCCGTTCGGGACCTACCAGGACGGTCCCTCCCAGGCACTGGCCTCCGCGGTCCGGATGCTCAAGGAGGGTGGCGCCACCGCCGTCAAGCTCGAGGGTGGCGGCCCGATGGTCGCGGTGACCGCCCACCTGGTCGGCGCTGGTGTCCCCGTCATGGGGCACCTGGGACTGACCCCGCAGTCCGTCCACCAGTTCGGGGGGTTCAAGGTCCAGGGCCGTGACGAGGCCGCCGCCGAACGGATCATCGACGACGCGGTCGAGCTGGCCCAGGCCGGCGCGTTCGCCGTGGTACTGGAAGCGGTCCCCGCGGAGATCGGCCGGCGGGTGAGCGCGGCGATCGACGTCCCGACCATCGGCATCGGCGCCGGACCGCACACCGATGCGCAGGTGCTGGTCTGGCACGACGTGCTCGGGCTCACCGCCGGGCGTCTCCCCCGCTTCGTGAAGGCCTACGCCGATCTTCGCTCGGAGATCAGCGGCGCGATCAAGGCGTTCCAGACCGAGGTCGCCGACGGCGAGTACCCGGGTCCCGAGCACACCTACTGAGCACCCACTGAGCGGGCGTGGTCACCTCACCGCGAGCGGCGCCAGCTCGGTGATCGCATGTGGGGTGCGTGGTCCCCACCACCACAGCGCCATGCCGTCGACCAGCCGTGCGTCGATGCCGGCCTGCTCGAGCTCCTGCACGTCGCCCGGGCCGAAGGTGTAGGGCTCGTCCGGCAGCAGGAGGAGCTCGGGTGCCAGTGCCCTCAGTTCCGCGAAGGTGCAGCGTGGGTAGCGGCCGTCCGGCTCGGGTGGCACGACCTCGACACCGACCGTGGTGAGCAGGTCCGCGGCGTAGGTGTCACGCCCCAGCACCCACCAGCCCTCGTCGGATCCGGCGCGCTCCGGAGCGTCGCGCCAGACGGCGCAGGCGACGCGACGACGCCGCGTCGGAGGCGCGATCGCGGCCCGCGCCTCTTCGATGGCGGCGATCAGGGGCGTGGCTGCCGTCGGCGCACCGAGGGCGACCGCCAGGCGGCTGAGGCTGCCCGGCAGCGCCGCCAGGGACCGGACCCGGGTGACGTGCACGGGGAGCCCGGCTGCCCGCAGGCGCTCGACGTCGCGGGCCCGGTTCTCCTCCTCGTTGGCGATCACCAGATCCGGGGCCAGGGCGACGATGGCAGCCACGTCCGGGTTCTTCGTCCCGCGCACGCGCTGCGCCTGACCGAAGCCGTCCGGTGGCGCGACACACCACTCGGTGACCCCGACCAGGCGGTCGGCGAACCCCCAGTCCCACAGCAGCTCCGAGAGGTTCGGCACCAGCGAGACGAGGCGCCGCGGACGCGGGCCCACCCCGACGGGGTGGCCGAGGTCGTCGGTGACCGTCGCCGGCTGGGTCACTGCGTATCGCGGGAGGGCAGGTGGACGCCCTCCACCTCGCGGGCCAGCACGTAGAGGTAGTCGGCGCACCGGTTGAGGTAGCGGACCGGCGCATCGTCGGGCAGCAGCCCCGCACGGTCCATCGCCACGGTGTGCCGTTCCGCTCGGCGGCAGACGGTCCGGGCCAGGTCCAGCGCCGCCGCGGCACGGTTGCCGCCCGGGACGACGAAGTGCTGCGGCAGCGGATGCCGGGCCACGCAGGCATCGATGCGCTCGTCGAGCGCCTCGACCATCGTCGTGTCGATCCGGCTGATCCCCACCTCCAGCCGCTCCCAGTGGTCGGCGCGGGTGGCGAGCTGGGCACCGACCACGAACAGCTCACGTTGGACGGTGAGCACGGCGTCGTGGAGATGACCGGTCAGCTCGGGTCGGGCCAGCCCGAGCGCGCTACAGGTCTCGTCGACCGTGCCGTAGGCGGTGGTGCGGACGTCGTGCTTGTCCACCCGTCCGCCGTAGAGCAGGCCGGTCGTGCCATCATCACCGGTCTTGGTGTAGACCTTCACTGCAGTCACCTCGTGTCGCGGCCCCACTGCGGTGGTGGGCGCGCGAGCGTAGCCGCGGAGACGACCTGCACCGTCGTTGTCGGCTCCGACAGCCGAGCGCTACCGTCCCGACCATCGACCGACGAGAGGCATCCGTGAGCGAGGCGCGTTCTCCCCGGCACGACTTCCGTGTGCTGACCCGTCGGCGTGGTGGCTACGACGGCGCGTCGATGGTGGACGTCCAGCTCCAGGTGGCGGCCACGGGTGCTCTGGTCTGGGCCCAGACCTTCTCCGACAGCGAACAGGCCGATGCCTTCCAGCAGCAACTCGAGGACGACCTGACGTCGATGGACGCGGCGTCGTTCCGGCGGAAGTACGGCGTCCCGCCCAGCACATGACCGCGACGCGGGGCGATGGCGCTGCGCCAGGATCCGGGGTACTGGTCCTCGACGAGGTCACGGTCCCGCGGGACGTCCACGGCCGGGTCGACCTCCAGGCCTGCGTGCGGGCGCTGGACCCGGTCGATCTCCTCGAGAGCGGCGACCATGCCGGTTGGCACTACCTCGTGCCGCACGGGCCCTGGCGCCTGGTGGACGATGGACGGCGCAGCGCCCTGCTGGCTGACGGCCGGGCCGTGCGCGACCTCGGGCCCGACCCCTTCGCCGCCATCGATCGGCTGTGCACCGAGCTCGGTGCGCACCCCGACGCCAGCGTCGAGGAGGGCCTGCCGGCACTGTCCGGCGGGCTGGTCGGTGCGCTGTCCTACGACCTGGGACGCCGTGTCGAGCGACTACCCGACCTCGCAACCGCCGACCGGGTCGGCGCCCACCTCTCGCTCAGGATCGCCGAGGTGGTCTGCGCGATCACACCGGGACGGGACCGGGCGCTGCTGCTCGCGCGACCACTGCCGAGGAGCCTGACGTGGGCGCGGACACCCGAGCAGCGAGCGCGCGCACGCTTCCAGGAGGTGCGTGACACCCTCGCGCGAGCGACACGCGCCCATGACCGGACCCGCCCGCCGGACCCGGTCGTGCTCGGTCCCCAGGTCGCCTGGACGAGCCTGCCCCGCGAGGACCACCTCACCGCGGTGGAGGCGATCCTCGCAGCGATCGGGGCGGGCGCGGTCTTCCAGGTGAACCTGGCGCAACGCCTCTCCGCCCACTGGCCCGGGGACGTCCACGACCTCTACCGCGCCCTGCGCGCGGCGTCGCCGGCCGCGTTCGGGGCGGCGCTGCCCGACATCGGCGTGGCCTCCATCTCCCCGGAGACCTTCCTGTCGGTGGACGGCCCCACGGTGACCACCCGGCCGATCAAGGGCACCCGGCCACGTGCCCGGGACGCCGCCCTGGACGCCGCGCTCGCTGACGATCTGGCCACGGCCGCCAAGGACCGCGCCGAGAACGTGATGGTCGTCGATCTCGAGCGCAACGACCTCGGCCGGGTGTGCCGTCCCGGGACGGTGCGGGTGCCCGAGCTGACCCGGGTCGAGGAGCATCCCACGGTCTGGCACCTCGTCTCGACGATCCGGGGCGAGCTGCGACCGGGAACGGGCTACGGCGACCTGTTGCGCGCCACCTTCCCGTGTGGCTCGATCACCGGAGCGCCGAAGATCGCCGCCATGGCGCTGATCGAACGCCTGGAGCGGGTCCGGCGCGGCTGGTACTGCGGCGGCATCGGGTTCCTGGCGCCCGGTCACGCCCGGCTCTCGGTCGCCATCCGCACCGCCGTCCTCGGCCGCGATGGGGTCGTCGATCACGGTGCCGGTGGCGGCATCGTGGCCGACTCGGACCCGATGGGCGAGCACGCGGAGACGTTGGACAAGGCGGCGGCGTTCCTGCGGGCCGTCCGCGCGACGCGGGTCGCGGATCGCGCCCCGGAACGTGGGCGGCCCCCCGCCGGCCACCTGGCGACGGGCAGGCTGCGGCCATGAACCCGCAGATGGCGCCGATGGTCTGGGTCGACGGTCGGCTGCTCCCGGCGCACCTGGCCACCATCAGCGCGCTGGACCGCGGCTTCCGATCCGGTGAGGGTGTCTTCGAGACCCTGCGCGTGCGTCAGGGCCGCACCTTCCGGCTCGCAGCGCACCTGGAACGGCTGCAGACGGGGGCCGTCGGCATCGGACTGCACGTGGCGCCGCAAGCGTTGATCGAGGCCGTTGGCGCCGTGGTCGAGGCCAACGCCCACCTCGGTGCGGACCTGGTCGTTCGCATCACCTGCTCGGCCGGCCCCGTGGAGCTCGCGAGTCCCTTCCCCGGCCGGAGCGCGGGTCCGGCGACCGTGGTCGTCACGGCCCAGCGCACGCGGGCCGCCGGCGCTCCACCGCTGCCGCCCGCCTCCGGCCACCTCGTCGAGTTCCACCATCCGCTGGGCGCCTGGAAGACCACCTCGTACCTGGTGGCCCTGACGGCGGGGCGCGAGGCCCGACGGCACGGAGCCAGCGACGCCCTGCTGTGCGATGCCGCCGGGCGTCCCCTCGAGGCCGCGACGGCCAACCTCTTCGCCGTCAGCGGGAGCACCCTGGTCACCGCGCCGGTCACCGCGCAGGTGCTTCCCGGCATCACCCGAGCGGCCGTCCTGCAGCTCGCCACGGCACTGGGTCTGGTCGTCGAAGAGCGCGTGATGGACCGCACCGAGCTCAGGAGCGCTGCCGAGGCCCTGCTGACCTCAGCGGTCCGTGGGGTGCAGCCGCTGGTCGCCCTCCAGGGACGGCCGATCGGCGACGGCACACCCGGTCCGACCACCCGCCGGTTGGCCGCCGGCCTGCGGGAGTTGGTGGCCACCACCTCGCTGCCGCTACCGGGGATCGGTGCTCGCGAGCACTGATGCGCCGTCGCCTTGCGCGGCCGCGTTGCCGGCTCGGCACCACGCGGTCCGGTCAGCCGGGCCGATCACCCCGCGACGACGGCGACAGCCCGGATAGACTGCGTGCGCGGTACCGGGTGACACCCGGTGCCGCGCACGTGGGATGCGCTCGGCGCCTGGCGGTCCGGGTGGCATCCCCGTCAGCCGGCGATGAGGGAGGCCGACGTGGCAGCGCGACCCGATGCCGGTCTGCGCTGGCACCGCACCACCATCGGCGGGCGCACCGTGGCCTACGGCGACGCTGGCGAAGGCCCGGCGGTGGTGTTCCTGCACGGCTGGGGGCTCACCGCCCGCTCCTACGCCCAGGCGTTCCCGTTGATCGCCGCCACCGGCTCACGGGTGATCGCTCCGGCGCTACCCGGCTTCGGGCGGAGCGACCCACTGGATGGCGAGTACACCTTCCCGAGGCTGGCCGACTGGGTGCTCGAACTCCTCGACGAGATCGACCTCCGCGAGCCGGTGACGTTGATCGGTCACTCCTTCGGCGGCGCGGTCGCCACGGCGACCGCGTGGGAAGCGCCGGAGCGCATCAAGGCGCTGGTACTGGTCAACTCCGTCGGGGGCTCGGTCTGGAAGGAGTCTCGCAAGGGCGAGCGGAGCCTCGCCGACCGGCCCCTGTGGGACTGGGGCCTGCGCATGCCGGGTGAGTTCCGGCGCCGCGACTACCGCAAGGTCCTGCCGGTCGTCGTCCGCGACCTGGTGGGCAACGCGCTCGCCAACCCAGGCGCGATGCGGCGGGCTGCGGACCTGGCACGCACCGCCGATCTGCGCACCGAGCTGACCACCCTGGCGGAACAGGGCCTGCCCGTGTCGATCCTGTGGGGCTCGGAGGACCAGGTCGTGCCCGAGGCGACGTTCCTCGCCATGTGCGATGCCGCGGGCGCCCCCGGCGACATCATCCAGCAGGCGGGGCATTCCTGGTTGATCGCCGACCCCGAGGGCTTCGGTGAGCTGGTCACCAACTCGCTCACGGTCCAGCAGACCCTGGCCGAGCGCACCGTCGACCCGGACCGACACCGTGAGGGGCAGGGCCCGATCGGCCGCAGCGCCTGAGCGCCGAACGGCCCGTCCGGGGGGTGGGACGACACGGCGTCAGCCGGTGTTCTGCAACCCGGCCGAGAGCCCGGCCACGGTGGTCTTGACGACCAGCTGATCGAGAGGATCGGGTTCCTCCTGCGTCCGCAGCCGTGACAGGGTCGCGAGCTGCAACAGCGACAGGGCGTCGATGTCGGGACGGCGGAGGCTGACGGCCGCTCTGAGCGCCGGCTGGCGTTCCAGCAGCCGCTCCTGGCCGGTGACCTTGAGCAGCCACTCCTCGGTCAGCTCCCACTCCTCCATGATCGCGGTCGCCAACGCCTCGTTGCGACCGAGCTCCAGCGCGTAGCGTCCGAGCAGCTTGTCGGCCTTGGCCAGGCTCATCTCGGCCATCTCGAGCACCGGCTGGAAGAAGGGCCAATCGCGCCGCATGGCCCGTAGCTGATCGAGGCCCCCCTCCTGCCGACCGACCGCGGCCAGGCCGGTGCCCATGCCGTACCAGCCGGTGAGGTTGACCCGGCTCTGGGACCAGGCGAACACCCACGGGATCGCCCGCAGCGATGCGAGATCACGGGCCTTGGTGCGATGCGCCGGCCGCGACCCGATCGCGAGCTGACCGATCTCGTCGTAGGGGGTTGCCAGCATGAAGAACTCGGCGAACCCCTCCGCGTCGAGCAGCTCCCGGAACCGACGCTCGCTGGCAGTGGCCATCTGGTCGGCGACCTCGGCGAACCTCTCCTCCTGCGCCCAGGCCCGTGCCTCGGCATGCGACGTCGAGGTCGCCAGCACCGCGTTGACCGTGCGCTCGAGGTGTCGCCGGCCGGTGTTGACGGACCGGTAGCGCGCGAAGATGACCTCGCCCTGCTCGGTGACCTTGAAGCGACCGTCGACCGATCCCCCGCCCTGCCCACGGATCGCCCGGTTGAGGGGACCACCACCGCGCCCCATCGATCCACCGCGGCCGTGGAAGAAGGTGAGCTCGATATCCCGCTCCCGTGCCCAGCGGGCCAGCCGACCCTGGAGCTGGTGCAGGGCGACGTGTGCCGCCAGCAGACCGGCGTCCTTGGCGGAGTCCGAGTAGCCGATCATCACCTCCAGTTCGCGCCCGGCTGCCTCCAGCCGTTCCCGCTCACCGGGTGCCGCGAGCAGTTCCTCCAGCACCGCGGGAGCCCGCTCCAGATCGGCCCTGGTCTCGAACAGCGGCACGACGCGCAGACGGAACGCGGCGTATCGCTCGGGGGAGAGTGCTGCCCGGGCCAGGGCACGCACCGCCAGGATGTCGGCCGCGGTCGTGGTGAAGGAGATGATGTAGCGGTAGCAGGCCTCGGATCCGTAGGCCTGCTGGAGCTCGTCCATCGCCCGGACCGTGTCCAGCGCCTCACGGGCTTCGTCGGTGGTCGGCTCGGTGCCCTCGGGCCATCCGTCCTGCACGATCCGGGCGAGCGCGGCGACGTCCCCGGCCAACCCTGCCTGCAGGTCCTCGAGGACCCGCTCGTGGACCGCCGAGTGCTGGCGTACCTCCAGGGAGGCGAGGTGGAACCCGAAGCTCTCCGCCCGCCACCGCAGATCCTGGATCACCCCGTAGGCCAGCCGCGGGTTGCCACCTTCGAGCAGGGAACGTTGGATGTGGTCCAACTGCGCGATGAACGTCTCCGGCCCGTCGTAGCCGTCCTGGCCGCCGGCACGCGTCGCGGCCAGCCGGTCGGCGGCGAACTCCAGCAGGTGCCGGTAGGGCTGCTCAGGGGCGATCCGTTCGAGCTCAGCGGCAACGTCCGGCCAACGTTGGCGGTCGGCTTCCAGGTCGGCCGAGAGCTCGGCGGTGATCGGGGCCCCGCTCGCCGGATCAGCGGTGAGGCTGAGTGCCACTGCCCGGGTCTGCTCCTCGAGCCGAGCGAGCGCCTCGTCGGCGTGGCGACGACCGGTCTCACGGGTCACGTCCGCGGTCACGAACGGGTTGCCGTCGCGATCACCCCCGACCCAGCTCCCGTACCGTATGAACGCGCCGACCAGCGGCTCCCGGCCACCGACGAGCGTGGGATCCAGGGCCCGGTCGACCTCGCGGTACACGTCGGCGACCACGTGGAACACCTGGCGCCCGAGCACCGCGATCACCCGCTCGACCTCGTCGACCGGCTGGGGCCGGTTCGGGCGGAAGGGCGAGGTCCGCCACAGGTTGGTCACCTCCTCGACCAGTCGACGACGGACGTCCTGGATCAGGCCGTCGTCCACCTCGATCTCGTCGAAGCGCTTCAACTCGGCCGCGACCCGGCTGAGGATGCGCGTGACCGACCGTCGCCGGGCCTCGGTCGGATGGGCGGTGAACACCGGGTGGATCCGAAGGCGCCCGACCAGCCGGCGCGTGTCGTGCTTGCCGATCAGCGAGGTCGTCTCGCTGACACCGGCGATGATGCCCTCCCCGTCGACCTGCCCGGCCCGGTTCTTCATACGCGTCGTCTTGATGCGTTGACGGTCCTCGGCGATGTTCAGCAGCAGGCAGTGTGCGGTCAACGCGTAGGCGACCTTGCGGCAGACCTCCGGATCGAGCGCACCGACCTCTATCAGGAGCTCGTCGATGCTCCGCTCGGTGAGCGTGCGCTGCCGGATCGCCGCATCACGCAGCCAGGTGAACGTGTCGACGAAGCCCTGTCCCTCGCACTCGGCGAGGGCGTCCTGGAGGACGCCGTGCAACAGGTTCACTTCGTACTGGAGTCCCGCCGGCAGCTGCGGCCGCAGCGGGCGGAGCGGATGCTGGGTCGGCACGATGATCCGGTCGTCGGCGAGATGCCTCGAACCTAGCCAGCCGGGAACGACCCATCGACCCCAAGGCCCTGTACGGAGGTCGTGGGGGCGAGGTTCGACCTGCCCCGCAACAGCGCTCGTCGACGCCTCGTATCAGCCCTCGTCGAGGTCCTCGAGGCCGAGGGCGACCGTGCGTCGACGGTGACCGGTCAACACCTCCATCGCGAGGCGCTTGACCTGCGACTCCGCGCTGGTGCCCTCGTTGGCGGCGGCCTCGGCGAACAGCAGCCTGAGCGCGTCCGTGGACCCCATCGCCTCCTGGTAGCTGGTCAGCGCCCGGCCGAGCAGATCACCGGCGAGACGACGGGCCCGCTCCACCGCCTCGTCATCCACGAGCTGTGCCTTCAGCTGCTCCACGGCTGAGGCCTCCTGCTCCTCACGACCGCCGATGGCGTCGGTGACGAGGTCAGCCGTCGAACGGTCCAGGACCGGTGCGATCGCCTGGGCGAAGTCCGCGGCGATCGGCAGCCCGAGCGCGAAGAAGACGCTGGTCCCGAACCAGTCCCCCAGTGGTGCTCGGTCGAAGTAGGCATCGAAGTGGGGCTTCATGCCGTCCATGAGCGCGGCCGGCGACGACGACCGGGTCTCGAGATCGGCCAGCAGCGCCCGGTAGGCGTCGAGCTCGTACCCGACGACCTCCGCGGCACCGGCCGCGGTCTCGGCATCGGGGGCGACCGCGATCAGGCGCGCCGCCGCCTCGATCGCGCGGAGCTGTCCGTAGGTCAACGCCGCGAGGAGCTCCGTGGTCGCCGCTTCCACGTCCTGAGGCGTCGGTGTACCGGTGGTGTCAGTCACGATCAGGTCGCCCTCCGCGGCCGCCAACCGAGCCGCTCCGAGATCTCCCGCGCGGACCGCAGCACGCGCAGCGCGATGGTCTCCGGCTCCGGGAGCCGGGCCGTGGGTGCCACGATACCGACCGCGGCGACGGCCTTGCCCGTGTGATCGAAGACGGGTGCGGCCACACCGGAAGCACCGGGCTCCAGCTCGTCGCGCGTGTAGGCGACCCCACGTTGGCGGACCGACTGCAGGTCGGGGTTGCGGGCACCCTCCGGCAGGAACGCCAGCAGCGCCTTGCCGTGTGCCGCCACTCCCAGCCCGTGGCGGAAGCCCACCCGGTAGTTGACCTGGACGAAGCGGTCGCCGGGCTCGATCACCTCCACGACCACGAGGTCGTCACGGTCACGGACCGCCAGGCAGGCGGTCTCCCCGGTGTCGTCGGACAACGACCGCAGCGGTGGACCGGCGAGGCGACGCACCTCCAGGCCCTGGGCGGCACGCACCCCGAGCTCCAGCATCGACAGTCCCAGGCGGTAGCGCCGGGTCTCCGCATCCCGGGTCACGAAGCCCTCGGCGACCAGGGTGTCGAGGAGGCGGTACAGCACGGCGCGATCGAGTCCGGTGCTCTCCGCGAGGCCGGAGACGGTCGCCCCGTCGTTGTGCTCCCCCAGAGCGTTCAGCAGCGACAGCCCCCGCGACAGGGTGCGTGACCCGCTCGATCGCCGGCTGTTCTTGGTGCCGACCTCGGTCTCGCTCACGGAGCTCCCTCCTCCCGTCGCGGTGGTGGACATCGCCCGGACGGGCGTTCCGACACCGGATCAGGTTCCGCGTTGCCGCACACCGGCGTGCGTTGGTCGCGTGAGTGTGCTGCGCGACCCGCGCACGGTCAAGGGCCGAACCGCGGTGACCGGTCCCGAGTTCGCGAACCTCGCCCGGTGCCTGAGCGCCCGCGACGCAGGCTCGCGGGCCGACCGCGACCCATCGCTACCATCGGCGCCCGTGACGGCAGACGTCACCATCCCGACGAGAAGGACGGTCCGTGGCCGAGGAGATCGAGAAGCTGCTGGGTGGCTCACGCCGCGCCTTCGACACACTGTTCGAGTCGCGCATCCTCTTCCTCAAGGGGCCCCTCGAGGACGACGTCGCCGACCAGCTCATCGCGCAGTTGCTGGCACTCGACGCCGAGGGCGACGAGGACATCACGCTCTACATCAACTCCCCCGGCGGCATCATCACCGGCATGTTCGCCATCTACGACGCGATGCGACTGCTCAAGAGCAAGGTGAACGTGCGTTGCATCGGTCTGGCGGCCTCGGCCGGTGCCTTCCTGCTGGCGACCCGCACCGGCACCCGGTCGGCGAGCGAGAACGCACGGATCATGATCCACCAGCCCCTCGGTGGAGCGCGCGGGACCGCCAAGGACATCGAGATCCAGGCCAAGAACATCGTCTGGATCCGGGAGCGGATCAACGAGATCCTGGCAGAACGCACGGGACAGGATCTGGAGACGATCCAGAAGGACACCGACCGCGACAAGTGGATGACCGCCGCCGAAGCGCTCGAGTACGGCCTGATCGACGAGGTCAACAAGCCGGGTCTCGGTAGCTGACGGACATCCGACCGGTGCCAGTGGTCGACGGATCGCCGCGCGCTGACGGCCCGGGGCGGGTCCGGGTCGGCCTGCTCGAGTGCGACCACACCGACCCGGACCTGCGGGCGATCGACGGCGACTACGGTGAGATGTTCGTCCGTTTGTTCGCCCAGCACGCACCGCACCTCGACCTGACGCGGATCGACCTGATCGGTGGGGCGTCGCTGCCGAGCCTCGAGGCCTTCGACGCCTACCTGGTGACCGGCTCGCGCCTGGACGCCGTGGTCGCAGCACCCTGGGTCCTCGCCCTCGGCGACTTCCTCCGACGTGCCCACGAGGCCCGGACCCCGGCCGTGGGGATCTGCTTCGGACACCAGCTGATCGCGCACGTGATGGGAGGCCACGTCGACCGGGCGGCACACGGTTGGGGCGTGGGGGTCCACACGGCCGAGGTCACCGACGCCGCCAGGTCACCCGAGGTCCCCGAGCGCTTCCGGCTCCTGCTGAGCCACCAGGACCAGGTACTGACGCTGCCGCCGGGCGCCGAGCTCCTCGCGACCAGCGAGCACGCCCCGATCGCGGCCTTCAAGGTCGGGTCGCTGCTCGGCTTCCAGGGCCATCCGGAGTTCAGGCCCCGCTTCGCCGGCGCGCTGATGGACCGCCGCATCGACCGCATCGGTGCCGAGGTGGTCACCGCCGCGCGTCCGACGCTTGACACCCCGACCGACGAGGCGGCGATCGCCCGCTGGATCGGTCGACATCTCGCCGGCAGGTCCTCGTGAGCGGCCGCGAGCTGGCGGTCTCCCTCGACGCCGTGGTCCTGGCGGTGACCGATGACACCCCACGTGTGTTGGTGACCGAGGAGTCGGGCGCGCTGCCGGCACTGCCGTCGGGCCCTCTGGACGTGGACCACGACGAGACGCTGGAGCGCGGGCTCAGACGCTACGTCCGGGAGCAGACCGGTCTGGACCTCGGCTACGTGGAGCAGCTCTACACCTTCGGCGATCGGGACCGGGCACCCGACGCCGCCCGGATGCGCCGGCTGAGCGTGGGTTACCTCGCGCTGGTCCACGAGACGGCGGCAGCCTCGGGCACCCGCTGGGCGGACGTCCACGAGTTCCTGCCCTGGGAGGACCACCGTGACGGCCGCCCGGCTGCGGTGGACGAGCTGCAGGCACGCCTGGCGGCGTGGGCGGGGGCGGACCACCAGCGCCGTCACCGGATCGCGATCACCTTCGGACCGCCCTGGGACGGCATCCGGGCCCTGGAGCGCTACGAGCTGCTGTACGGCGTCGGCCTGGTCGCCGAACGTGCGCACGACGACCATGCCAGCCCGACCGAGCCGGGAGCGGGTCGAACGATGCGTGCCGACCACCGGCGCATCCTGGCCACCGCCATCGGACGGATCCGCGGCAAGCTCACCTACCGCCCGATCGTCTTCGAGTTGGTCAGCGAGCCCTTCACCCTGCTCGAGCTCCAGCGCACCGTGGAGGCGCTCTCGGGCGTCGGGCTGCACAAGCAGAACTTCCGCCGTCTCGTGCTGGGCTCCGGCCTGGTCGAAGGCACCGGCGAGACCCGCACCGGCGCGGGTCGTCCGGCCCAGCTGTTCCGCTACCGCCCCGAGGTGCAGCTGGAGCGGCCCCGCCCGGGACTCGGCCAGCCCTACCGCTGAGAGCGGTTGGCGGCCGCTCGCACCGGTTGGTAACCTTCCCGTTATGCTCAGCCAGAGCATAATCGGTCAGGGAGCCCACGATGTCCGCCACCGCACCCGCGCGGCCCACGCTGCCGGTCCTGCCCACCAACCGCCTCGAGGGCATCCTGCCCGACGTCGAGCGCCACATCGTCGAGCCGATCATCGACGACATCGAACGGCTCAAGCGTGAGCGCGATGCGATCGTGCTGGCGCACAACTACATGACACCCGACATCTTCCACGGGGTCGCAGATCTGTCCGGGGACTCGCTCCAGTTGGCACGCATGGCCGCCGAGACCGACGCGTCGGTGATCGTCATGGCCGGGGTGCACTTCATGGCCGAGACCGCCAAGATCCTCTCCCCCGACCGCACGGTCCTGATCCCCGACCTCAAGGCCGGGTGCTCGCTGGCGGAGTCGATCACCCCCGACGACATCGCCGAGCTGCGCCGCCGCCACCCCGGCGCCCCGGTGGTGACCTACGTCAACACCTCGGCCGCGGTCAAGGCCGCTTCCGACATCACCTGCACCTCCTCCAACGCCGTCGAGGTGGTCCGGTCCCTGGGCACGGACAAGGTCATCTTCATCCCCGACCGCTACCTCGGGAGCTGGGTCGCCTCGCAGGTCCCCGACATCGAGGTGGTGGTCCACGACGGAGCGTGCGAGGTCCACGAGCGTTTCACCGGCGCCGAGGTCGACGAGCTGCGTGCGCTGCACGACGGGGTCGCGGTGCTGGCCCACCCCGAGTGTCCCCCGGACGTGCTCGCCGCCGCGGACGTGGTCGGTTCCACCAAGCTCATGCACGACTGGGTCCGGGACCACCAGCCCGCCTCGGTGGCGATGATCACGGAGTGCTCGATGGCCGACAACGTGGCCGCCGACGCCCCCGACACCGACTTCATCCGACCCTGCAACATGTGTCCCCACATGAAGCGGATCACGATCCAGAACCTCCGTACGTCGCTGGAGACCATGACCCACGAGGTGGTCGTCGACGCCGACACCGCCGCCCGTGCCCGCCGTGCGGTCGAAGCCATGCTGGCCGTCACGTGAGTGCCCCCACCGCAGCCCACGGCGACCACCGGGCCGTGGTCGTCGGATCCGGCCTGGCCGGGCTCACCGTCGCCCTCGAGCTCGGACACTGCACCCTGGTGACCCGCACGGCGCTCGGTGACGGCGCCAGCGGGTGGGCCCAGGGAGGGATCGCCGCGGCGATCGGCGCGGACGACGATCCAGCGACCCACGCCGCTGACACCGTGGCGGTCAGCGCGGGACTCGCCGACGCCGAGGTGGCCCGCGCGGTCGCGGCCGGAGCGGCGGAACGCATCGGCTGGCTGGACGCCCTGGCGGTGCCCTTCGACCGTGACGGCGCGGACCTCGCGCTGGGTCGGGAGGCCGGCCACCGCCGCCACCGCATCGTCCATGCCGCCGGAGACGCCACCGGCGCGGCGGTGATGGCACGCCTGCGAGCAGCGATCCAGACCCGCGACGACATCACCGTGGTCACCGACGCCCGTGCCGTGGACCTGCTCCACGACGGCGGCCGGGTGACCGGGCTCGCGATCGAGCGGCACGGTCGGCTCGAGGTGCTGAGCACCCGGTCGGTGGTGCTCGCCACCGGCGGTCTCGGCCACCTGTACGCGCGTACCACCAACCCGGCGATCGCCACCGGGGACGGGGTCGCGATGGCGCTGCGGGCCGGGGTCACCGTCCGGGATCCGGAGTTCGTGCAGTTCCACCCCACGGCGCTGGCCACCGGCGCGGACCCGCTCCCGTTGGTCACCGAGGCACTTCGGGGTGCCGGCGCGGTGCTCCACGACCACCAGGGCCGGCGTTTCCTCGCCGAGCTCCACCCGGACGCGGAGCTCGCCCCACGCGACGTCGTTGCCCGCGCCAACTTCGCGGCCAGCCAGCGAGGACCGGTGTGGCTGGATGCGACCCATCTCGGCCCCGACATCGAACGCCGCTTCCCCACGGTGGTCGGCCTGGCCCGGGCCGCCGGGCTCGACCCGCTGGCGCCGCTGCCGGTCACGCCGGCCCAGCACTACGCCATGGGGGGGATCGCCACCGACCTCGACGGCCGGACGTCGCTGCCGGGGTTGTTCGCCTGCGGCGAGGTGGCCTCGACCGGCCTCCACGGAGCCAACCGGCTGGCCAGCAACTCCCTCCTCGAGGCGATGGTGGTGGCGCGACGGGTCGCCGGCGTGCTCGATGCCGACACCCGCGTGGTCGCCGACCTCGGCCACGCCCGAACCCCCCGACGCCCGGCGGACCTGGCGCTGCCCACCACCGACGACCCGGCGGCGCTGGCGGCGCTGCGCACGCTGATGTGGGAGCACGCCGGACCGATCCGCGACGCCGAGGACCTGCAGACCGGCCTGGAGCGGCTGGTCGGGCTGCTGCCGCGGCTGAGCGGCGGCGGAGACGGCCGCAACCTGGTGGTGCTCGCGGAGGTGGTGCTGCGTACCGCTCTCGCGCGGACCGAGTCCCGCGGCGCACACCACCGGCGGGACTACCCGACCACCGATCCGACCCAGGCCCGCTCGACGGTGGTGGATGCCGCGACCGCGGCCACCATCGGCCCGCGGGTCGCGTTGGCCGCGACCACCTCGATGCCGCTGGCACCAGCCGTGCCGGGTCGGGGAGCACCGTGATCGTGCCGCTGCCCGGCCACCTCGTCGACGAGCTGGTCCGGCGCACGCTGGCCGAGGACCTCGGGCTCGCCGGGGATGTGACCACCGACGCGGCCATCGGCGGGCAGGCCCGGGGTGTCGCCGAGATCGTCGCCCGGCAGGCGGGCACGATCGCCGGGCTGGCAGTGGCGCTGGCGGTGTTCCCCGTGCTCGACGACGAGGTCACGACCACCCCCGAGGTGTCGGATGGCGACCGGGTGGACGCAGGCACGCTGCTCGCCCGGGTGCAGGGGCCGACCCGCGCGCTGCTGACCGGGGAGCGGGCGGCGCTGAACCTCCTCGGCCACGCCAGCGGCATCGCCACGGCGACCCGCGCGGTGGTGGACACCGTCGCCGGCACCGGTGCCCGGATCATCGACACCCGCAAGACGACCCCCGGACTCCGGGCGCTCGAGAAGCACGCCGTCCGGTGCGGCGGCGGCCACAACCACCGGTTCGGGTTGTTCGACGCGGTGATGCTCAAGGACAACCATCTCGTCGCCTCCGGTGGCATCGGGCCCGCGGTCGCCGCGGTCCGGGCGCAGGTCGGGCACACCGTCCACGTCGAGGTGGAGGTCGACCACCTCGAGCAGGTGCACGAGGCCCTGGCAGCCGGGGCCGATTCGATCCTGCTGGACAACCTCGACGACGACGAGCTCCACGAGGCCGTCACCCTCGTGGCCGGTCGTGCCGTCACCGAGGCCTCCGGGGGCATCACCCCCGAACGTGCAGCAGCCGTGGCCAGGACCGGGGTCGACGTGATCTCGCTGGGCTGGCTGACCCACTCCGCTGCTCGTCTGGACGTCGCAATGGACCTGCGGGGCTGAGCGAGATCAGCGAAGCGATCGCGCTCGACCGGTGTCCGTTCCTCGACCCTGGCGGCAACCGCACGGAGTCCGTTCGCACGTGCGATCACCGCCTGCTCGCTCGCCGTCAGGGTCGTGCGGTGACCGCAGCTGGGCTCGAGGCGTTCCTGGTGTTCACAGGTACCGGTGGCCCAGCGGTTCCTCCGGCTCCCGTGCGCCCGGCTGCTCGCGCATCCGTGCCAACTGCTGCTGGGCTGCCAGCTGCTGCGTGGCGATGGAGGCCTGGATGCCGTGGAACAGCCCCTGCAGCCAGCCCGACAGCTGGGCCTGCATCACGCGCAGTTCCGCCCCCGTCGGGGTGCCGTCCCCGGGCTCGAGGCTCAGCTCGTCGAGCTCCGATCCGAGGTCACCGGAGACCACCGAGCGCAGATCGTCGACGGTGCGGTTATGGATCTCCGTGAGGCGCAGCCGGGCGGCTTCGTCGAGCTCCGTCGTCTGCACCTCCGTCAGCAGGGTCTGGACCGTCGAGGCGATGCGGATGAGCCGGGCCGGCTCCGCGATCGCATCGCGGGTGTCCTCCTCGGCGACGTGTTCGAGCGCGGTCGCCGAGCTGTCCCCAGCCGGAGGCATCCCCGAGCGGGCAACCGGGTCGCCGTTGGGTGCGTCTGACATCGTGGCCTCCCTGTGCCGGCGGGCGATGACGGCCAGCCTAGGGCTCGGCGGTCGGTGGCACCATGGACGATGAGCCTGTCACCGGCCCGAGCCACTACCGACCGCCTTGCCAGCGGCCCTGCCGGCTCAGCCGGTGGGGCAGTCGCGTACGGCATCCACCTGGTAGTCAGGGATCGGCCGGGCCTGCGCCTCCTCGACGGTCTCGGCGACCCCGTTCTCCTCGATGTCCTCGATCAACCAGTCCATCTCGAAGATCTCCCGGCGTTGTGCCTCACTGATCGCCACGGCGAGCTCACAGACGCGCACGTCGTCGTTCTCGAAGCGCTCGGAGCGGGTGATCGCCAACGAGTGGTGAGGGATCATCGCAGCGAAGCGCAGGTACATCCCGGTGTCCTGCGACCCACCCTCGCCCGCGTCTCGATCCGGCTCATCGTGCTCGCGCGTAGCCACTACCAACTCCTCGATCGGCGATCGGCCCCCTTGCCCATATCCATCGTTGCAGGACCGGCGACCGGGCGGAGGTCGGTGGCCGGGACGTTCGGACACCACAGGTGACACCAACGCTCAGACGGCGCTCGGAACGTTCCACGCCACGACGGGATCGCGACCAGGGCGCGCGTGCGCGCCACGGTCCGCTGCCCGACCGACCATCGTCGACAGGTCCCCGGCTAGGAGGTGCCCGCTTCCGCGCCCACCCACTCCAGGGCCGTTGCGAGGGCGTCGGGCTCGAAGCTCTCGGCCTCGGCGAGGGTGTCCGACAGCGTCTCGACCCAGGCATGCCAACGCTCGTCGCCGACCACGGCCAACCGCTCGACGTGAGCGAGGAGGTCGGGGGTCATCCTGAGCTCCCGCCACACCGCAGCGGGCTCGATGGCCTGCAGGCGGTCAGCCATCACCAGTAGGCGGACGGCGTCGTGCTCCTCGATGGCCGCCGCCAACTCGGCGTGGATGCCTTCGACATCCTCCGACGTCAGCTCGACCTCGAGATCGTAGGCGAGGACGTTCCCTGAGCTCTCCGACAACCTGCGGTACACAGCATCTCCCTCACCCGTCATCGACGACCGTAGAGGCAACGAGCGCGGTCGGGGAACCGACCGTTCGTCGCGCTGCCGGTCATCGCAACCCGACCTGGCCCGGTCGGCGCGTGCTCACCGAGGTGTTCGCGCGAGTCAGGACGCCTTGCCGCCCTCTTCGACGTAGAGGTAGTACTCGGCGTCCTCCTCCTCCCAGTCCATCTCGACGACGTCCTTGGTGACCGCCGCCTTGCAGAACTGGAGGAAGCCGGAGTACCCGAGGTCCTTCTCGGAGAAGTCGGGCTGCCGCTTGCGGAGCTGGTCCTTGAGTCCGGACAGCGGCGGATCGCCGCCGAGCTCGACCATCAGCTCCTTGACCGTGTCACGCAGCAGCTGGAAGGCCGCATCCTCGTCCCGCGGGGCGGAGGGGAAATCCACCTCCGGGTCACCGGGTGCCGGACCATCGGTCAGGGTGATCACGCCGTTGTCGGCGAGGTGGCGCAGGAGCTCCCGGAAACCACGGAACCCGAAGTCGCCCTCGTTGAAGGTGGGGTCCTTGCGCAGCAGGGCGCGCTTGAGGTTGGACGCTTGCACCGCGCCGGCCGACGACGACTGGATGCCCGACAGGGTGCGGGTGATGTCGCGCTCGAGCTTGCGCAGGCCCTGCTTCTGCGAGGAGGTGGCGGCCGCGGCCTCCGTCGGCTCGGTGACCGCGGGCGCGGCCGTGGACTTGCCGGCCGACGAGGGCTTCGCCTGCTGGGCGGCCTTCTTCTTGGAGCGGCCCTGCGACGGCCCGCCGGCCTTGGACTCCCGGCGGGGGATGCCCTCGAGACGGTCGTAGAAGATGAACTCGTCACACGCCGGCGGCAGCATCGCCGAGGTGGAACCCTTGAGGCCCACGCCGATGACCCGCTTGTTCAGCTCCCGCAGCTTGCTCACCAGCGGCGTGAAATCGGAGTCTCCCGAGACGATCACGAAGGTCGAGACGAAGTCCCGGGTCAACGCCAGCTCCATGGCGTCCACGGCCATCTGGATGTCCGCGGCGTTCTTGCGGACGGAATCGGAGCGCTGTGGGATCTCGATGAGTTCGACGTTGGCGTCGACCATGCCCCGTCGGTCGTCACGGAACAGGTTCCAGTCCGCGTAGGCCCGCCGGGTGATCAGCCGTCCCCGTTCCGCGAGCGCCTCGAGGAGGGGCTTGGGATCGAAGCGGTAGCCGATGTCGCGTGCACCGATCGCCACGTTCTCGTGGTCGACGTACAGCGCGAGCCGCTCTTCCGATGCGTCAGTGGTAGCCATGCCCCCACCCTACTCGACGTGCGGGCTCGTCTCCGTCACCGGCGGCGCCCGTGGAGCGCCTGGCCCGAGGGCCCGGACTCCAGTGCCGACAGGACGGCCGAACGTGTCGCATCGTCGTCACCGCTGTGGTGCACCCCCACCATCCCGAGCTCGGTGGCCACCTCGACGTTGCGCTCCAGATCGTCCACGAAGACGCACGCCTCCACCTCCACGCCGAGGCGCTCGGCCGAGAGGCGGTAGATCGCCGGATCGGGTTTGCGCAGACCGACGCGGCCGGACAGGACCAGGTCGTCGAAGTGCCGCTCGAGTCGGTCGAAGGGGTAGATGCCATACCCCCAGGAGTTCGAGAGCAGGCCGGTGCGCACCCCCCGTCCGCGCACCGTCGCCGCGAGCTCCCACAGCCGACCCGCCGGTTGCACCGCCGCGAACATGCCGGCCAACAGCTCGACCTGGGGATCCAGTGCATGGCCGGCCTCCTCGAGCAGGTCGCGCAACGAGGCATCGAACGCCTCCAGCGTCATCTCCCCACGCTCGAGCGCACCGATCACCCCCCCACCGGCGGTGCGCGACGCGGCGACCAGGAGCTCGAAGCTGCGGCCGGCCGGGATGCCCAGCTGGCGCTCGAAGCGGGCGAAGGACCGGTGGACCGGCCCGGTCAGCACCCCGCCGTAGTCGAGGAGCAACGCGCGACGACCGAGCGGGTCCCCGGCGGGCGTCGGACTCATCGACCCAGGGCGGCGACGCCGTCCAGCGCACGTTCGCCGAGGAGCAGGACCAGGTCGCCCAGCTGATCGAAGCCGGCGGCCTCGTCGCCGTACGCCCCCGAGCGGTACCGACCGTGCACACCTTCGAGGATGCAGGCGAGCTTCCAGGACCCGAAGGCCACGTAGTAGCCCAGGTCACTGACATCCCGCCCGGAACGCTCGGCGTAACGCGCCACGAGCTCGGCGCGGGTGCAGAAACCGGACGTCTGCGTCGGGGGGTCGGGCAGCGCCACCTCCTCCTCGCCCGGCTCGGCCCAGTACACCAGCAACAGCCCGAGATCGGCCAGTGGGTCCCCGAGGGTCGTCAACTCCCAGTCGAGCACCGCCCGCACGTCGCCGGTGTCGGGATCGAGGATGACGTTGTCGAGCCGGAAGTCACCGTGGACGATGGTGGCCGGGCCCTGGTCGGGCACCTCGGCCGCCAGGCGGCGATGGACCTCTTCGAGCACCGGCAGATCACGGGTGCGACCGCTCTCCAGTTGGGTGCTCCAGCGTCGTAGCTGCCGCTCCAGGTACCCGTCGCGGCGGGCCAGCCCACCCAGGCCCACCTGGTCGATGTCGACCGCGTGGAGGCGCACCAGCGCGTCCACCATCGCGGGACCGCTCGCCGCTCGCGCGGCAGCGCTCAGCGCGGTGCTGGCCGTGGCCGTATCGCGAGCGACGACCCCGTCGACGTAGCGCATCGCGTAGAACGGGGCACCGGTGACGGCCGTGTCCTCCTCGAGCCCCAGACAGGAGGGAACGGGTACCTCGGTGTCCTCGAGCGCGGTGATGATGCGGTGCTCGCGGGCGACGTCATGGGCGGATTGCAGGACCCCGTGCAGCGGCGGGCGGCGGACGACGACCCTCTGGCCGTCCCCGTCCTCGAGGACGTAGGTCAGGTTGGAGCGTCCACCGGCCACGACGGTGGCGGTCACCGGGTCCACGAGGTCGGTCCGTTGCCTGAGCCAGGCGGTGACCGCCGCCAGGTCCAGGCCGGGAGGATCCTCGTGTGCTGCCGCATCCTGCTGGTCGTCCACGCTGTGCCCCTGGCGGTGTCGAGAGCCCGCAGCCTGGCAGACCAGGGTGGCCGGCGCCAAGCCGTCCGCCCCGTTCACCCAGATCACAGCGATGGGGGTAGCGTCGAGGTGTGACCACACCACCACCCGGCTCTCCCACACACCCCGGCGGCAGCCGCAGGAGCCGTCGCCGGCACCGTGTGGCGGCCTGGGCGGCCGAGGACACCCCCGAGCCCGCGACCGCCGGCGCGTCGCTGGCCCGCGCGTCGCGCGCCGGCGCACGCAAGCTGACCGGTGGCGTCCGGTCCCTGTTCGACACCGGGGGTATCGGCTTCCGCCACCTCGCGCTCACGCAGGCCTTCTCAGCCGCGACCGACACCCTGGTGGCGATCGGGTTGGCCGGCACCCTGTTCTTCTCCGTGCCGACGGCCGAGGCCCGGGGCAACGTGGCGCTGTACCTGCTCCTGACCGTGGCACCCTTCGCCATCATCGGTCCCCTCCTCGGTCGCGTGCTCGACCGGACACCCGTGGCCACGCGTGCCATGCTCGTGACCGCCGCACTCGGCCGGGCGCTGTTCGCCGTCGGGACGCTCGGACGGCTCGACAGCCTGTGGCTGTTCCCGATGGCGTTCATGCTGCTGGTGCTGTCACGGGTGCACGGCATCACGCGGAACGCGCTGCTCCCGCTGGCGCTGGACAACCCGCGCGCGCTGGTGGCCGCCAACGCCCGTCTGGCGTGGATCGGCGTGCTCTCGGGTGGGCTCGCCGCGGCCGCCGGGCTGGGGGCCCTGGCCGTGCTCGGCCCCGACGGCGCCCTGGCGCTGGCCGCCCTGACGGCCCTGGGCACAGCCATCTTCGGACGACGCCTGCCGGATCCCGACGGCGCCAGGGCACGGATGCCCGGCGACCCGTGGCGCGGGATACGGCTCCAGCTCCCCCGCGAGGTCCGGCTGGCGCAGCTGGCCACCGCGGGCGTCCGCGCGTTCAACGGCTTCCTGCTCCTGCTGCTGGCCTTCGAACTGCAACAGGAGGAGGCGGACCTGCTCGACTTCGGCGCCCTGCTCGCCGCCGCCGGGGCCGGCTTCGCCGTGGCCTCACGCCTGGTCCCCGTGCTGGCCCGGCGGGTGCGTGAGGAACCGATGGTGCTCGCCGCCCTGGCGATGACCGCCGCCGCCGCCTTCTCCGCCGGACAGTGGTTCGGGCTGCTGGCCGCCGCGGCACTGGCCGGGGCGGCCGGGATCGCCTGGGGGGTGGCCAAGCTCGCGTTCGACGGGTTGCTGCAGGCCAGCGTGCCCGCCGGCCGTCGCGGGGCCGCGTTCACCCGATCGGAGACGCTGTTCTCCGTGGCCTGGGTGCTCGGTGCCATCATCCCGACCGCGATCCCGCTACCGGCCTCCGTGGGCCTGGCGCTGGCGGGGTTCGCCGCTCTGGCCGCGCAGGTCGTCTACGTCACGGTGCTGCTCGTCCCCACCGCCCCGCCCCGACGACCCGACGATCCGGAGGTCGACAGCGAGCCAGACGACGGTCCACCGACCCGCAGCACCTGAGGGCCGACCGGCACGGCGGCCGGCCCGCCCCAGCCACCGAACCCGTCGGTCAGAGCACGTCCCAGACGTTGCCCGCCTCGAGGAGCTCGACGAGGTCGCCCTCGCCGTAGCTCTCGCGAGCAGCGGCGACCTGTTCGCGCAGTTCGTCGTCGTACACCGGCCGGTCGACGGAACGGAACACGCCGATGGGCGTAGGCCCCGTCGGGCTCGGCGCGAGCCGCGACAGCGCGAACGCCGTGGTCGGCTCCGGGCGCGTGGGGTCGTGGACCACCACGCGGTCACCGGCCTCCTCGGTGGGCACGATCCGCATCGAGCCGTCGGGCTCGGCGATCACCGCCCGCTCGCCCTCGGGCCCGAAGGTGATCGGCTCGCCGCTGGTGAGCCGGATCTGGTTCTGGTCCCGCTGGCCGGGTTCGCGCAGCGCCGCGAAGGCACCGTCGTTGAAGATGTTGCAGTTCTGGTAGATCTCCACGAAGGAGGACCCGTGATGCTCGTAGGCGCCGCGGAGTACCTCGCTGAGGTGCTTGCGGTCGGTGTCGATCGAGCGGGCGACGTAGGTCGCCTCCGCGCCGAGCGCCAGCGACACCGGGTTGATGGGCCGGTCCAGGGAGCCCATCGGTGTGGACTTGTGCACCGAGCCCATCGGCGAGGTCGGTGAGTACTGCCCCTTCGTCAGCCCGTAGATCTCGTTGTTGAACAGCAGGATGTTGACGTTGACGTTGCGGCGCAGGATGTGCATCAGGTGGTTGCCACCGATGGACAACCCATCGCCGTCACCGGTCACGATCCAGATGTCGAGGTCGGGGCGGGCGATCGCCAGCCCGGTCGCCAGGGTCGGCGCGCGACCGTGGATCGAGTGGAAGCCGTAGGTGTCCATGTAGTACGGGAACCGCGAGGAGCACCCGATCCCGGAGACGAACACCGTCTTCTCGGGCCGCGCCTCCATGTCGGCGAGCAACGTCTGCACCGTGGCCAGGATGGCGTAGTCGCCGCAGCCCGGGCACCAACGCACCTCGCGATCGGAGGTGAAGTCCTTCTTGGTCAGCTTGGCGTCCTTGGTGGTCATGCCTGCTCTCCCCAGCCGAAGTGCTCGATCACCTCGGCGAGCTCGGTCGATCCGAACGGTTGACCGGTGACCCGGTCGTAGGTCTTGACGTCGACGAGGGTCCTGGCCCGCAGCAACATCGCGAGCTGCCCCATGTTGTTCTCCGGGCACACCACGACACGGTACGAGCGCAACGTGTCCGCGAGGTCCGGATGCAGGGGCGACAGGTGCTGCAGGTGCACCTGGGCCACGTTCCGGCCGCGCACCCGCAGGTCGTGGCAGGCCGCCTGCAGCGGCCCCTTGGTCGACCCCCAACCGACCACCAGCACGTCGGCCTCACCGCTGGGATCCACCACCTCCAGCGGTGGGAGCTGTGCCCCGATGCGTTCCAGCCGGGCGTAACGCATCTCGGTCTGGGCGTGGTGGTTCGCAGGGTCGTAGCTGATGTGGCCGGTCTCGGTCTCCTTCTCGATCCCGCCGAGACGGTGCTCGAGGCCCGGGGTCCCGGGCAACGCCCACGGGCGGGCCAGCGTCTCCTCGTCGCGCAGGTAGGGGGCGAAGCCGCCATCCTCGGTGTTGGGCTCGGTCGTGAAGGAGAAGTCCTCGCTCAGGGCCGGTAGGTCGTCGATCGCCGGCAGCCTCCAGGGCTCGGCGGAGTTCGCCAGGTAGCCGTCGGACAGCAGCACCACGGGCGTGCGGTAGGTCAGCGCGATACGCGCCGCCTCGATCGCCGCATCGAAGCAGTCGGCCGGCGAGGACGCGGCGACGACCGGCAGCGGGGCCTCGCCGTTGCGTCCGAAGAGGACCTGGAACAGATCCGACTGCTCGGTCTTGGTTGGCAGCCCCGTGGACGGGCCTCCCCGCTGGACGTTGATGACGACCAGGGGCAGTTCGGTGATCACCGCCAGGCCCATCGCCTCGGTCTTCAACGCGATGCCCGGACCGGAGGACGCGGTGACCGCGAGGTTGCCCCCGAACGCCGCGCCGATCACCGAGCCGATGGCCGCGATCTCGTCCTCGGCCTGGTAGGTCGACACGCCGAAGTGCTTGAGCTTGGCGAGCTCGTGCAGGATGTCCGAAGCCGGCGTGATCGGGTACGAGCCGTAGAACAGCGGCAACCCGCTGCGCACACTGGCCGCGACCAGCCCGTAGGCCATCGCCTGGTTGCCAGTGATGTTGCGGTAGCGGCCGGGCGACAGCTTGGCCGGCTTGACCTCGTAGGTGAAGGCGAAGGCCTCCGTGGTGTCGCCGTAGTTCCAGCCGGCCCGCAGCGCGGTGACGTTCGCGTCCGCGATCTCCGGCTTGGCGGCGAACTTGGTCTCCAGCCAGTCCTCGGTCTCCGCGATCGGCCGGGAGTACATCCACGACACCAGCCCGAGCGCCAGCATGTTCTTGCAGCGCTCGGCCTCCTTCTTGTTGAGCTGTCCCTCGTCGATGTGACGCTCCAGAGCGCGCAGCGTCAGATCGGTGATGGGGACCTCGTGGAGCTGGTAGTCGGTCATCGTCCCGTCGTGCAGGGGGGACTCGTCGTAGCCCGCCTTCTGCAGGTTGCGCTCGGTGAACGCATCGGTGTTGACGATGATGATCCCGCCTGGCTTCAGAGCGCTGAGGTGCTTCTGCAGCGCCGCCGGGTTCATCGCGACGAGGACATCGGGCGCGTCGCCCGGGGTGTGGATGTCCTGGTCGGAGAAGTGGAGCTGGAAGGAGCTCACCCCCGCCAGGGTGCCGGCAGGTGCCCGGATCTCCGCCGGGAAGTCCGGCAGGGTCGCCAGGTCGTTGCCGGCCAGGGCGGTCTGGGTGGTGAACCGGTCACCGGTCAGCTGCATCCCGTCGCCGGAGTCCCCGGCGAACCGGACCACCGCGCTGGACAGCTGGATCCGCTCTCGCTCCGTGGTGCTGATATCGCTCATCGCCCTACCTGTGCCGGTCACGCACGACCATCGACTGTTGCCGCGTGGAGACCCACGCGCGCCCTCGTACCCGACCGCGTCCCACCATCGGGAGGGGGACGAACGGGGAGTCCGGGCACCACCCACGAACCTACCGTGCGCCGCGGAGCGCGTGGTACTCGGAGCGTCAGCCGCAGACCCCACGCAACAACGAGTAGGGGTTGGTCGCGCGTCCACCGCCGGGGTGCCACTCGAAGTGGATGTGCTCGGCGCCGGCGACGGCGTTGCCGGTGGAACCATTGGTGCCGACCTGCTGTCCCGCGCTCACCCGTGCGCCGTTGGAGACCGTGTGGCTGTTGAGGTGTAGGTACCAGAAGTGGTCACCGTTGTCGGCCCGCAGGATCGCCCAGAGACCGGCGCTGGCACCCGGACTCTTGATGCTCCAGACGCCGCTCGTGATGGCGCGGACCGGGATCCCGAGCGGCCCCATGATGTCGGTCCCGCGGTGCGAACGTCCACCCGAGCGCGCGTACCCCCACGAGTCGATGAAGGACCGGGGCTGGTCGAGCGGACAGGCCATCCCGCCCGAGCTCCGCGCCGGCGCCCCAGCAGCGTGCGGCCTCCCAGTCTGAC
>JAWOCZ010000117.1:0-3724 GCA_046483565.1 Nitriliruptoraceae bacterium
TGATGATGTGGCCCGACGACGGTTCGATGATGCGGTTGATCATCTTGAGGCTGGTCGTCTTGCCGCAGCCCGACGGTCCGACGAAGACGACGATCTCACCCTTGGGGATCTTCAGGCTCAGGCGATCCACCGCGGGCGTCTCCTGCCCGGGGAACCGCTTGGTGAGCTCCTGGAGCTCGATCATCGTCTCGCCGAGGTGCGCCTCGTCGCCGAGGCGGGCCTGGGGATGGTCGGCGTTGGTCACGTCACTCACGGATACCTCGAGGGATGGTCAGACGGCCGATGGCGAGGTAGAACAGGTCGAACAGCACCGCCAGAACGACGATGAAGAGGGTGCCGCCGAGCAGCGACTCGAGCGAGCCGGTGGCGGGGATGCGCCGGATCCCGGTGAAGATCTCCTGGCCGAGACCAGGTCCACCGACCAACGCGGCGATGGCCGCGATGCCGACGGTCAACAGCGTGGCGACCCGGATGCCGGCCAGCATGACGGGCCAGGCGTTGGGGAGCTCGATCTTCCACAGCCGCAGGGTCGCGCTCATCCCCATGCCCTTGGCGGACTCCACCACGGCGTTGTCGACCGAGAAGAGCCCGGAGACCGTGTTCCGCACGATCGGCAGGAGGGCGTACAGCGTGAGCGCGATGATGGCGGGCGTCGCGCCGATACCGACGATCGGGATCAGCAGCGCGAACAGCGCCAGCGATGGGATCGTGAGGAAGGTCGACACCAGGCTCAGGATCGGCGAGCGCAGCTGCGGTGACCGGTGGGCCAGGATGCCCAGGAACAGGCCGATCACGATCGCGATCAGGATCGGGATGGCCGTCAGGTAGATGTGCTCGAGGGTCTGCTCGAACAGCTCTTCCCGCGTTCGTGGGTCAGCGAGGTACTCGGTGAAGAACGCCACCTGCATGGACCTCCGCGTCGGGTGCCGACCCGTGCTTTCGGGCTCAGCATGGCGTCACAACACGAGATCCGGCTGCCCTACCGGGGCGACATCGGTCGCTGCCGACGAGATCGGATCGCGAGCTGTGGCGCGCTCGGATCGGGATGATTGGCCATCACCATAACGGCAATCCCGCACGGCCGCGACTCTGCGGCGACCCACCGAGCTGCTCACCGCTATCCTGCCGGACCTCGCGGGCCGACCTGGCGCGGACGCCGCGACGCTCGCCCCCGTGCTGGAATTGGCATACAGGGACGACTCAAAATCGTCTGCCCTTGCGGGCTTGTGGGTTCGAGTCCCACCGGGGGTACCGGGGACCGACGAACGTGGGTCGTTTGGTCCGGTACCGCGCCCGGCGCTAGCGTTGGCGACCCACCGGCGTGCCCTGCTCGCCGGGCCCGAAGGTGTTCCTCGCGTCGAAGGCAGCGATCACGGCTGGAGCCAGGCAGCTCGAGCGGACGCGCCGGCGGCTGCTGCGGACCCGATCGGCCCTCGAGCGGGCGCACGCCACCGAACGCGAGCTCGCGGCACAGGTCGCGCACCTGCAGGCGATCGCGGCGGAGACCCACACCCGAGGGTTGGTGGCACAGGACCCGCGGGCGGTCCAGGAAGCACGCGACGCCCGCAGCGATCTCGACCGTCATGCCGCACTGCTGGAGGACGCCCGTCAGGAGCTGAGCGCCCTGCTCGACGAGCAGGACGCGCTCCTCGATCGGCTCCTCGAGCTCCAGACCGACCCCAGCCGGAGGGAACCCACGTGAGCGATGCGAACGGCGGGTCGTCAGCGACCGGCATCGACGGCGAGGAGATCCCCACGCGCGTCCTCATCGCCGAGGACGAAGCGCTCATCCGCCTCGACCTCAAGGAGATGCTCCAGGAGGAGGGGTTCGATGTCGTCGCGGAGGTCGCCGACGGTGCTTCCGCGGTCCGGCTGACCCGTGAACTGCGGCCCGACCTGGTGATCCTGGACGTGAAGATGCCGGTGATGGACGGGATCCAGGCCGCGGAGGAGATCGCCAAGGAGCGGCTCTCCGCGATCCTGATCCTGACCGCCTTCAGCCAACGGGATCTGGTCGAGAAGGCCCGACGCGCCGGGGCGATGGCCTACCTCGTCAAGCCCTTCCAGAAGCACGACCTGTTGCCGGCGGTGGAGATCGCCGCCGGTCGCTTCCGTGACCTCTCGGGGCTCGAGCGCGAGGTGGACGACCTCCACGGACGGCTCGAGGCACGCAAGCTCGTCGAACGCGCCAAGGGGCTGCTGCAGTCCCGCGAGGGGATGAGCGAGGCGGACGCCTTCCGCTTCGTCCAGCGGCAGGCGATGGAACGCCGCCTCACGATGCGGCAGGTCGCCGAACAGGTCATCGAACGCCTCGAGACCTGAGCGCTCCGCTCACCGGGGACCGGCCACCAGGAAACGGTGAAGAGGCCTGGAGAAGGATCCCGGGTGGAACGACCGGCGGGAGAGGGAGAGGTGGAAGCTCCACCCGGGATCCGGGGACGGGACCTGGAGATCCCGTCGGTGGTGTCACTGGCGGGTGACGGAGAGAACGGTAGACAGCCCGCGTTGCGGGCAGGTTTCACGACTATTGGCGTCGTGTGACCGTCCGTTCCCGGATGAGCTCCCGAAGCCAAGCCCGGATGCCTGGGATCCTTCCGATGGCAGCGGCCGATCCGCTCAGAACAGCGCGCGCGCCAGCCGCGGGCGGGCAGCGATGACCCGTGGGTCCTGATCCCCCAAGAGGCTGAAGAGCCGGACCAGCTGCTCGCGGGCCACCTCGCGGGTGTCCCCACCGAGCTCGACGGCTCTCAGCAGCTGCTCGATCGCGCCCTCGTGCGCGTCCTCGGCCGCCAGGGCCCGCCCGAGCGCCAGGTGATCGTCGGCGCTGGCATCGCTGGCTTCGACCCGTGCCCGCAGGGCAGCGATGTCGCCACCGTCACGTGCCAGCTCGATCCGGGTCACCACGGCCTCGGCAGCCGGGTCCGGGCGGTGCGGGGTGAGTAGCGCCATCGCCCGCTGTGGGTCGTCGGTCCGCAGCAGCTCGGCCAGCCCGATCGCCGCTTCCCGGTGGTTGCTGTCCAGTTCCAGCGCGCGCTCGAGCTCGGCGATGGCCTCGGCACCCGTCGCGGACCTGGCACGGGCGACCGCCTGGTCGGCCTCGGTGGGCAGGAGATCCTCGATGAAGGCCGCGAGCTTGGCTTCGGGCTGGACGCCCGTGAACTGCGCGACGGCCGTGCCGTCGCGGAAGCCCACGACCTGGGGGATCCCCTGCACCCGGTAACGCTGAGCGAGCGCCTGGTTCGCATCGACGTCCACCTTCGCCAGCAGGACCCTGCCGTCCTGCCCGGCGACGGCGCGTTCGAGCATCGGCGTGAGCTGGCGGCACGGCCCGCACCAGGCGGCCCAGAAGTCGACGACGACGGGGCGGTCGTAGGAGGCGGCGATGACCGCCTCCTCGAAGGAGTCGACATCGACGTCGATGACGTTGGCGATCGTGGTCACAGCACTTCCTCGCTGAACTCGGGTGGCAGGGGAGAGGGGGCCGGCTGCGGACGACAGCCGACGCCCGGACATCAGCATGCCGCAAGAGGGCGCAGGGCGTGACCATGCCGCTCACTACGCTGACAACGCCGCCACGCGTGAGGAGCTTCCCGTGCCCGAACAGCGGACCCTGCTGCTGCTCGACGGGCACTCGTTGGCCTACCGCGCCTTCCACGCCCTACCCGACACGCTGCGGACCGCCACCGGGCAACTCACCAACGCGGTGTACGGCTTCACCTCGATG
>JAWOCZ010000124.1:0-8924 GCA_046483565.1 Nitriliruptoraceae bacterium
CTCTGCTGATGGAACACCAGCTGCCATGCCCCCTCTTGTTTGCGGTAGACGCTTCCGACGACGGCTTCGAAGTCGACCTGGTCGGCTGAGCGACGCGCCGTGGCGGTAGGCCACGAGTGCTGACGAGTCGCCAAGCGCAAGGACGCGTAGATCGGCCATGTCGACTCGCGTCCATGGCGGGGCTCCATGCATGGCCTGCACCGTCTCGTGCTTGTCCATGATCCCGAACGGGAGGGCGACCACGCCATCATCGGCGAAGTGGGTTTGCCAGAACTCTGGGCTACCACCGCCTTCGATCCAGAATCGCTCCTCGAGCTCGACGAGTTCATCGGCGTGGTTCGACATGCTCGTCACGACACCCTTTCGTGCCCGCGATCGGAGGACGGGCGTGGCCGATGCTACGAAAGGGCAACGGCCTGGTCTTGGAAGGAACGGCGCTGTGCTTCATTCGGGTGCGAGGTCGAACACCCCGCCGTGGTATGGGAGGTGGCTCGACGCGAGCTGCGTCGGTGTCAGGCCGGAGAAGCTCCGGATCTCGTTGCTCAGGTGGGCCTGGTCGTAGTGACCGGTCGCGTGCGCGATCGCGGTCAGGTCGTGTGGGCCGGGACGGCTGAGCAGCTCTGCCGCGTGCTCGAACCGGGCCAGACGTGCCAGGCGCTTGGGTGGGAGCCCGACCTGCTCGCCGACACGGTCGCGCAGCCGGCGAGGGCTGCACCCGAGCTCCGCCGCGAGAGCGGCCACCTGGATCTGCCCGCGGGTCGAGCGGATCCGTTCCCAGGCGTGCGTGACCTCGTCATCCGGATCGGATCCGTCGACGAGCCTGCTCGCCAGTGCCCGATCGAGCCGGGCGAACCGCGACGACCAGTCCGGCGCGCACGCGAGATCGTCGACGAGACGTTCGGCCTCCGCCCCGAACACCGCATCGAGCGGCACGGTCTGGCCGAGGAGTTCGCGCGCCGGCACGCCGAGCAGTCGCCTGGCAGCGACGGGGTGCAGGTCGACCTGAATGCCGTGGGACTCGACGGCGTCAACGAGTACCGGCGTCTCGTACAAGCCCGCGACGAACGACCTGACGGTCACGCGGGTCCGCGGTCGCCCCAAGGTTGCAACGGTCTGGGTCGGTCCGAAGCTGACCACCAGCACCATGGACGCCGAGGGCAAGCCGCGGTGCACCGCAGGCACATCCATCCGCCGCCGGTAGCCGTGGTAGCCCCTGACCAACCCACGCAGCGGCGAACTCGGCCGATGCCACGCCCGCTCCCACCGGCCCAACGATGAGCCGTGGCGGATCGAACCGGCATCCTCGATAGGCATCTACGTACCGTAGGACCACGGCCCCACACCGTCCACCAACAGTCACCGCAACACCAACTCGGCTGTCGGGCAGGAAACAACGCCATGATGGCTACCCGCCCCCGGGGGTTGTTGTGGGGCCCGATGACACGGCTTGAAGGTGAAAGTTGTCGTAGCGTCGGGTTCAACTTCGTTGGGGCTCGAGGCCCTTCCCGCCGGTCGGCTGCAGCTCGATGCGTTCACCCATGGAGGCGATGATCGGCCGTGCTCGCGTGATCAATGCCTGCACGGCGTCCAACTCCAGCGATGCTTGATGGGCGTCCGCGCTGTCCCAGAACTCGACGACCCAGACAGCGTCTGTGTCGACGGGGTCTCGACTCACGAGGTAGAGGAGGCAATCCTCGACGTCCTCGAGCGCTGCCGCCGCGTCGAGGAGTAAGCCCGCGAGCGTGTCGCCGTTTCCCTCGGTCGCAACGATCTTGCCGCACAGTCCGTAACGCACACAGCCCCCGAGTCGAGTCAGGTGAAGCTACTGGGGCGAGGGCACGGAGGAGCGCAATCGCTTCGATCGAGAGCGAAGTTGGGGGCATCGATCGACTTCTTCAGGGGCGCTGACCGGACCGTCGGCACCGGACGGGTACGCAGATCCCGACGACGGCTCCCTCGAACCTGTCAGGCTCCCCGGCGGGTGCTATGGCGTCGTCAGTTGTTCGAGGAGATCGACCAGTGCCTTCGGTGCGGTGAGCATGGGCCAGTGGCCCGTGTCGAGCAGGGCCCGTTGCCATGGGTGGGGCAGCTCGGGTGTGGGATCGGGATCGCCGAGGCAGACGATGTAGGTCTGTCGCGCCGGGGTCGGGGTGTCGATGGCGACGGTCATCGGGGTCTGCAGCGTGGCAAGTGGATGGCCGGCGGCGAGTTGCTGGTAGCGGGCGTAGGTGGCGTCGTCGAACCCGTGCTCGTCCCAGACCGCGTCGAGCAGGTCGCGCGTGAACGGTGGCAGACGCCACCCGTCGCCTTCCGCGTCCGCGAGAGCAGCCACCTGCTGCTGGCCCTCGGCGGGGAGCTGATCGAAGGCCGAGGTCCCGACCGGGGGTGGGACCGCACCGAGCAGCATGACGTGGGTGACACGTTCTTCGAGCTGTTGCGTCGCCTCCCAGATCACACTCGCGGCATACGAGTGGCCGACCAGCACTACACCGTGTCGCTCGCCCACGGCAGCGGCGACGTCGTCGACGTGGTCGTTGAGGTCTGTGGCCGGATCGGCGTCGTCGAAGCGTTCGCCCAGTCCGCGCAGCGAGATCGCTGTCGCGGTGTGGCCGCGGGCGACCAGTCCGGCGACGACGTCGTCGAACGCCTCCGCCCCCAGACCGGCGCCGGGAACGAGTAGGAAGGTGGTCATCACGTGCTCCATGGTCGGTGACGGCCCAACGCTACGACTGATACCGGGCCAAAAGTGCCCTCTATTCGGTTAGCGTGTTGGCATGTCGACGACCGTGCTCCCGCGCCTGCTGCACCTGCTCGAGGTGTTGGCCGCACGCGGGTTGGTGACGGGCCCGGTGCTCGCTCGTGAGTTGGGCGTCGATGCCCGGACACTGCGGCGCGATGTCCGACGACTCCGACAACTCGGCCATACCGTCGACACCGTCCGGGGACGCAATGGCGGCTACCGGCTCGCACGCACGCGACGGCTACCTCCGCTCGTGCTCGACGACCGCCAAGCCGTCACGGTCGTGCTCGGCATCGACGCCGTTCGCCGGGCCGGCCTGGACGTCGAGGACGCCGATCAGTTGGCCGACCGCCTGGTGGGCCTGCTCCCGGATGACGTCGCCGACCGGATCGGCGCGATGCGCTCAACGTTCTGGGATGCACAACCGCAGCAACAGATCGACGGGCAGGTGGCGGCCATCCGGCTACTGGACCTGGGCGTGGCCGTGGTCGATGGCACTGCCGTGCGCATGCGCTACACCGACCGTCGAGGGCGCGGCACCGAGCGCACCGTCGACCCGTGGGGCGTGGTGCCCTACGCGGGACGTTGGTACGTCGTGGACCACGACCACCGCGCCGACGACGTCCGGCTGTTCCGGGTCGATCGGATCGCAGGCGTGCTCCCCGGTGGTCCGGCAACGGTGTCCCGCCCCGACGGCCTCGATCTGCGGGCCCACGTCGAGGCACAGCTCATCCATACGGCGTGGACGCACGCCGTCGAGATCGAACTGCACACCGACCTCGCCGAAGCGCGCCGACGCGTGCCCTCCGAGCTGGGCGAGCTCACCGAGGAGCACGGCCACGTCGTCCTACGCGTCGGCGCGGACGACCTCGACGGCATGGCCCGCGTCCTGGCTGGACTCGGGCTCGAGCTCACCGTCCGACGCCCAACCGAACTCCGCACCGCACTGACAGCCCTGGCCGCCCAGCTCGCCACCAGCGCCACACGAACACCCTGAGCCGACGAGCACCCGGTAACAAACGCCCGTGTACTCCACCCTCCTTCTGCGGTTCTGCATCGTTGTGATACGGGCTTACGCAGAGCCCCGCCAAGCCCCGTCCGCCGGCTGGGTCGGGTTGGCCGCCCGTAGGCACTGCCCGACGACCCTGGCGTACCGTGCGGTCTCCGTCGTGTCAGAGGATCCTCGTGGTTGCACGGTTCGCGCTGGCCACCGAGATCGCCGCTCCCGTAGGCCGCGTCTTCGACCTCTGTCTGGACGTGGAGGCGCACCTGCGATCCATGGCGCGCTCCCGCGAACGCGCCATCGCGGGTCGCACCGACGGCATTCTCGAACTCGACGATCAGGTCACCTGGCGAGCACGGCACTTCGGGATCCCCTGGAAGATGACCGTCCGGATCACCGAACTCGACCGTCCGCGCCGCTTCGTCGACCAGCAGGTCACCGGCCCCTTCGAGTCCTTCCGGCACCAGCACGACTTCGAGCCGACGCGGGAGGGCACGCGCATGACGGACACCATCGAGTTCGTCGCCCCGTTCGGCCTCATCGGCCGTCTCGCCGAGAGCCTCGTACTCGAGCGCCGGCTCCGCACGCTGATCGAGGTGCGCAACCGCTACCTCCAACAGGCCGCCGCGGGATGACGCGCTTCCGGTCGCGACAGGTCGCGTCAACGCGACGGGCCAGGGCGGCGCCAACGATCCGTGCACAACGCGGCGTGGATGTCCTCCCGACCGGCGGTGCCACGGTGGGGTCGCTGGCTGTCGCTGGACCAGTTGGTCACCGGCGGATCGGTCCGATCACGCGGGTCGGCGTTGCGCGTTGGCCGTAGCAGAGCCAGATCTCGGTATCCGTGACCTCGACGTCTGGGAGCGGCAGTTCCGTTGCCTCGCCGGGCCAGGGCGTTGACGTGGACTCCGCGATGAAGTCCTGCGTGTTCGACAGGACTGATCGGCAGGCCAACTCAACGAGCTGGCGCTCACACCCAGGTTGCTCGATGAGCGCCCGAACACCCACGATCCGCTGGACCAGTGGCGCGTTGGTCGCGAACAGCGCGATGCCGCCGGCCGCGGTGTCGAGCCTGGCGTGGAAGCCAGGAGGAAGCTCGGGCTGCATCGCGCGGATGAGGGCCTCAGCGAGCGGTTGCCACGCTGCAGTCACGGCGGAAACATCTCCAGACAGGTTCAGCGAACGGGACCGCGATGGTAGAAGAACCCAGCGCACGGCCCGAGAACGCCCGTGATGGCCACACGTTCGCGCCCATGGCTTCCCGAGGGAAGGCTTGGCGACATGCGACGTCGCAGTGCGTTCGTCTCGTGACGAGCAGTACCTTGCATGACCAGGTCGAGCCGGTACCTTGCATCACATGCTACCGAGTCCTGACAGTGTGCAGGCCCAGATGCGCAAGGGCATCCTGGAGTTCTGTGTGCTCGCGCACCTTCGTTGTGGGCCTTCATACGGGCGTGAGATCGCCGGTGTACTGAGCAGGTATCCGTCGCTGCTGACGAGCGAGGGGACCTTGTATCCCCTGCTGGCCCGGTTGCGGAAGCAGGGCTGGGTTGAGACCTCGCGGCAGGCATCCGAGCTCGGTCCACCTCGTCGCTACTACACGCTGACTGCGGACGGGGCGGCCGCGCTCGACGCCTTCACTGCCGCGTGGGGCCCGTTCAGCCGCAGCGTGACCACGATCCTGGAGGACTCACGATGACGTCTCGACCGCCACACCCCACCTCCGGGCCGCACCGGGCGCTCATCGGTGCGTACCTGGTCGACCTGGAGCACGCGCTGTCCGGGCTCGATGCGGCCGAACGTGATGACGTCGTCGGCTCGGTGCGTGAGCACATCGATACTGCGCTGAGCGAGTACGACCGAGAACCGACCGTGCATGAGGTCGAGGCGCTGTTGGGGCAACTGGGGTCCGTCGACCAGACCGCCCGGGACGCCGACGACGGCACCGACCGCTCGGACCGCGTCACGCCGGACGCTGGATCTCGTGACGGATGGATCCTTGTCGCGCTGGCCGGCCTGTCGCTGGTGCTGTTCTGGTTCCCGCTCGTGTCCGTACCGCTCGCCCTCGGCGCGGGCATCGCGGCAGCGATCAGCCTGCGCGGAGCACGAGATCCCGCGAAGCGCCGCTACCGCATCGCCATCACGCTGAGCGTCGCCACGGTCCTGATCCTCTTCCTGCTCGGACTCGGCCTGGTCGCGGGCGGAAGCTCAACCGGGCCCGTAAGCGAGCCGATCGAGAGCGAGCCAATCCCGGCCGGATGACCCGAACGTCGTACGAACACCCCGCACCGTCGAGACAGGCACGATCAGACGCTCGTTTGCGATCACTGACGTGCCGTGACTCGAGACACCCGATCGTCGATCAGCTGCACGTCCACAAGCCTCGCCGCAGACAACTCGACAGCTCCATCCGGCACCTGCCCCGCGAAGGGGCGGCCTACGTGCCGCAACCGCCATCGACGATGGCTGCGCCCGCGTAGGGCCCGCAATGCGCGGTCTGGAGGTGGGTCACCACCTCGGTGAGGCAGCACTGCCAGCCGAGACGTTCGACTGGCCCCGCCACGTCACCCCGTCCCGTTCGCGTCTGAGACAGCAAGCCAGGAGGCCATCGCGGGCCGCCGCGCCCCGCCGACGGCTGACGGTCGGGCGCGATCCACCCGGTATCGAAGAATGCCGTTGTCCGTAGCGGCTCGTGTCCGCACCTGCTGCTGCCATGGCCCCACAGCGGGGAGCCGGCCGGATGTGACGCAGCCGTGGGCCCGTGGGCGGGCCACGTCGGACGTCTGCGGTCAGGCCAGCGCTGCGGTTTCCGGCTTCACCGGAACCTTGGAGACGCGCGCCGCGTCGGAACTACGGTGAGCTCGACGGAGGAGATGAGTGGTGGTTCGGTCAGCAGGTCTGATGGTCGCGGTCACGGTTGTGGCTGCCGCATGCGGCGGCGGTGACGCGGCGAACCTCACGAGCGGTGGGACGGATGTCCCGGCAAAGAGCACTGTCCCCGAGTGGGAGGAGCCTGCCGCCTACGAGTACGAGCTCCAGTCAGACTGCGGTGAACGGACCCTGCTCGGCCGCTACCGCATCACGGTGACCGACGGCGAGGTCACCGACGTGGTCGCGGGTGACGACCAGGCCGCTGCGGTCGTCGGCAACGACGAGCTCCGCGAAGCGGTGCCGACCCTCGGTGAACTGCTCGAGGAGGCGCGCGATGCCGAGGCTGCCGGCGCCGACGTCGTCAACGTGGAGACCGATGGGGACCCTGCCGGCCGGCCGGGCCTGATCGAGATCGACGACGACATCGACGCCGACGACGATGAGGCCTGTTACGGCGTCACGGCGTTCGAGGACCTCACGACACCGCGCGCGGAGGCGGCGCCGTCCCAGCCGCGCGCATCGGGTGACCTGCCGCAGCTCCCGCCACGCGCCAGCTGGCCGGTCCCGCTCGAAGGGCCGCCGCCGTGCGAGGACGATGCGGCGTGCGAGGATGGGTTCGTGATCGGTGAGGTGTTCTACGGGGCGGGCTGCACACGGGTGCACGACGAGTACGTGACCGAGGAGGCCATCACCGTCGGCCCGGACGCCGTCCACGTCATCGACGGGGTGGACCCGCTCGCGCTCGTGGCACAGCGCGGCCCGGCGCAGTCCTGCGACGAGTTCGAGGAAGCCCCCGACGGTCTCGCCTGGCACATGGCCTTCGGGCCGGCCGCCCTCGACCCGTCGGTCGTGTGTCGCGTCGGTGACCTCACCGACCGGCAGGTGCGCGCCAACAGCTGCTGACGCCCTGAACCTGCGACGCAGGGACGAACGCTTGGGTGCTGTCCTGATGTCGCGGCGTGTTCGATCCGGCACCTCCGGGACTTCCGGTCCGGACCTCCAGGCGGAACGATCCGGTCGCACGCGGATCCCGTAGGTCGGCGAACCGTCGCGCCCGCGCCGGAGACGGCCAGCCCCAAGGACCGGTCAACGACGGCCTGTCGCTGCTCGTTCGGCGAGGTGGCCTCCTACCCTGCTGCTCCGTCCTTTCGAGGATCTACGTGCCCTATCCAACCCGATCCTGGCCACCAGCCCTGCTGCACAGCATCGTGGCCGTCGTGACGCTGGCGGGCACCTCGTTCGAACTTGTGGAACATCCCGCGATCGCAGCCACCGTGAGCGCGACGGCCACGATGCTACGCAGCAGGGCTGGTGACCAGGATCGGGTTGGATAGGGCACGCAGATCCTCGACTTGACGGAGTAGCAGGGTAGGAGGCCGCTTTGCCGAACGAGGAGCAACAGGGCCGTCGTTGATCGGTCCTTGGGGCTGGCCGTCTCCGGCACGTGCGCGACGGTTCGCCGACCTACAGGATCTGCGTGAGACCGGATCGTTCCGCCTGTAGGACCGGATCGTTCCGCCTGGAGGTGCCGGATCGAACACGCCGGGACACCACCGGAAAGCACCCAAGCGTTCGCCCCTGCGTCGCAGGTTCAGGGCGTCGTCAGCAGCTGTTGGCGCGCACCTGCCGGTCGGTGAGGTCACCGACGCGACACACGACCGTCTGGTCGAGGGCGGCCGGACCGAAGGCCATGTGCCAGGCGAGACCGTCGGGGGCTTCCTCGAACTCGTCGCAGGACTGCGCCGGGCCGCGCTGTGCCACGAGCGCGAGCGGGTCCACACCGTCGATGACGTGGACGGCGTCCGGGCCGACGGTGATGGCCTCGTCGGTCACGTACTCGTCGAGCACCCGTGTGCAGCCGGCCCCGTAGAACACCTCGCCGATGACGAACCCTGCCGGGCAGTCCGCCTCGTCGTCGCACGGGGGCGGCCCTTCGAGCGGGACCGGCCAGGTGGCGCGTGGTGGGAGCTGCGGCAGGTCACCGTATGCGCGTGGCTGGGATGGCGCCGCCTCGGCGGGCGGTGCCGTGAGGTCCTCGAACCCGAAGACGAGGTAGCAGGCTTCGTCGTCGTCGGCGTCGATGTCGTCGTCGATCTCGATCAGGCCCGGCCGGCCGGCAGGGTCCTCATCGGTCTCCACGTTGACGACGTCGGCGCCGGCAGCCTCGGCATCGCGCGCCTCCTCGAGCAGTTCACCGAGGGTCGGCACCGCTGCACGAAGCTCGTCGTTGCCGACGACCACAGCGGCCTGGTCGTCACCCGCGACCACGTCGGTGACCTCGCCGTCGGTCACCGTGATGCGGTAGCGGCC
>JAWOCZ010000237.1:0-9681 GCA_046483565.1 Nitriliruptoraceae bacterium
GCGCGACTTCCTGACCGACTTCTGGTCCCGGGCCGACGTCCAGGTCGAGGGTCCGGCGCGGGTGCAGCAGGCGATCCGCTGGAACATCTTCCAGCTCGCCCAGGCGTCAGCGCGCGCCGAGACCACCGGGATCCCGGCCAAGGGGCTGACCGGTCAGGCCTACGAGGGACACTACTTCTGGGACACCGAGATCTACGTCGCGCCGTTCCTCACCTACACCGATCCGCGTGTGACCCGCAACCTGCTGCGGTTCCGCCACTCGATGCTGCCGCTGGCCCGGGAGCGCGCCCGGGAGCTCAGCGAGAACGGCGCGCTGTTCCCGTGGCGCACGATCAACGGCGAGGAGGCCTCGTCCTACTACGCCGCCGGGACCGCGCAGTACCACATCGACGCCGATGTGGCCTACGCGATCAAGCGCTACGTGGACGTCCGTGGCGAGCGCCACCTGCTGACCGAGGTCGGCGGGGAGATCCTGATCGAGACCGCACGCATGTGGTCGGGGCTCGGCTTCTTCAGCCCGGACAGCAAGGCCTTCCACATCCACGGGGTGACCGGACCCGACGAGTACACCACCGTGGTCAACGACAACGCCTTCACCAACCTGATGGCCCGCGCGAACCTGCGCTACGCCGCCGAGGCCGTGCTGTGGCTGAAGGAGGAGGAGCCCGAGGCCTACGCCGCGCTCCAGCACACCACCGGCCTCGCGCCCGAAGAGGTCCTCCGCTGGCAGCGTGCCGCCGACGCGATGTACATCCCCTACGACATCGAGCGCGGGATCCACCCCCAGGACGCCAACTTCCTCGAGAAGGAACGCTGGGACTTCGAGCACACCCCCGACGATCAGTACCCGCTGCTGCTCAACTACCACCCGCTCGTCATCTACCGCCACCAGGTCATCAAACAGGCGGATGTCGTGCTGGCGATGGTCCTGCTCGGCGACGAGTTCTCCGCCGCACAGAAGCAGCGCAACTTCGACTACTACGACCCGCTCACCACCGGCGACTCCTCGCTGTCCGCTTGCGTGCAGGCGATCCTGGCCGCCGAGGTGGGCTACGAGCGTAAGGCGCTCGAGTACTTCCAGTACGCGCTGCTGATGGATCTGGCCGACGTCGCCGGCAACGTGGTCGACGGGGTGCACGTCGCGTCGGTCGGCGGGGTGTGGATGACGTTGGTGTACGGGTTCGGCGGTCTGCGCGACTTCCACGGGGCGTTGTCCTTCGACCCCCGCCTCCCGCGGCCGTGGCACCGGCTGGGCTTCTCCCTGCGGTTCCACGACCGTCAGGTGAGGATCAACCTCACCCACGACACGTTCACCTTCGAGGTGACCGACGGTGACGAACTCACCATCGACGTCCGCGGCACGGAGGTCAGGTTGCCCCCCGGTGAGCCGGTCGAACTGCCGGCCTCGATCGGTACGACCGAGCCCCCGATGTCCGCCACGAGCCAGGACCGCTGAGGCGGGTCCGACGCCGTACAGCGGCCGAGAGGAGGTGCAACGGTGCGTATCCGGCTCCGCAACCCTGACCGTCAGGTCGAGGTAGACGGCCCGATGTCGGTCGCAGAGCTCCTCGACCACCTCGATGTCCTACCCCACACCGTGCTGGTGCTGCACGAGGCCGTGCTGGTCACCGCGGACCACGTCCTGCCCGCCGACGCCGAGGTGGAGGTCCGACCGGTGATCTCCGGTGGAGCCGAGAGCGCTCCGCGGTGCGTGGTCTGCCGGGCTCCTGCGGTGCTCGAGGAACGTCGGCACCGCTCGGCGTGGTGCGCCGAGCACCTGGTCGACCACGTCCACCGGCAGGTGCGCAAGGCGATCGACCATCCGCCGGCTCGGCCGACGGGCGAGCGGATGTGCTCCTACGACGATCGCCTGCTGGTGGCGGTCTCGGGCGGCAAGGACTCGCTGGCGCTGTGGGACGCGCTCGACACCATGGGCTACCGCGTCGACGGGCTGTACGTGGGGCTCGGCATCGGGGGCTACTCGCAGCGCAGTCAGGAGGTCTGCCGGGACTTCGCGGCGGCTCGGGGCCTCCGGCTGCGCGTGGTCGACCTCGCGGCGACCTACGGCTACAGCACCCCGACCGGCGCCACCGCGTCCGGCCGGTCGACCTGTGGGGTCTGCGGGCTGTCGAAGCGCTATGCGTTCAACCGCGTCGCCGTCGACCACGGCTACGACGTCCTGGTCACCGGCCACAACCTCGACGACGAGGCGGCGACGCTGCTCGGCAACGTCCTGCGGTGGCAGGAGGCCTTCCTGGCCCGCCAACACCCGGTGCTGCCGGCGACCGGCACCAACCAGGTACGCAAGATCAAACCCCTCTACCGGTTGTCCGAGCGGGAGTCGGCGGCCTACTGCGTGGTCCGCGGCATCGACTACGTGGTGGAGGAGTGTCCGCTGGTCGACGGCAACACCGGCCACGACCTGAAGGCGGCGTTCGACCTCCTCGAGCACGGTGCGCCCGGGTTGAAGGCCCAGTTCCTCTTCGGGTTCTACGAGCGACAGGAGCGCCTGGTGGACCCGGTCACCGCCGACGACGTCACCGTGGGCGCCTGCACGTCGTGCGGCATGCCCACCACCGGCCAGACCTGCGCGTTCTGTCGCCAGCGGGAGCTGATCCTGGCGGCGCTGCCCGTGACGGCCGGAACCGACAGCGCGAGCGAGGCCGCCGTGGCCGCGGATCGCGCGGCCCGAGGATGACCACGTCCGCCAGCCCGCCACCCGGACCGTTGCTGCCAGGCACCGATGCCCCCCTCGCCGCGGGTGAGCTCGTCCTGCTGCTCGATCGCAAGGGACGCCGCTACCTCATCGACCTCGAACCCGGCTCCCAGTGGCACAGCCACGGCGGTCTGGTCGAGCACGACGAGTTGATCGGCGCCCGCGAGGGCAGCGCGATCCGGACCACCAAGGGCATGGAGGTCGTGGTCCTGCGCCCGACCCGGGAGGACCTGATCCTCAAGATGCAGCGCGGCGCGCAGGTGGTCTACCCCAAGGATCAGGCCATGATCGTGGCCATGGCCGACATCCGGCCGGGCTGCACGGTGATCGAGGCGGGCGCGGGCTCCGGGGCGCTGACCATGGCGTTGCTGGCGGCGGTCGGGCCCACCGGCCAGGTGGTGTCGGTGGAACGGCGCGAGGACCACGCCCGGGTCGCTCGAGGCAACGTCGAGCGGTTCCACGGCGGCGCGCCGGAGAACTGGCGCCTCGTCATCGACGACGTCGTCGACGTCCTGGCGGCGCACCGGGCCCATCGCGTCGTGCTGGACCTGCTCGAGCCCTGGCTGGCGATCCCGGGTACGGCCGAGGCGCTGGCGCCCGGGGGGATCGTGTGCACCTACACCCCCGGCGTCCCGCAGGTGATGCGGGTCAGCGATGCGCTCTGGGCAGACGGCCGGTTCTCCGAGGTCCGCACCACCGAGACGCTGGTCAGGGGCTGGGACGTCGATGGACTGGCGGTCCGGCCGGCGCACCGCATGGTGGCCCACACCGCCTTCCTCACCACCGCGCGGCGGGTGCCGGCGCGCGAGGAGGGCGGTCCGGCGCGGCGGCGGCGCAAGGCCGACACCGGCGGTCAGATCGACTGGGAGGCAAGCGACCGCTCGCGGACGCCCGACCCCGAGTGATGGGCGGGTGGCGGACGCCACCGCGGACATCCTCGCTCGCGGGGCTCAGCGGGCGCCGCGCCGCATCGTGACCATGGCGACGCCGCCGACCACCACCACGGCCGGGAGCGCCAGCAGCAGGCTCGAGCCGATCACGGTCACCGCGATGATGGCCCCGACCGCGGCCGCACCGATCAACGCAGCGAGTTCGGTGAGTGGGCTCACGAGCCGCTCCGTGTCGTCGGTGGCATGGTCGTCGCTCGGGTGGTCGTTACTCGGGTGGGTCAGCTCTCGGTCGGTCGTCGCTCGGTGGTGGAGCCAAGCATCGCCGGGCCCGCAGGTCGAGGACGTGCGGACGCCCGCACTGTCCGGGTGGGCAGCCGTGACGATGCCGCATCCCGACGGCAGAAGCTCACAAGGACCCCCGTCCGAACGGCCTCGGCCGACCGGACGGGGCAGCCGATGCTCGCCAGCGCCGCGCCGCCCGCGATCCCGCGATGGGGCTGTCCCCGTGGACCGCACCCTCGTACACTCTCCCCGGCGAGCGGCCGTCGTGACCGCACTCCGGCCGTCGACGCGACGCGAGGAGGCTGCATGGTGGGTCCAGAGCAGGACGCGAACGGCACCGAGGATGCGGCCCCGCCCTCCGGGTCCGACCCGCTCGGGACGGGCACATGGGGGTTCGACGACCCCGCGATCCCGCGTCCGGAACCCGCTGACCCGGACGATCCCGATGCCGTGCTCGCCGAGGTCAAGATGCTGCGCGAGGAGGCGGAGCTGCTGCGCCGCCGGCTCGCCACCGCACCCACCCGGGTCAGGGTGCTGGAGGAGCGACTGCTCGAGACACGGAGCCGGTTGCAGTCCGCGACGGCGCAGAACGCCAAGCTGTCGGAGACGCTGGCCGCCGCCCGCGAGCAGCTGGCCACCCTGCGCGAGGAGGTCGAACGGCTCTCCGCTCCACCCCAGACCTACGCCACCTACCTCGGCGTCGGGTCGGAGGAGGACACCGCCACGGTGATGCTGTCCGGACGCAAGCTCGAGGTGGCGGCAGGGCCCGAGGTGGACGTCACTCAGCTGGAGCCGGGTCAGCAGGTCCGACTCAACGATGCCATGAGCATCGTGGGGCTCGCCGGCTTCGACGACCGAGGCGAGGTCGTCACGGTCGCGGAGCTGCTCTCCGACGGCCGGGTACTGGTCGTCGGTCGGACCGACGACGAGCGCGTCGTCAGCCTGTCGACGCCCCTCCAGGGACTCGCGCTGAAGGCCGGTGACAGCCTGTTGCTCGATCCCCGCGCCAACACGGCGCTGGAGCGCATCCCCAAGGCCGAGGTGGAGCAGCTCGTCCTCGAGCAGGTCCCCGACGTCAGCTACGACCAGATCGGTGGTCTCGGCGAGCAGGTCGAAGCGATCCGTGACGCCGTGGAGCTGCCGTACCTGCACGCGGAGCTGTTCGTCGAGCACGAGCTGAAGGCGCCCAAGGGCATCCTGCTGTACGGCCCGCCGGGGTGCGGCAAGACGATGATCGCCAAGGCGGTCGCCAACTCGTTGGCGCAGCGGGTGGCCGAACGCACCGGCCGGGAGGACGTCACCAGCTACTTCCTCAACGTCAAGGGTCCCGAGCTGCTGAACAAGTACGTGGGGGAGACCGAGCGCCAGATCCGGCTGATCTTCCAGCGGGCCCGGGAGATGTCCGCGCAGGGCTTCCCGGTCATCGTGTTCTTCGACGAGATGGAGTCGTTGTTCCGCACCCGCGGTTCGGGCGTCTCCTCCGACGTCGAGACCACCATCGTGCCGCAGCTGCTGGCGGAGATCGACGGGGTCGAGAGCCTCAAGGACGTCGTCGTGATCGGTGCCTCCAACCGGGAGGACATGATCGATCCGGCGATCCTGCGGCCCGGACGGCTCGACGTGAAGATCAAGGTCGACCGTCCCGACGCGGTAGCGGCACGGGAGATCTTCAAGATCTACCTCCACGAGGGCCTGCCACTGTCGGCCGCCGAGGTCACCGAGGCCGGGGGAGCCGCCTTTGCCGTGGCGCGCATGATCGACCGGACGGTGGAGAAGATGTACGCCGCCGATGTCGACAACGAGTTCCTCGAGGTCACCTACGCCAACGGGGAGAAGGAGATCCTCTACTTCAAGGACTTCAACTCCGGCGCGATGATCGAGAACGTGGTCGCGCGCGCGAAGAAGCTCGCGATCAAGCGGTTCCTGGCCACCGAGGAGCGGGGTCTGAGCACCGCCGACCTGCTCACGGCGATCCGGGAGGAGTTCCGCGAGAACGAGGACCTGCCGAACACGACCAAGCCCGATGACTGGGCCCGGATCAGCGGGAAGAAGGGCGAACGGATCGTCTACGTCCGCACCCTGCTGGCGGGACAGGAGGCACCCGGCCGCTCGATCGAGAACGTCAACCCCGGCCAGTACCTGTGAGCACGGCCAAGTTCGTCGGCGTCGAGACCGAGTACGGCATCACCGTCGACGGTCCGAGTCCGGTCAACCCGGTGCTCGCCTCCTCGCTGGTGGTGGGCGCGTACCGCGCCGCTGGCCGCGACGAGGTGCGGTGGGACCACACCGATGAGTCACCGCTCAGGGACGCCCGTGGCGGGCCCGTGCCGGAACCCGGCGAGGCGATGATCGACGACGAACTCGGGCTCGCGAACACCGTGCTCACCAACGGCGCCCGCTTCTACGTCGACCACGCCCACCCCGAGTACGCGAGCCCGGAGTGCTCCAACGCCCGGGACCTCGTGATCTGGGACCGGGCCGGTGAGCTGATCCTGGCCGATGCTGCCCAGCGCGCCGCCGCCACGCTGGCAGCGGGCAGCCGCGTCCTGATCCACAAGAACAACACCGACGGCAAGGGTGCTGCCTACGGCACCCACGAGAACTACCTGGTACCCCGCTCGGTGCCCTTCGGTCGCCTCACCCGCCAGCTGCTGCCGTTCTTCGTCTCCCGGCTGCTGTTCGTCGGTGCCGGCCGTCTCGGCAGCGCATTGGACCCGGAGGTCACCTTCCAACTCTCCCAACGGGCGGACTTCTTCGAGGTGGAGCTCGGACTCGAGACCACGCTCAAGCGGCCGCTGATGAACACCCGCGACGAGCCCCACGCGGACCCCGACCGCTACCGCCGGCTGCACGTGATCAACGGCGACGCCAACCTGTGTGAGGTCGCGACCTTCCTCAAGGTCGGCACGATGCTGCTGCTCCTCGACGCGATCGAGGACGACGCCCTCCCCGAGGTCCCCGAGCTCGTCGACCCCGTCGGGGCGTTCCATGCGGTCTCCCACGATGTGTCCGCACGGACCCCGCTCGCGCTGCAGGACGGTTCGACGACCACGGCGCTGGCGCTGCAGCGGTGGTACCTCGACGCGGTCCGCCGCTACGTCAAGGAACGGGCGGAGGGTGTCGATCCGGTCGAAGAGGAGGTCCTCGAGCGGTGGGACGCCCTGCTGGACACCGCATCCGACGACCCTCGCAAGCTCGTCGGCCAGGTCGACTGGGCGACGAAGCTGGACCTGCTCGAGAACTACCGCAGCCGACACGGGCTCGACTGGACGCACGACCGCCTCAAGATGGTGGAGCTGCAGTACCACGACATCCGGCCCGACAAGGGGCTCTACCACCGTCTGGCGGCGCGGGGTCTGGTGGAACGCCTGGTGACCGACGCCGAGGTGGCGGCGGCCGTGCGCACCCCACCCGAGGACACCCGCGCATGGTTCCGTGGCGAGTGCATACGTCGGTTCCGGAGCCAGGTCGTGGCAGCGGGCTGGGACTCGCTGATCCTGGATCTCGGTCGGGACTCGCTGCAACGCGTCCCGATGATGGAGCCGGGGCGGGGCACCCGGGCACAGGTCGGTGCGCTGCTCGACGAGGTCGATTCGGCCGCGGAGCTGCTGGCGCGTCTGACCACCTGAGCCCACCCGGGCGCGGGGCGCTGCACGATGCGGTGCGCGGTGCCACTGCAGCCGCTCATCGGGAACCGCCCGGGGCTACCCTGCTGACCACCAGGAGCCGAAGGACACAGGATGAGCGACGGCGGTCAGGTCCAGCGGCGCGACACCGCCGAGGACGCCCCCGAGGAGCAGGCCGAGACGACCTCCCGCTCCGACACCCGCGAGGTGATCGACGACGTCGACGAACTGCTCGACGAGATCGACGACGTGCTCGAGGAGAACGCCGAGGAGTTCGTGCGCGGCTACGTGCAGAAGGGTGGGGAGTGACGGCCTGATCGCTTCCGGTCAGGTCCAGCGCGAGCAAGACAGCCGCTAGCGGGCCACCGCAGACACATGCACGTCCCACGCTCAGGCAGCGGTTGCTACGGGCTCGCTGGACCGCTCGGCTGGTGTCGGTCAGCTGAGGACCTCCACCGCCACCCGGGGACTACGGGGTGGCTCAGCTGCGGACGCCCGGGCGGCCGAACCCGACGACCCCGCTGCGGGTGAGCCCGTCGTCCCGGATCCGTACCGTACGACCTGAACCGGGCGCTTCGACGACGCGGCCGTCGCCGATGTACATCGCCACGTGGCTGACGGGGGAGTGGTAGAAGACCAAGTCGCCGGGGATGAGCTCGGAGCGGGAGATCGGTGTCACGGCGCTGTGCATGTACCGTGAGCTGCGGGGCAGGGTCACACCGTTCGCCTGCTGCCAGGCGTAGTAGACGAGGCCGGAGCAGTCGAAGCGGTGCGGTCCGGCAGCAGCCCACTGGTAGGGCTTGCCGAGCTGCGCCATCGCGACCTCCACCGCCGCACGACCTGGGGCCTCGAGCTGCTCGCGCTCCTCATGCTCACGACGCCGCTCCGCCTCGATGCGCTCGCGCTCGATGCGCTCCTGCTCAGCGAGGCGCTCCTGCTCGCGACGCTGTCGCTCGAGCTCCTCGTGCTCGGCGAGGCGCTCCTCGAAGGGCGCGAAGGTGACCGCCTCGGTCAGACCGAGCGTGCGGGTCAGGAACAGGGCGGCGTGAGCGCGCTGCACCGTGTCGTGGGTACAGAAGGTGACCGGACCGCAGCCGTTGCTGATGGCGTTGGCGCCGAGCGCCTCGATGTTGGCACCGTGCGCCTCGGAACCGTCGATGAAGTAGGTCTCCTCACCGGAGGCGGGCTCGAGGTCGAAGGCGGCGACCAGCATGGTCGCGAGCTGGCCGCGGGTGAGGCTGTCGTTGGGGCAGAAGCGTCCCTGCTCACAGCCCTTGACGAGACCTTCCTCGGCCAGCAGTTCGATCGCTTCGGCGTGGACCGAGTCCTCGGTGTCGACGAAGGAGGGATCCACCTCGTCGTCCGCTGCGGCGAGGGTGGCGTCGTCGCTGCCATCCTCAACCCCATCTTCATCGCCGAGACCGAGGGCCCGGGAGAGGATGGATGCCATCTGTCCGCGGGTGAGGTCATCGGTGGAGCAGAAGCGGTCCTCGGTACAGCCCTGGACCAGGCCTTCGGCGACCAGTCGCTCGACGGCGACCTCATGGAAGGTGCCGACGGTGTCGACGAAGGCCGGACCTTCCTGCGCACTCGCGGGCGCGGCGATGAAGAGGGCGAGCAGAGCGGCCGGGAGACACAACAGGAAACGGCGGACGGGCACGGGAGCTCCGGAACGTGAGGGGACGGGCGCGTTGGCGACGGCCCTGCCGTCAGACCGGCCTCTGGAGCGATCCCCCCAGATCGCTAGACCGGACCTTCGCGACGTGGAAGGATGACGGCTCCTCCGGACCCACAGAACAGTTCGCCACCCTTTCGGCCACTGTCCGTACGTCAGCAGCAGCGATAGCCGCGGCGGCTGCGAAGGGCGAGAGCAAGGACGAGACCAAAGACGAGATCAGCGTCACGGTCCGCTGTCACGGGGGTGCCGCCGAGTTCGTGCGCTCCTACGTGCACAAGGGCGGGCACTCGTTCACCCTGCCCAGGGCGCACGTTCCCTGGTGACCGGGGACGCGCAGTCGCACGCTCGGTGAGCGTGATGCCGGCGGTGTGTGACCCCGCGTGTTCGGGGTCGACTCACGCTTCCCCGTCTGCGGGCGCGGGTCGGATGACCACGACCGGGCAGTCGGCGTGGGTCACGCACTGATGACTGACGGAGCCCAGCATCAGG
>JAWOCZ010000154.1:0-14174 GCA_046483565.1 Nitriliruptoraceae bacterium
CTCCTCGGCGGGATCGAGATCGGTCCCGAGACCCTGCTGCGCTGGTACGTCCTGCACGTGCTGTTCATCCCCTTCGTCACGGTCATCTTCCTCGCGGTCCACTTCTGGCGGATCCGCAAGGACGGTGGCATCTCCGGTCCGCTGTAGGCCGTCGCCCGAGCATCGCAACGCGGGCAGCCGCCCCGCCCCGCTGAGAGAGGCGCACCGATGAGCGAGGAGATCACGCCGGACCAGGCGGTCTACGAGCGTCTGGTGGCCGAGGGCAAGAGCGAGCGGATCGCCCGTGCCAAGGCCAAGGCTGCCGCTGTGCGTGCCAACAAGATCGCCGAGGGAGCCACGCTCGGTCCGAAGCCGGCAGAGGAGGCCGAGAAGGCCCTCGAAGCCGCCCGTGCGTCGGGCGGTGGTGGCGGCGTCGCGACGAAGACGGCCGCGCCCGCCGAGGGCGACGCCGGCGGCGGCGGACGGCTCACGCCCGAGGAGCGCGCCGCCCGGGTCGCGGCGTCGCTGGGCAACGGTGGGAGCCAACCGGCGTCCATGGGCGTGCCGACCTCCTCGACCCACACCCACCGACTGCTCGCACTCGTGCCGCCCGCCGGCATCCAACAGGTGCAGTCCAAGCAGATGGACAAGGTCTACACCTGGCCGCACCTGCTGCTGGTGGAGTTCGTGGCGCTCCTGGCGGCCGGGTCGCTGCTGCTGATCGCCTCCTTCTTCCTCGACGCCCCGCTCGGTTCGCTGGCCAACCCCCAGGAGGTCCCGGCGATCAACAAGGCTCCCTGGTACTTCATGGGGCTGCAGGAGCTCCTGGCCTACTTCCACCCGATGATCGCCGGCGTCACCCTGCCGGGGGTGTTCGTCGTCATGCTGATGGCGGCGCCCTACATGGACAAGAACCCCTCCGCCAAGCCGGAGAACCGCAAGGTCGCGAACCTGGCGTTCACCTTCTTCCTGGCCTTCTGGGGGCTGTTGGTGATCATCGGCTCCTTCATCCGTGGCGCTGGCTACGCCTGGGTCTGGCCCTGGGTCCAGGGGCTCGGGTTCACGCTGTAGCCCAGCGAACTCACCGCGCCCCCGCGAGCCGGGTGCGCACACCATCAAGGACGAGACCATGGCAGACGACGTCAAGGGCCGGTCGAAACTCAAGCCGGTCGAGCGGCGGACCTTCCTGCGCTACGGCCTCATCGGCTCCGTCGGCGCGGGCCTGGCAGCGTTCGGCGTGGGGACCCTCGGCATGCTCTGGCCCCGGTTGGGGGATGGGCTGTTCGGCGAGGTGGTGCTCGGCGACGCGAGAGAGATCGCCGACAACGTCCAGAACGATCGAGCACCACTGCGGATCCCCGATGGTGGGATCTCGATCCTGGTGTGGGACGCGACCTCCTCGGCTGCCATGCGCGCCTACGGCGACGACCACGCCATCCTCCCCGATGGTGAGACCGGTCTGATGGCCGTCAACTCCCAGTCCTGTCCGCACCTCGGCTGCGGTGTGCCCTGGTGCCAGTCCTCGCAGTGGTTCGAGTGCCCCTGCCACGGCTCGCGCTACAACCGCTACGGCGAGTGGCAGGGTGGACCGGCACCGCGTGGTCTGGACCGCTACTCCTCGTTCATCGACGAGGACGGCCAGTTCGTCGTCGACCTCGGCAACCCCCTGACCGGCCCGGCACGGACCGCCAACGCCCTCGAGCAGCCGCCCGAGGGACCGTCGTGCGTCGATGCCTGAGCCTGGGAGCTTCGCGATGATCCACCCCTTCCTCGCTGCCGAGGCCGGCGGCTCCGGCACCGTGCCGCTGCTGATCCTCATCGTGGCGCTCGCCGGTTTCGCGGTGGCGTACTTCGTCGTCGGTCCGGGCAAGCGGTCGGGGCCCAAGCGCCACGCCGACATCCCGTTGGCGATGCGGCCCTACCACGCCGACGAGGAGCTCGAGACCACCGGTATGGAGCGGGCGATGTCCTGGGGCGTCGCCCTGGCGGTCTTCGCCTCGCTGTTCATCCCGCTGTACTGGCTGATCGAGCCGACCCGGATCAACAACGCGGTCGACGACTTCTACGACGCCGATGTCGCTGCCGGGCGTGCCGAGTACCAGAACGCCTGCGCCGCCTGCCACGGGGTCAACCTCGAGGGTGGCTCGGCACCTCACCCCGACCCGGAGGTCGAGGCGGCGTGGCCGGCACCGGCGCTCAACAACATCGTCGCCCGGTACGCCGACACCGAGGTGGTCACCGATGTCCGGGAGTTCATCCTGCTCACGTTGATCCACGGACGGGCCGGAACCCCGATGAACGCCTTCAGCGTGGCCAACGGCGGGGTGTACTCCGACAACCAGCTCGAGCAGATCGCGACCTACATCCTGTCGGTCCAGACCGGGGAGATCCCCGAGGCGCAGTCCTTCGTCGGCCGCAGCGGTGAGGACGTGTTCGCCGCCAACTGCGCCCGGTGCCACGGGCCGAACGCCGAGGGCTACGTCGGTCCACAGCTCATCAACGTGTTCGAGCGGTACGGCTGGTCCGGTGAGGACGACGCCTCCCTCGAGCAGGCGAGGGCCGTGGTCCGTGACGTGCTCTACAACGGGCGCAACCTGCCGGGCAACGCGCCGATGCCGGCGTTCGATCTCGAACTGACCGACGACGCGATCGAAGCGGTCATCGACCACATCGAGTCCTTCCAGGAGCTCGGCGGACCACGCAGCGCGCAGATCGGCGGCCAGCCCGCGCCGGCCGACGAGGGCGAGGGAGATCAATGATGATGGAGCTCGTCACCTTCCTCGCCGTCGAGGAGGCGATCCCGGCCGACCACCCGGTCGCGATCCTGGCGATCCCGCTCGGGCTGCTGTTCCTGTCCGGCTCGGTGTACGTGCTGCTGTGGTCCAACTACGGGGCCAAGAAGGCCGCGGCCATCTACGGTGTCGCGTTCTTCGGGTTCGCGTTCCTCCTGGGCGTGTTCTGGTGGTTCGGCGGTCCCGGCATCACCGCCAACAGCGGCATCGACCACCTCCCGGGGCAGTCGCCCGACCACTACAGCCCCGAGTGGTTCGCCTTCGAGGAGGGTTCGCCGCGCGCCGGCTTCTTCCCCGGGGGGACCGAGACCGACCAGTTCGTGCCCGTGCCGCAGTACCTCGGGCTCGGCGACCTCGACGAGGAGGCGCTGCAGTCCCGCCCCGCGTTCGGGGAGCTGTCGGGGTCCGTCGGGCAGGCCGCCGACAACATGCAGGAGCAGTTCCTGCCCACCGACGAGAACAACGTCGCGCAGATCGGCGTCACGCGCCGCGCGGAGTTCGAGGAGGACGCCGCCGCACAGCAGCCCGAGGGTGCGGTCGGTCGCGCGCAACCTTTCTTCAACGCGCAGCGCCTCGGGGAGACCATGGTCTACGAGCACCCGGAGACCGGGGTACTGCTCGCGACCCAGCGCTTCCAGGCCACGGCGACCTTCACCGATGCCGACGACGTGCCCTTCGATCCGGTCCCGGTGGGTGACCCGATCTACTGGTTCGCCTTCTACGATCCCGGTGCAGAGTGGGTGCCCTCCGCGATCTGGACGATCATCGCCCTGGTCATGTTCGCTGCGAGCCTGTTCTGGCTCGACCGGATGGAGATGCGCGACAAACGCCTGCAGACCGTGGATTCCGAGGAGCCGGAGCGGATCGCCGTGCCGATCGCGCAGTAGCGCTCGGCGGGTCGATCGCCCGGTAGCGCTCGCCGGGCGCGGGTCGGACACCCGTCGTCCCGGTTCGCTTCCTGGCGGGACACCGGGCACCCTCGCAGCTGCCGGCACCGGCGGTGCCCCCGCCGCTGTCGGAGGTCGCTCGCCCGACCCGTCACACCGTCCGTCCCGGAGGGATCGATGCGCCTGCTCGGCCCGTTGCTGGCAGCCGGCGCGCTGCTGCTGGTGGCCTGTAGCGGCGGGGCATCGGCGGCCAGCGGCTGCGAGCAGCTGCCCGGGGTCCGGCCCGGCCTGTGTCCGATCCCCGTCGAGGACCGGGAGCCAGCACCCGTGGACCGTCTGCCGGTGGTGGGTGGACAGGACGAGGTCGGTGGGCCCGATGAGCTCGGCCTGGAGGCCTTCGCGGGACAGGTCGTCATCGTGAACTTCTGGGCCTCGTGGTGCGGGCCCTGCCGGGTCGAGCAGCCCGACCTGAACGCGGCCCACGAGCTGCTGCCGGCGGATGAGGTCGCCTTCCTCGGGGTCAACATCGAGGACGCCGAGCCCAACGCCCTGGCCCACATCCGGGAGTTCGAGATCCCCTATCCCTCGCTGTTCGACCCGGCCAACGATTACGCCTCCCGTTTCTCCGGTGTGGGCCCCCGCAACATCCCGTCCACGCTGTTCATCGACCGTGAGGGCCGCGTGGCCGTCCGGGTGTTCGGGGTGATCGGCACGCGGGAGACCACCTCCCTGGCGGCCCTGCTCGCCGACGAGGTCTGAGCCGTGGCCGAGACCGTCCAGTCGCTCATCGTCGACGCGAACCTGCTGCTCGCGGCGGTGATCGCCCTGACCGCCGGGCTGGTGTCCTTCGCCTCACCCTGCGTGCTGCCGCTGGTACCCGGGTACCTGTCCTACGTCACCGGCCTGTCGGGTCAGGACCTCGCCGACGCCGATGCCCGGGCCCGCGGTCGGGTACTGGCGGGGTCCCTGCTGTTCGTGCTCGGTTTCGCCGTGCCGTTCACGATGCTCGGCTTCGCCGTCGGCACGGTCAACACCCTGGCACGCTCGACCACCGCACAGGTGGTCATGGGGGGCGTCGTCGCCGTGCTCGGGCTGCTGATGGCGCTCGGGCGGTTCAACCGTGAGTACCGGTTGATGAACCGGGCGCCGCGCGGTGGACTCGCGACGGCGCCCGTGCTCGGGTTCGTGTTCGGGGTGGGGTGGACGCCGTGCATCGGCCCGGCCGCCGGTGCGATCCTGACACTGTCGCTGAACGTCAGCTCCGGGGTCTCCGCACGGGGCGCCGTGCTCGGCTTCGTGTACGCCCTCGGGCTCGGTCTGCCGTTCGTGCTGTTCGGCGTGCTCTTCCGGCGGATGTCGGGCACGCTGGAGTTCCTCAAGCGCAACGCCCGCACGCTCCAGGTCGTCGGGGGCAGCTTCCTCGTCGCCGTGGGACTCTCGATCGCGACCGGCCTGTGGGACCAGCTGATGTTCCTGCTACGTCCGATGATCCAGGGCTTCGAGCCGCCGATCTGAGCACCGATCCGATCCTGGGACCACCGTTCCCGTCCACCGTCGCACCAGCGCCGCAGAGGATCCCCGCACCGTGACCGAGTCCGCCCCACCTCCGCAGCAGAACCCACCCGTTCGGCGGCGACCGGCGTCGCCGACGGGTCCGGTCGCCTTCGTCTGGGACGCCGTGCTGATGGGCTGGCGCTGGTTGGCCCGGATGCGCACGGCCCTCTACCTCCTGCTGGCGCTGGCGGTGCTCAGTATCGTCGCCACCGGGGTGCCGCAGGAGCCGAACGTTCCCTCCACCGTGGCCGCGTGGCGGACCGGGGAGTCCGGCCCCGGGGTGATGATCAGCCGGGTCCTGGACGCGGTCGGGGCCTTCGACGTGTACGGCTCGGCGATCTTCCTCGCGGTCCTGCTCGCGCTGTACATCAGCTTGACCGCCTGCCTGATCCCACGCATCAAGGCCTGGGTGCGCCTCGTGCGGCGCAGCCAGCCGCCGATCGTGCGACACCTCGGTGCGCAGGACGAGCGGGCGAGCTTCGCCAGCGACCGCTCACCCGACGAGGTGCGGGCGGCAGCGGTCGATGTGCTCGCGCGCCGCCGCTGGAGGGTGCGGCGCCACGACGGCGACGGCGAGGACCGGCGTCCGGCCCAGGTCGCGGCCGAGAAGGGTCTGTGGGCCAGAGAGGGTGGGAGCCTGGTCTTCCACCTCTCCTTCTACGTGCTGCTCGCCGCGATCGTCGTCGGCCAGCTGCTCACCTTCGAGGGCCAACGAGGTGTCGTCGAGGGCGATCCCGGCTTCCGGGACACCGCCGTGTCCTACTGGTCGTACAGCCCGGGTCGGTGGTTCGGGGAGGGCGACCACGACGGCTGGCGGATGGAGCTCGAGGAGTTCCACGTCGACTGGATCCGTGACCCGCTGGCGCCGGGCGCCGGGCAGCCGACGGTGTTCCGCTCCGACGTGCAGATCACGCCGGTCGACGGGGAGCCCTTCGCCGCCGTGGTCGACAGCAACCGGCCCCTGAACCTGGACGGCACCAGGATCACGCAGCTGGACTGGGGGTACGCCCCGCGGGTGGTCGTCGAGGTCGACGGCGAGGTGGTGCACGACACGTTCCTCACCCCGGTGCTCGGCGACGGCGGGTTCTACCGGGGTGCGGCCAAGGCCCCGGCCGCCGAACCCGATGTCGGTCTCGACGTGTTCCTCTACCCCTACGCCCCCGACGGTGAGGATGGTCGGCCCGTCCCCACCGGCGCGCCCTGGGCCGACGCGCCGCTGCTGGTGTTCGAGCAGTACCGCGGCGACCTGCGCCTCGGTGCCACCCAGCAGACGATCAACGAGCTGGACGTGGAGGCGCTGGGCTCCGACGGCTTCGGGGCGCTCAGGCTCGGCCAGTCCATCGAGGTGGAGGGGGTCACGATCTCCTTCCCCGAGCTGCGCCGCTGGGTCGGCTTCCAGGTGAGTTCACGACCGCAGGTGCCCTACCTGCTGCTCGGCTCCGGCCTGCTCGTACTCGGGCTGCTGGGGTCGCTGTACGCCTACCGACGCCGCCTGTGGGTCGTGACGACGGAGGATCCGGTCGCTGCACGTACCCTGGTGACCGTCGCGGGCCGGACGTTCCAGCGGCCCGAGGCCTTCGAGCAGGAGTTCGAGGACCTCGTCGCAGAGCTGATGGCGGCGACCGGCGGCACGCCGTCCGCCACCGACCCGGGTGGCAGCACACCGAACGCCCCGCACACGGCCGAGACCTCGAGGTGGAGTGACCATGAGCCCCGATCAGCTCGCGGAGCTGTCCCGACTGCTGTACTTCCCAATCACGCTGATGCTGTACCTGACGGCGGCGTTCGTCTCCCTGTACGCGCTGACGACGACCGTGGGACGCACCGACGCACGTGATCGTGGCCGGCTGGCCCGACGCGTCGCCGCGGTCCTGGCCGTGCTCGGGATCGGGACGCACGTCGCGCACGAGATCGTGCGCGGTCTGGCGCAGGCGCGCCTGCCGCTGGGGAACATGTTCGAGGTCACCTCGCTCATGGCACTGGTCGGGGTCGTGGTCGGACTCAGCTACCTGCAGTTCGTCCGGCGGCGTCCGGAGCTCAACGGGTTCGTCCTGCTCGGCGGGTCCCTGGTGATGGGCATGGCGATGCTCATGTACGCCGAGCCGGGACCGCTGATGCCGATCCTGGACACGTGGTGGCGACCGTTCCACGTCTCGCTGCTGGTCGCCGGCATGGGGATCTTCGCGGCGGCGTTCGTCTTCAACGCGCTGTTCCTGCTCCGTGATACCGCGGAACTGTCGGTGGCGGCGGCCCGGTCGCGGCCCGGGGGTGGCTCCACGGTCGGCGCCGCCTACATCGGCGACGTGACCGATGGGGCGTCCGCGGCGACGCGGGACGCCGCGGGTGCCGCCATGACACGCTCGGAGACCGATGGGCCCGGAGGCGACCCGGACGACGAACACGACCGGGCCGAGCTCGCGGCCTACCACCGCGCGTTGCGTGCCGGCGTCCCCCCCGTCAAGCTCGCGGTGGGCACCTTCCTCGGTACCTCCCTCGTCTCCTGGGTGTGGCTGACGACCGCCGAGACGCTCACGGCAGGCCTGGGGCGGTTCCTGACGGTCAACCTCACCATGGTCGCTGCCGCGCTGCTCGCCCGCTGGTTCGTGCCCTACCTGCCGTCGACGGCGACGATGGACGGCATCGCCCACCGCACGACGGCCTTCGCGTTCGTGCTGTGGACCGTCGGCACGATCGCCGGCGCGATGTGGGCGGAGGTGTCCTGGGGTCGGTTCTGGGGGTGGGACCCGAAGGAGACCGGCGCCTTCCTGACCTGGATCGTCTACGCCGGCTACCTCCACGCACGTGCGACCCGAGGTGTCAAGGGCCGTGGCGCCGCGTGGATCGGGATCGCGGCGTTCATCGTGCTCATGGGGACCTACCTGATCGCGAACTACGTGGTCGTCGGCCTGCACTCCTACGCTGATCTCTAGATCGATCGGCAGTGACCGCAGGGCCCGCCTGCCGGGTCCGCGGGCTCGGCATCGGCGACGGCCAACGCGCGGGAGATCGCCTACGGCCAACCCGCAGGGCCTCGGTTACCGAAGAAGGGGTGAGACCGTGATCGGCGCGGTCCTGTCAACCGGTCCCGCACCGGTGGAGTCGGATCGATGGTGGAGGGTGGTGTGGCGCTCGAAGGTCGCTGGCTGCACCCGGTCGCCGGACCCGACGAGGTGAGGGCGCCCGAGCAGACGCGCGACGAAGAGGCGCTCCTCCTAGCCGTGGCACGGGGTGATCAGGCCGCGTTCGCGGCCCTCTACGACCGCATCGGTTCCCTGGTCCACGGCATCGTGCGGCGGGTCGTGCGCGATCCGGCCCAGTCGGAGGAGGTCACGCAGGAGGTGATGGTCGAGGTGTGGCGCACTGCCGTGCGGTTCGACCCCGACCGTGGCTCCGCGCGGACGTGGATCCTGACGATGGCGCACCGGCGGGCCATCGACCGTGTGCGTTCCGAGCAGGCGTCCCGCAACCGCACCCGGCACGTCGCCGACCACCAGTACGCGCGCGATTTCGACGAGGTCAGCGAGCGTGTCGAGGTCTCGTTCGAGCACGAGCAGGTCCGCACGGCGCTGTCGACCCTGACCGATCTCCAACGGCAAGCGGTCGAGCTGGCCTACTACCAGGGCTACACCTATCGCGAGGTGGCCGAACTGCTGGACACACCTGTCGGCACGGTCAAGACCCGCATGCGCGACGGTCTGATCCGCCTGCGTGATGCGTTGGGGGTGGCGTGATGTCGGAACGCGCCGATCTGCACACCCTCACCGGCGCCTACGCCGTCGACGCGCTCCCCGACGACGAGCGGGTGCTGTTTGAGGCGCACCTGGCGATGTGTGCCGCGTGCGAACAGGAGGTGCAGGAGCTGCAGGCGACCGCTGCGCGGCTCGGAGCCATCTCCGTGGCGGGGCCCTCCGCCAGGCTGCGGCAGGGGGTCCTCGCCGAGATCGACGGGGTCCGCCAGGAGCGGCCCGAGCCGGTCGTCGATACCCCCGTCGACGAGCTCGCGGCTCGCCGCGTGGTACCTCGGTGGGTGGCGAACGGGCTCGGCATCGCCGCAGCCCTGCTGGTCGTGGCCGTCGGCGGGCTCGCCGGGGTGGTGGCCTCCCTCCAGGGGCAGGTCGCCGACCTCGAGGTGGTAGCCGGCGCTGCGGAGGAGACCTCCGCCGAGCTGCGTACCGTCACCGAACGCCTCGCAGACCTCGAGCGGCAGACCGCCGACGCCCCGGTCCTGACCTCCTCCGCGCTCACCGACGTCCTGGCGGCACCTGATGTGATCACCGTCTCGGTCACCCACGACGACGTCCTCGGTCGTGTCGTGGCGTCGCCGACCCGGGGGGAGGCGGTGTTCATCGCGGAGAACTGGGAGCCGGCGCCGAGCGAGCACACCTACGTCCTGTGGCTGATCACCCCGGACGGTGCCTTCCCGGCCGGCTTGTTCTCCCCCGACGACCAGGGACGCGCGACCCGCGTGATGACCGGTGACATGGCGCGGGCGACCGCGGTCGGTATCACGATCGAGCCCGAGGGTGGCTCCCCGGTGCCCAGCGACGAGCCGATGATGACGCTCCAGCTCGGCTGAGCGGCATCACCGCTCGGCTACCGCCCGCCCGAGGGCCGGGTCTCGGCCACCAGCCGTTCGAGCTGTGACCGCGACAGCTTGCCCATCTGGTCCCGCGGCAGTGCCGGCAGCACGAGCAGCCGCCCGGGGGCGTAGGCCGCAGGCGCCTCCCGGCGCACGTGCGTGCGGAGCTGCTCGAGGCTCGGGGGTGCGCCCGGATCGCGCGGTACCACCACGGCGACGGGCACCTCGCCCCACCGTTGGTCGGCGGCGGGGAGGACAGCGGCGTCAGCCACCCCTGGATGCGACAGCAGCCGTTCGACCACGGCCTGCAGGGGCACGTTCTCGCCACCTGAGACCAGCACGTCGTCGGCGCGTCCGAGCACCTCGAGGCGGCCGTCGGACCACCGACCGAGGTCGCTGGTACGGAACCACCCGTCGGCATCCAGCGCGGGGGCCGACCGCACGCGGCCGTGGCGGTCGCGTCCCCGGTAGCCGCGGAACAGCACCGGACCGCGGAGACGGATCACCTGATCGGTGCGGCCGACCGCCACCTCGACGTCGTCGAGTGGCAGGCCGTCGTAGACGCAGCCCCCCACCGTCTCCGTCATCCCGTAGGAGCGCACGACCCTGGCGCCGGCCGCGTCGGCGCGCGCCAGCAGCTCATCGGAAGCCGGCGCCCCACCGAGCAGGATCGTCGTGAAACGAGCCACCGGGGCGCCGAGGGTCAGGAGCCGGTCCAGCTGGCTCGGCACCAGTGCGAGGTGCTCGACGTCGAGGTCGGCGACCGCCGCGGTGTCGGTGGCCACCACCGCCTCGGTACCCAGCGCGGCCGCCCGGAGGTGCACCGTGATCCCGGCCACGTGGTGGGTCGGCAGCGCCAGGCCCCACCGATCACCGTGGCGTGCCCCGAGCCGCCGCAGGCTCGCCGCCACCGATGCCTGCACCGCGGCGCGGGACAGCTCGACCCCCTTGGGTCTCCCGGAGCTGCCGGAGGTGGTCACGACCAGCGCGACCTCGTCGTCGATCGGGACCGGATCGGGCAGCGGCTGCCGACGGGGCCGTCCGTCCCGCCCGAACTCGACCAGGGCTGCTGGCGCGAGCTGGTCGAGGAGCCGGGCCGCCGTGGACCCTGTAGCGTCCTCGGCCAGGACCACGGCAGCCGCCGACCGCTCCCACGTCCACGCCAGGAGTGCGCCCGTGCGGGCGCGGTCGACCCGCAGGGCGTACAGCTCTGCCACGTCGGCTCCTGAGGGCGGCGGGGGACCCTGCGGTAGCGTACGAGGCTGCCGACCCACCGACCGGGAGCGCACCGTGGTCTCCGAGCTCTTCGATGCCGAACGATGGCGTCCGGTGGACGGCTTCGCCGATCTGACCGACCTGACCTACCACCGCGCGGTCGATCCCTCGACGGGTGGCGATCTGCCCACGGTCCGGGTCGCCTTCGACCGACCGGAGGTCCGCAACGCCTTCCGGCCCCACACCGTGGACGAGCTGCTGCGGGTGCTCGAGCACGCCCGGACGACCTCCGATGTGGGATGCGTCCTGCTGACGGGCAACGGCCCCTCTCCACGTGACGGCGGGTGGGCGTTCTGCTCCGGTGGGGATCAGCGCATCCGCGGCCGGGACGGCTACCGCTACACCGGGGCGCCCGGTGAGGAGTCGGCCGCCGACATCGACCCGGCCCGCTCGGGACGTCTCCACATCCTCGAGGTCCAGCGGCTGATCCGCATGATGCCGAAGGCCGTGGTCTGCGTGGTGCCGGGCTGGGCCGCTGGGGGCGGCCACTCGCTGCACGTGGTCTGCGACCTGACCATCGCCAGCCGCGAGCACGCCCGCTTCAAGCAGACCGACCTCGACGTCGCCTCCTTCGACGGCGGGTTCGGCTCCGCCTACCTCGCCAAGCAGGTGGGACAGAAGTTCGCCCGGGAGATCTTCTTCCTCGGCGAGGTCTACTCCGCCGAGGACGCGTACCGCATGGGTATGGTCAACGTGGTCGTGGAGCACGCCGAGCTCGAGGCGACCGCGCTGGCGTGGGCTGCCCGGATCACCGCCAAGTCCCCCACGGCGCTGCGGATGCTGAAGTTCGCGCTCAACGCCACCGACGACGGGATGGTCGGCCAGCAGGTGTTCGCCGGGGAGGCGACGCGTCTGGCCTACATGACCGACGAGGCCGCCGAGGGGCGCGACAGTTTCCTCGAGAAGCGCGATCCCGACTGGTCCGCGTTCCCGTACCACTACTGATGAACGCCTACCTCGAGGCCGCCCGCCCTCGCACCCTGCCGGCCGCGGTCGCCCCCGTGGTCGTCGGCACCGTGGCGGCCAGCACGCCGACGCCGCAGTTGTCGCTCGGCCGCGCCGGTCTGGCCCTGATCGTGGCGCTCTCGCTGCAGGTGGGGGTCAACTACGCCAACGACTACTTCGACGGCGTCAAGGGGGTCGACACCGAGGATCGTGCCGGACCCCGCCGTGCGGTGGCCAGCGGGCTGATCACACCGCCGGCGATGCGGTTGGCCATCGGCGTCGCCCTGGTGGTGGCCAGCCTCGCGGGCCTGACGCTGGCCATGCTGGTCGGGTGGGAGCTGCTGCTCGTCGGCGCGGTCGCGATCCTCGCCACCCTCGCCTACAGCGGTGGGCCGAAGCCCTACGCCTCGGTCGGACTCGGCGAGGTGATGGTGTTCGTGTTCTTCGGCCTGGTCGCCACCGCGGGATCCGCCTACGTGCAGGACGGCCGGCTGAGCCTGCTGCCCGTGCTGACCGCGGTGCCGATGGGGCTGTTCGCGGTGGCGCTGCTGGTCGTCAACAACCTCAGGGACATCCCCACCGACCGCGCGGTCGGCAAGACCACCCTGGCCGTCAAGCTCGGGGATCGTCAGACCCGGGTGCTGTTTGGGATGCTGGTCGCGGGTGCGTACCTCAGCCTCGCGCCGATCGGCCTGTACGCGGCCAACCTCTGGTTCCTGGTGCCCCTGCTCAGTCTGTGGTCGGCGCGTCGGGCCCTGGCGATCGTGCGTGATGCGGTCACCGCGGCGGCGTTGGTCCCGGGGCTCAAGGCGACCTCGCAGACCCAGCTGCTGTTCGCCGGGTTGCTGACCGTCGCGCTGTTGATGAACCGCATCGCGATCGAGGGCGGTGCCGTGTGAACGCCGCTGGCGTCGACCTGCTGCGCCCCTTCCGGGTGCCGATGCGGCGGCGCTTCCGGGGGGTCACCGAGCGCACCGGGGTGCTCCTGCGCGGCCCGGCGGGCTGGGGGGAGTTCTCCCCCTTCCCGGAGTACGGCCCGGCGTACGCGTCCCGGTGGCTCGCGGCCGCGTTGGCGGCGGCCAGCGCACCCTTCCCGCCGGCCGTGCGTGACCGTGTGCCCGTCAACACGACCGTGCCGGCCGTGGACGCCACCACCGCCGCCGCGCTGGTCGCCGCCAGCGGGTGCACCACGGCCAAGGTCAAGGTGGCCGAGCCCGGACAGGAGCTGGCGACGGACGTCGAGCGGGTGGCCGCCGTGCGTGCGGCCCTGGGGCCGCACGGCGCGATCCGTGTCGACGCCAACGCCGCCTGGGACGTGGCGACCGCGGTGCTGGCCATCGCCCGGCTCGACCGTGCCGCCGGTGGTCTCGAGTACGCGGAACAGCCCTGCCGCACGGTCGACGAGCTGCGCGAGGTACGTCGCCGGGTGGACGTGCCGTTGGCCGCCGACGAGTCGGTACGCACCGCCGAGGACCCCCTGGCCATCGCCGGGCTCGACGCCGCCGACCTGATCGTGGTCAAGGTCCAGCCGCTCGGTGGCGTCAGCCGCGCCCTCGAGGTGATCGATCGGGCCGGGTTGCCGGCGGTGGTGTCCTCGGCGCTGGAGACCTCCGTCGGGCTGGCGGCCGGCGTCGCCCTGGCCGCGGCCCTGCCCGAGCTGCCCTACGCCTGTGGGCTCGGCCCGGCGACCCTGCTGTCCAGCGACCTCACCGACCGGCCGCTCACCCCGGTGGACGGCTCCATCGAGGACCGCCGGGTCGCGCCGGGAGCGTCCCTGCTCGACCAGCACGACCCGGGTCCGGACGCGGCCGGGGAGCTGCTCGAGCGCCTGGCGCTGGCCGCCCGCCACCTCGATGCGGGTGGCATGCTGGGACCCGGTCCCGCCCCGGGGAGCTGACAGGTGGCCGCCAACCCCTCGCACGCCCTCGCGCTCGTCCTCGTCGACGAGCTGGCCCGGTGCGGGATCACCGATGCCGTGCTGGCGCCCGGATCGCGCTCGACCGCGCTGGCGATGGCCCTGCACGACGAGCCCCGGATCCGCCTCCACGTCGAGATCGACGAGCGCTCCGCCGGCTTCCTGGCACTCGGGCTCGCGCGGGCCACGTTGCGCCCGGCGCCGGTGGTGGTCACCAGTGGCTCGGCGGTCGCGAACCTCCATCCGGC
>JAWOCZ010000207.1:0-6441 GCA_046483565.1 Nitriliruptoraceae bacterium
GCCGCATCCAGGCGGTGTCGATGGGCAGGTCGGTGACGGGTGGCGGTGGCGTCATGGCCGTGACGCTAGTCGGCTCCTCGGGTCGCAGACGAGCCGGCGAGCCGGCGGGGCGGCGGACGATCCGCCGGGGCGCGGCAGCCCGGCCGGTACCGTCGCCTCTCCCACGACCGCCGGGGTCGGCGGGCCGCCCGAGACGGCGAGGTGGAAGGTGAGCCAGAGCCAGCCGGACGACGGCGGCACGGCCGAGCGACCGGCGTGCTACCTGCACCCCGATCGGCCGGCGCTGCTGCGGTGCTCGCGGTGCGAGCGACCGATCTGCAGCGAGGATGCGATCGAGGCCCCCGTCGGCTACCAGTGCCCACGCTGTGCCAGCGGTGGCCAGCCGGTGCGGCGCATGGTGGACGTCGCCCAGAACGCGCCGGTCACCCGCGCCCTGGTCGGGGTGATCGCCGTGCTGTTCGTGGTCACCAGCGCGGCGCCCGCCGTCACCACCACGTTCGGACTGCGGCCGCTGGTGCTGACGCCGAGCGGCGTCGGGTTCCTGGCCAGCGCGGCGGCGTGGTACGAGCCCTCGTCGCTGGCGCAGGCGATCGGCGAGCCCTGGCTGCTGCTGACCAGCGGCTTCCTCCACGCCAACCTGATGCACGTCGGGTTCAACGGGCTGCTGCTGTGGCAGCTCGGCCACCTGCTCGAGCCGTTGCTCGGCCGCGGCCGCTACCTCTCGCTGTACGCCGCCGGCCTGTTCGGTGGGAGCCTCGGCGTGGTGCTCGTCTCGTGGATCTCGACGCTGGCCGGCATCAGCGGGATCGACCTGGTCGGGCAGGTGCTCGGTGGCAACCCGGCGCAGCTGACGATCGGAGCTTCCGGGGCGGTCTTCGGCCTGATGGGGGCCGCCATGGTCGTGCTCCGGTCCCGTGGGGTGAACCCCTGGCGGACCTCGATCGGGACCCTGGTGGCGCTGAACCTCGTGCTCACGTTCGTGATCCCCAGCATCTCGGTCGGCGGGCACCTCGGCGGCCTGCTGGCCGGGGTGGTCGCCGGCAAGCTGCTGCTGGTGGAGCGGGAGCGGGCCAACGCCCGCCGCAACCTCGTGCTCGGCTTCGCCGCCGCGATGGTGGTCGTCTCACTCATCCTCGCGGGCTGGACGGTCGCCGCTTTCACCGGCTGAGCCGGATCTGACACCGTCCTGCGCCCGGTGGTCGGCGCCACGGGACCCGGGCTGCCAGCCCCTCGGCAGCGCGCGGGTCCCCGGGAACAGCAGGTCGACGAAGCGCTCGGCGGTCGGCTGGGGTTCGTGGTTGGCCAGGCCGGGCCGCTCGTTCGCCTCGATGATCACGTGAACGGGACCCCGGACGTCCGGGACGAGCAGGTCGAGACCGACCACGGGGATGTCCAGCACCTCGCTGGCACGTACGGCCGCGCGCGCCAGGTCCGGATGGAGCGCCTCGGTGACGTCGTGGATCGTGCCGCCGGTGTGCAGGTTCGCGGTCCGGCGGACGGCGAGCTCGACCCCGGCCTCGAGGACGTCCTCCAGCGTGTAGCCGGCGTCCTCCACGGTCCGGGTCGTGACATCGTCGAGCGGGATCATGGACTCCCCGCCCGTCGCGGCGGACCGACGCCGCGAGGTCGCGGTGATCAGCTCCGCGATCGTGTGCCGGCCGGTCCCCGTCACCATCGCCGGGAGGCGGACCGCGGCCGCCACGACCCGGTGGTCGATCACGACCACCCTGAGATCGTCACCGGCCACGAAGCGCTCCAACAGCACCTCCGAGCAGAAGCGCTCGGCGAGCGCGACCGCGTCGATGAGCTGCTCGTCGGTGCGCACCCCGACCGTGATCCCCTGTCCCTGCTCCCCCCGCGCCGGCTTGACCACCACCTCGCCGTGGTCGGCGAGGAACGCCAGGTCGCCGCCGTCGTGGGTGGCCACGCGGCCGACCGGCACCTCGAGGCCGGCGTCGGAGAGCAGGCGCCGGGTGAGCCGCTTGTCGTCGCAGCGGCTCATCGCCACGGCGTTGGTGAGCTCCGACAACGACTCACGGGTGTGGACCGTGCGGCCGCCGTGGGCCAGACGCAGCAGGCCGGACTCCGCATCGCTCACGTGGACGGTGATGCCCCGGCGCAGCGCCTCGTCGGCGATCAGCCGCGCGTAGGGGTTCAGATCGGTGATGCCCTCGGCGGGCGCCGCCGCGAAGAGCCGCTCGTTGATCGGGTTCTTGCGCTTCACCGCGAACACGGGCACCCGGACGAAGCCCAGCTGCTCGTACAGGGCGATCGCCGGGGTGTTGTCGTGCACCACCGACAGGTCCAGGTAGGCCCGACCGCGTCCCTGGTAGCGCTCCGCCAGGGTGCGCACCAGCGCACGCCCGACGCCCGGACGCGAGGTCTGGGGATCCACCGCCAGACACCACAGGCTCGTGCCCTGCTCCGGATCGTTGCAGGCGTAGGTGTGGTCGACCCCCGTCACGGTGCCGATCACCTCGCCCGACTCCGCGTCCTCGGCGACGAGGTAGGTGAAGGTCTGCGTGAGCTGGTTGCGCCACAGCGTCTCGGTCGGTGCCGTGACCATGCCGGCCTCGGTGTAGATCCGGTTGACGGCATCGGCGTCGGCCTCGCTGGCCATCTTGCGGACCACGACGCCGCGGACGGGCGCCCCGGACGGTCGCAGGGTGTGCAGCCACAACCGGTAGGTGTGGCTCGGGTCGATGAACAGCTCCTGCGGAGCCTTGCTCACCGCGACGTGGGGTTCGCGCACGTACATGCAGATGTCACGCCGGCCGGGCTCCTCCCTGGCCACCTCGGCGACGAGCGCCTCGTGGTCGGCGAAGGTCTGGCCGAACAGCAGCCGCCCCCAACCACACTCCAGGGCCACGTTGGTGCGCAGGTCGCCCTTGAGGTGTTCGGGCTGGTCGTCCCAGGGACGGGTCGACAGCGCCTGGTCGAGACCGGCGACGCTGGAGCGACGACGGTTACGGTTGCTGCGTTGGTCACGGTCGGGAGTGCGCTGCGCCATGGCAGGCTCCTCGGAACTCGTGGTGCGGTGGGATGTGGTGCGGCGGTGCGACCGGACTGTGCGCCGGTGGCGCGAGGTCGCCGTCAGGGCGTGACGTCGTGGGACTGCAGCCACAGCTCGAGCAGGGCGAGCTGCCAGAGCTTGTTGCCCCTGAGCGGGGTGAGCTCGCCGTTCGGCGCCGCGAGGAGCCGGTCGACGTAGTGGTCCTGGTACAGGCCCCGCTCGCGAGCCTCCGGCGCATGGAGCGCATCGCGGACCAGATCGAGGTAGGGCCCCTGGAGGTACTTGAGCGCCGGCACCGGGAAGTACCCCTTCGGCCGATCGATGACCTCGCTCGGGACGACCCGGCGAGCGGCCTCCTTGAGGACACCCTTGCCGTCCTGGGCGAGCTTGAGCTCGGGAGGTACCTGTGCGGCGATCTCCAGCACCTCGTGATCGAGGAAGGGCACCCGGGCCTCGAGCCCGGCAGCCATGGTCATGTTGTCCACACGCTTGACGGGGTCGTCGACCAGCATGATCTGCGAGTCCAGCCGCAGCGCCATGTCGGTGGCGGTCTCGGCGCCCCGGCCGAGGAAGTGTCGCTCGACGAAGGCGCGGGAGACGTCCTCCTCCACCCGGTGCTCGGGCCGCAGCACCTCGGCCATCTCCGCGTGCGGACGATCGAAGAAGGCCGCGTGGTAGCGATCCACCGCCTGCGACACCAGCTGCTGGCGGGACGCGCGCGGGCCGAGCTCCTGGGTCAGGGCCTGCATCGGCGGGTACCAGTGGTAACCGGCGAAGACCTCGTCCGCGCCCTGGCCCGACTGCACGACCTTGACGTGCCTGGCGACCTCCTGGGACAGCAGGTAGAAGGCCACCGCGTCGTGGCTGACCATCGGTTCGCTCATCGCGTGCACGGCCTCGCTCAGCGCGGGCAGCATGCGGTCGGTGCCGATCCGGATCTGGTGGTGATCGGTGGCGAACTCGCGGGCGATCACGTCGGAGTACTTGAACTCGTCCCCCTCTTCGCCACCGGCGGCCTCGAAGCCGATCGAGAAGGTGTTGATCCCGGTCTGCCCTGCTTCGGCGAGCAGCCCCACCACCATCGAGGAGTCCAGCCCGCCCGACAGCAGCACGCCCACCGGCACGTCGGCGACCGTGCGCCACTGGACGGCGCTGCGCATGGCGGCCAGGACCGCGTCCTCCCAGTCCCGCGCGCTCCAGTCGGCCTTGTCGGGGTCGCGGGTGAACTCCGGCCGCCAGAACTCGGTGTCGGTGCTGGTGCCGTCGGCCTCGATCGCACGCGTGGTCGCCGGGGGCAGCTTGCGCACCCCTCGCAGGATCGTGTGCGGAGCGGGCACCACCGCGTGGAAGCTGAGGTAGTGGTGCAGCGCGACCGGGTCGATGGAGGTGTCGATCCCACCACCCGCGAGCAGCGCCGGCAGGCTCGAGGCGAACCGCAGGCGCCCGGCGCTCTCGGCGAGGTACAGCGGCTTGATGCCGAAGCGGTCACGAGCCAGGAAGGTCCGGCCGGTGTCACGCTCGTGGACCACGAACGCGAACATGCCCTGCAGACGGTCGACGAAGCGATCGCCCCAGGCGTGGTAGGCCTTCATGACCACCTCGGTGTCGGAGGTGGAGAAGAACCGGTAGCCGCGCTCGGCCTGCAACTGCTCACGGAGCTGTTGGTAGTTGTAGATGCAGCCGTTGAAGGCGATCGTCAGCCCGAGGTCGGGATCGTGCATCGGCTGGTTGCCGCAGGCCGACAGGTCGATGATGGACAGTCGACGGTGCCCGAGCGCGATCGGTCCGGAGGCCCACACGCCCTCGCCGTCGGGGCCGCGGTCCGACATCGTCGCGGCCATCCGGCTGACGGCGCCGACGTCAGGGCTGGTGCCGTCGAGTCGGAGCTCACCGCTGAAGCCGCACATGCGGGGATCCTTCCCATCGCGGGGTCGAGGCGTCGGGGGACGATGCCGCGGGTCCGGTGCGGTACCGGCGCGGCCGACGTGGCGCCGACACGTACGGGGAGGCCGGCGGGGTACCGGCGGGGTGTCCGGCAGGTCTCGGGTGTCGGCTGGTCTGGGGTGTCGGGGGTGTCGGGCGGGTGCCGGCAGGTCTGGGGTGTCGGGGGGTGTCGAGCAGGTGCCGGCAGCGCGCGGGCCAGGCGCCCGCAGGGTGCCGGCAGCGCGCGGGCCAGGCGCCCGCAGGGTGCCGGGGGCAGCCGCGCCGGGCGCTGCGCGCCGGTCGGTGACGGCTATCGGGTGGTGGACAGCCTACGCGGGTGAGAGCGGGTGTGGGTTCGGGCGCGGTGGCCGCAGCACCACGGCCGTCGCCGGACGGGAGCAGGCATGCTGCCCCCTGCCGGTCCCCTACCTCGAGGTTCCCGATGGCCACCTTCCACCTCGTCGACGCCTTCACCGACACCGCGTTCACCGGCAACCCTGCGGGTGTGGTGATGCTCGACCACGGGCCCGTCGATGCCACCTTCGCCAGCCGCGTCGCAGCGGAGGTCGGGGCCTCGGAGACCGCCTTCGTCCACCCCGAGGCCGGGGCCTGGCGCCTGCGCTGGTGGACCCCGGCCGTGGAGGTGGACCTGTGTGGCCACGCGACGCTGGCGACCGCCCACGTGCTCACCACCGCCGGTGCCAGCCCGAGCAGCACCATGCACTTCCGCACGCGCTCGGGCACGTTGACCGCGACCCGCGGCGACGACGATCGGCTCTGGCTCGATCTGCCGGCCTGGCCGGTCGCGTCCCGGTCCACGCCCACGGACCGTGACCCGGACCTCACCAGGTTGCTGGGCGGCATCGCCGGGAGGTATCTGGGTCGCACCACCGTTGCGCAGGCCAACGACGTCATCGAGGTGGCCGACGTCGCGGCGCTCGATGCGATCACGCCAGACCTCGAAGCCGTCCGCGCCCTCGGCGCCGGCGGGTTGATCGTCACCGCGCCCGGCGCCGAGACCGATGCGGCGATGCGCTACTTCGCACCGGCGCTCGGCGTCGACGAGGACCCGGTGACCGGCTCGGCGGCCTGCACGGTCGCGCCGTTGTGGGCAGCACGGCTCGGAGAGCGCGAGATCACGATCGAACAGCGCTCCCACCGGGGCGGACGGCTGTGGACGCGGGTGGACGACGACCGCGTGGCGGTCGGTGGCTACGCCGTCACGACGATCCGCGGCGAGGTGGCGGTCGCTGCGGGGTCCGTAGCCGGCCATCCCTGACCGGCTGGCGACCCCACCGGTGCGACGTGGCCGGGCCGGGGTCCGTAGCCGGCCATCCCTGACCGGCTGGCGACCCCACCGGACTCCGAGGTGGCCGTCCCACGCGCTTCCGCGGTGGCGGTCGCTGCGGGGTCCGTAGCCGGCCATCCCTGACCGGCTGGCGACCCCACCGGCTTCCGAGGTAGCCGTCCCACGCGCTTCCGCGGTGGCGGTCGCTGCGGGGTCC
>JAWOCZ010000208.1:0-8939 GCA_046483565.1 Nitriliruptoraceae bacterium
GCCGAACGCACCGAGGTGGACCTGCGCCAACTTGGGCAACAACCGGGACTGCTGCTGCGGGGTACCCCAGGGGATGATCGACCCGGCTACCAGCCCGAGGTTCACCGACACCAGGGAGCGCAACAAGGAATCCGCCGCACCGAGCTCCTCGACCACCACCCGGTACCCGGCGGCGTCCAGGCCCGCGCCACCGTGCTCCTCGGGGATCACCGCCCCCAGCACCCCGATCTCGACCAACCCCGGCAGCAGCTCGGCCGGGAAGGCCTCCGAGCGGTCGCGGTCCCTGGCCGTGGGACGCACGTGCGCGTCGCAGAAGGTGCGGATGCTGTCCCGCAGCGCCGCCAGGTCACTGGAGTCCACCTCGTCGCCTCCCGTCACCGCGGGTGGACGGCGGCTGCCGCACCACCGCGGTCCACGGTAGCGCTCGGACTCCGGGGAACCCTGATCGCGCGGCTAGGCTCCCGGCACGCACGCCCGCCCATCACCGTCGGACGAAAGACACGCTGCATGTCCCGGGTCACGCTGCTGTCGGGGATGGCCTACGACCTCGACACCTACGCCTCGACCGGGGTCGCCGATCCCGTGATCCGCGTCCGTGGCGAACTGCCATCGGGTTCGCAGCCGTTCGCGCTGCACCGCGTCTACAAGGGGCCCCAGGGACGCTACGAGGAGGTCGTCGCGATCGCCGATCCCGACGGGCAGGTGATCTGGGAGTCAGCACCGCGGCTGCGCGAGCTGCGGGGGGAGATGTTCGAGGACCTGTTCCGCCAGGAGGTCCACGAGCGCCTGGTGATCTCCAGCATCAGCGAGCACACCCTGGCGTTCTACCTCGATGGCCAACTGGCGGCGCGCGTGCCGGTGTTCATCGACGCACCCGAGTCGGTGCGGGCAGCCGGCGTGCTCATGGAGGCCGCGGAGACCGCGCTCAAGAAGGGCGCGATCTGCTGGCTGACGATCCCCCAGCGTGACGGGCCCGCGCTGCAGCGTCCGGCGTGGTACGTCCAGCAGGGCCAGAAGCTCTTCGTCCTGAAGGGACCCCAGGAGCAGGAGCTCCCCGGCCTGGAGCACGCCAAGGAGGTCACCCTCACGGTCAAGTCGAAGGACGTGAAGGCCACGATCGGCGCGATGCCGGCTTCGGTGCGGGTCGTGACCGATGACGACGAGTTCGAGCGCATCGCCACCATGGGCATGGGGACACGGCTGAACCTGCAGGACGGGCAGGCGGCGCTGCAGCGCTGGAAGGACACCTGCACGCTGGTCGAGCTCACGCCTCGGGACTGACCCGGCGGCGACGAACGAGCAGCACCACGATCCCGAGCACGACCGCCGAGAGCCCCACCCCGGCCAGCAGGACCGCCGGACCGACCGGCAACGAGTCCCACCACGGCGGGGGGTCCGAGCGGATCGAGAAACGCCGTTCGACCCCGGGTTCCAGATCGACGCGGACCGTGGAGCGGTCCAGGGCCACCCCGTCGTGGGCCGCGACCACACCCGGCATGCGCACCTCGATCCCGACCTCGACCGCTTCGGCCACCAGCGCCGCCAGGGCCTCGGCATCCTCCCCGACCGGGACGCCGTCCACCTCCAGGCCGGTGCCGAGCGGCGGCCGGAAGTGCCCGGTCCCCGACAGCGTCACCCCACCCTCTTCGTCACGGTCCACCTCCAGGGCCAGCTCGAGCGCCGGATCACCGGCGGCCAGCCCACTGGACAACGCGGCGTAGGTCGCCGCCAGCTCGGCGTCGTCGGCCACCTCTCGACGGATCGCCACGGTCAGCGCGCCGTCCTCATCCCGGGTCCGGGTGAGGCTCCACGCCTCCTCCGCGGCGACCGCCGCGCTGAGCTCCGCGGTGGGGTCGACGCCGAGGGCATCGAGCTCTGCCAGCATGCGCGGATCGAACCGGGCACTCACGCCGGCGGTACTCGTGCCGTCGGCGTGGAGGGTGATCGGTGCCACCACATCCAGACGGCAGCCGGACAGCACCACCACCGACACAGCCAGCAGCAGCGCACGCGCGAAGCGCGGAGCGGCACGTAGCATGCGTTCGATGGCGGCCTCGATGCGGCGAGGTCGGCCGAGGCTATCCCCCCGAGCATCCGTACCACGACGGAGCCACGACGTGAGCGATCCCGATCCCGACCTGACGTCCGTCGCGCCGCCACCGCCGCCGGCGGCCACCGCACGGCGCCGGCTCCTCGGTGAGCTGCTGCTCGATGCCGGGGTCATCGACGCTCAGCAGCTGCGGGAGGCGTTGGCCCTGTCGCCAACGGGCGAACGCATCGGGCAGACGCTGATCCGTCTGGGCATGGTCGACGAGATGGAGGTCGCGCACGCGCTGGCGAGCCAGCTCGGGCTCGAGGTCGTCGACCTGACCGGCGCGCAGCCCGAGCCCCTGGCGGTCGACCGGGTCCCGGCCCGGCTGGCGGAGCGCCACCAGCTCGTCCCGCTCCACCTCGACGACGGGATGCTCACCATCGCCATGGCCGACCCCGCCGACGTCGTGGCCCTCGACGACATCCGGGTGGTCGCGGGTGTCCGCGGTATCCGGCGGCTCTCGGCCGCCGCGTCCGATGTCGACCGCCTGCGCCGCCGCGCCTACCGCGCGGATGCGCAGCAGGACGTGATCGAGGAGGCGGCCGAACCCGAGGCGATCGACACCGACGACGTGCTCGACGACCAACCGGTGGTCAAGCTCGTGACCTCGCTGCTCGACGACGCGGTGACCTCGCGGGCCAGCGACATCCACGTGGAGCCCCACGAGGACGGGGTCAAGGTGCGACTCCGTGTCGACGGCGTCCTGCGCGAGGCGATGGAGCTGCCCCGCTCCCTCGGCCGGCAGGTGACGTCGCGGCTGAAGATCATGGCGGCGATGGACATCGCCGAACGCCGACTGCCGCAGGACGGTCGTGCCGCGGCGCGTGTCGACGGGCAGCCGGTCGACCTGCGGGTCTCCACCATGCCGACCCTCTACGGCGAGACGCTCGTGATCCGCGTCCTGCCCCGGGGCGCGGATCTGGTCTCACTGGCAGAGCTCGGCCTGTCGCCCTCCTCGCGCGACCAGCTGACCGACGCCCTGCAACGCCCCCAGGGCCTGGTGCTGGTGACCGGGCCCACCGGCTCGGGCAAGACGACCACGCTGTACGCCGGGCTCGCGCAGGTCTCGGACGTCACGCGCAACGTGCTGACGCTCGAGGACCCCGTCGAGGTCCAGCTGCCGGGGGTCAACCAGACCCAGATCGAGTCGCGGATCGGCCTGACCTTCGCACGTGGGCTCCGCCACGTGCTGCGCCAGGACCCCGACGTCGTCCTGGTCGGGGAGATCCGCGATCAGGAGACCGCCCAGCTCGCGGTCGAGGCGTCGTTCACCGGCCACCTGGTGCTCGCCACCCTCCACACCAACAACGCACCGTCGGCCATCGCCCGGCTGGTCGATCTCGGCGCCGACCCGTTCCTGATCTCCTCCTCGGTGCTGCTGGTGCTGGCGCAACGGCTCGCACGCCGGATCTGCGACGGCTGCGCCGTCGAGGAGGAGCCCGACGCGATGCTGCTGGAACGGCTCGGACCTCCCGCCGGCGGCCACGACGCCAACCCCGAACCCCGGTACCGACGTGGCACCGGCTGTCGCCTGTGCGAGGGCGAAGGGACACGCGGTCGGGTCGCCATCACCGAGCTGCTCGCCGTCTCGCCGGCGCTGCGCGAGCTGGTGATGGAGCGGGCCACGGAGCGCCAGCTCGCCGACCAGGCCCGACGTGACGGGTTGGTCTCGTTGCGCGAGGATGCGGCCGCGCGGGCATGGAGGGGAGAGGTCACCCCCAGGGAGGCGCTCAGGGTCACGCCGGACCCCATCTAGGGACACCGTCGCTACCCTCGTCCCCGCCGCACCCGCCACCGTCGATGGAGCCGCACGTGCCCACCACCGAGCAGATCATGGAGGTCCTCGCCACCGTCGAGGACCCGGAGATCAACAAGCCCATCACCGAGCTCGGGATGGTCGAGGACCTCGCTGTCGAAGGCGCCCGGGTCGGGGTGAAGATCAAGCTCACGATCCCCGGGTGCCCGCTGAAGGACCGCATCACCAACGATGTGACCGCCGCCGTGATGCAGCTCGAGGGGGTCGAGGACGTCCAGGTCGTGTTCGGATCGATGACCGACGAGGAGCGTCAGCAGCTCTCCTCGGACCTGCGGGCCGAGCGCGGGGCCGCCAATCCGGAGATGGAGATCCCCTTCGCCCAGGCCGACTCGCCCACCAAGGTGATCGCGATCGCCTCCGGCAAGGGCGGCGTCGGCAAGTCGACGGTCACCGTGAACCTGGCGGCCGCGCTGGCGAAGCAGGGCCTGAAGGTCGGGGTGCTCGACGCGGACATCTGGGGCTACTCGATCCCCCGGATGCTCGGGGTGTCGGGGAAGCCGGTGGCCTTCGACGGCATGGTCATGCCGCTCCAGGCACACGGCTGCAAGGTGATCTCGATCGGGTTCTTCACCGACCCCGACCGTTCCGTGATCTGGCGTGGTCCCATGCTGCACCGGGCGATCCAGCAGTTCCTCTCCGATGTCCACTGGGGAGAGCTGGACGTGCTGCTGTGCGACCTGCCCCCCGGTACGGGCGACATCGCCATCTCGCTGGCGCAGATGCTGCCGAACGCCGACATGGTCGTGGTCACCACGCCGCAGCAGGCGGCCCAGAAGGTCGCGCTGAGGGCCGGGAAGGCCACCGAGCAGACCGGGATGTCGGTCGTCGGCGTGATCGAGAACATGGCCGGGTTCACCGATCCCGCCAGCGGGCAGACCCACGACATCTTCGGCAGCGGCGGCGGCCAGGAGCTGGCCGAGGCGCTGGGGACCGAACTGCTCGGGCGCATCCCGATCGATCCCCGCCTGACCGAGGGCGGCGATGCCGGTGTGCCACTGGTGATCTCCAACCCGGACCTGCCCGCCGCCGAGGCCATCAGCAGCGTCGCGGACCAGTTGGCCGCCAGGTCACGCTCACTGCTCGGCCGGAGCCTGCCGCTCAGCGTGTCCTGAGTCGGAGCCGCCGCGTGATCGCACCGCTGCACGCGGCGGCGAGGACGCCCACGCCCCAGCCGGCGACCACGTCGCTGAGGTGGTGGACGCCCACCGAGATGCGGGACACACCGATCCCGACGGCCCCGGCGGCGGCGAGCAGCGCGAGCCGTCGGTCGCCAAGGGTGATGAGCGCCGTGGCCATCGCGGCGCCGACCGCCGCATGACCCGACGGCCAGGACGACCCGGCCGGCGGGGAGACCAACCGCACCGATGACCCCAGCTCGTAGGGGCGCGGGCGTCCGAGCGCCGGCTTGACCGCCTGTGCCAGCACCCACGCGGCCGTCCCCGCGGCGCTGACCTCGGCAGCGGCCGTCCGCCGGCCCGTCAGCGCCAACACGGTGCTCGTGCCGATCAGGCCGAAGGTCGAGCCCAGGTCGGTGGCCACCACGAGCACGTGATCGCCCCGTCGATGTCTCACCGAGGTCAGCCGCCGCTCGACCTCCCGGTCCACCACCTCGGTCGCGCCCGAGCGGACGGCGAGGTAGGAGCCCAGGACCAGGGCGGCGGCGACGGCGGGCGGGACGGCGCCGAGCGGGCGCACAGGTGCCGCCCCGCTCACGTGGCCTCCGGGTCGAAGGGTGGCGGATCCTCATCGGCGCGCAGTGGCACCTCGGCGGCCGACGCCCGACGTCGGGTGCTCGACGAGGAGGCACCGCGATCGCCACGCTCGCCGTTGCCGCGGCCGCTGGCGGCGTCCTCGGCGAGGCTGGAGAGCCCCTTCACCTCGCGGGTGACGTCGTCCCGGGCGTCGTCGAGCTCCCGCTTGAGTCCCTGCAGGTCGGCCTGGAGCTGCTGGATCTCGCCGAGCCGCTTCAGCTGCTCGACGTTGCGGTGCGTCTCGCTACGCAGTCGTCCGAGCCACTTCCCGGCCGTGCGCGCCAGTTCGGGGAGACGATCCGGGCCGAAGACCAGCAGAGCCACCACGGCGATGACGAGCAGTTCCTGAGGCCCTGGCACGAGCGGAACCTCCACCGGTGGCTGCGGGCGGGACGACCCGGTCGGCCGCCACCTCGAGGGTAGCCGCGCCGGCCCCGACCACGGCGGGTCGGCTCAGCGCGGCAGCTCCCCGAGCTCCACCTCGACGTCCAGCAGTTCACCGTCGCGGAAGATCTCCAGGACGACGACGTCACCGGGGTCGCGGCCACGGACCTCCGCGACCAGCTGGGACATCGTGACCAGTGGCTCGCCGTCGACGCTGACGATCACGTCGCCGGGTCGCAGATCGGCGTCAGCGGCTCCGGTACCGGGCTGGACCGACTCGATGATGGCGCCGCGGCGGGCGGGTAGGTCGAGCTCGTCCGCCACCTCGGCGGAGACGTCCTGGCCCGCGATCCCGAGCAGCGGGTGTCGCACGAAGCCCTGCTCGATCAGCTGCTCCGAGGAGTCGACGGCCTGGTCGCCCGGGACGGCGAAGCCGACCCCCTGGCTGGCGCCCGATCGCGTCAGGATGGCGGTGTTGATCCCGACCAGCCGCCCCTGGGCGTCCACGAGCGCGCCCCCGGAGTTTCCCGGGTTGATGGCGGCGTCGGTCTGGACGATGGACGGGATCGTGCGCAACCCCTGCCCGGGTCCGGCCTCGTCGAGCCGGATCTCACGGTTGAGCGCGGAGATCACCCCGGCGGTGACCGAGGCGTCGAGCCCGAAGGGTGACCCGATCGCGATGACCGTCTCACCGACCAGCAGGGGCTCGTCCACACTCCGGAGGTTGATCGCCGGCAGATCGTCGGCGTCCACCTTGACCACCGCGATGTCGTTCAGTTCATCGGAGCCGATGACCTCCGCCTCGAGCACGTCACCGCTGGCCAGCCGCACCTCGACCGAGTTCGCGTTCTCGATCACGTGATGGTTGGTGATGATGTAGCCGTCGGACCGGTAGATGACGCCGGAGCCGAGACCGGACTGTCCGGCGGGACCGGATCCCTCCTCCGTGCCGGCGCGCACGTCGATACGCACCACCGAGGGCGTGACGGCCTCGGCGACCGCCGGCACGATCGACGACTCGCTCAACGGCTCGATGGTGGGCGCGGACACGGTGGCCGGCAGATCGGGTTCTTCGGCGGCCTGCTCGGCCTGCTCCGGAACGGGGTCCCGGGGCAGCGCGTCGGTTGCCAGCAGCGTGCCACCGGTGCCGATCACGGCGCCGAGCACCGCTCCGAGCACCAGTCCGATGGGACGACGCCGCGGCGAGGCCGGGGCGTCGACGGTGCCGACCGTGTCCGGTGGCCGGACCGATCCCGCCGGCGAGCCCGGTCCGGCGGCAGCTGCCGACCAGCCGGTCGGCGGCGGCTGCGGGAAGCGCGCGATCGGGCGCGTCGGAGCGTCGCCGACGATCGGGGTGTCGGCGCCAGCCGCCGGGGTGTCGGCGCCAGCCGCTGAGGTGTCGGCGCGAGCCGCTGAGGTGTCGGCGCCAGGTCCGTGCGCTGACGGGTCCGACGGCGCCACCCCCGCACTGCGCCACGGGCGGCGCCACTCGTCTCTGTCGTAACCCACTCACGCCTCCGGTCCTGCGAACGTCGTTGCCATGGTGCCGCATCCGCGCCCAGGGTTCGGTGCCGGGAACCGCTCAGGTGGGGCGGCACGTCCCCAGGTCCTCGACGGCGGGCGCTGGCCGCCCGTGCGGGCTGACCGGTCGGCCGGACGTCCACTGGGCTAGGTTGCCGACACGACGACCACCGCGCCACCGCCGTGGTCGAGGGCACGGTAGCGACGAGGCGGATGACGATGGTGGACGAGGCTGTGCTGCACGAGGTCCGACGCGTCCTGGCACCGGAGCCGGACACCACGGTCACCGCGCGCCGCCGCGCGGCGTCCCTCGCCCCGCCGGCGCCGGAGGTCGGGGCGCTCCTGCGGTGGGCCGCCCGGACGGTCGGCGCCCGGGCGGTCGTCGAGGTCGGCGCCGCCGGCGGGGTGTCCGGCGCCTGGCTGCTCCCCGAGCTGCCGCCCCGCGGGGTACTGACCTCGATCGAGCCCGACACGCACGCGCACGGTCTGGCCACCGACGCCTTCGAGACCATGGACGCCGGGCCGAAGGTGCGCTCGATCCACGGTGACCCGCTCACGGTGCTGGGTCGGCTCTCTGACGGGGCCTACGACCTGGTGGTGCTGCAGTCCCGGCCGGCCGTCACGCCGGGGTTGCTCGACCACGCCCGCCGTCTGCTGCGCCCCGGGGGGATGCTCGTGATCCGGGGGGCGCTGCGGGGTGGAGAGGATGCTGACGACGTGGCGGCCTCGTTGCAGGCCGTGGCCGAGGACGAGAGGTTCACCGCCACGGTGCTCGGCGTCGACCAGGGGCTGGTCCTCGCGACCCGGCTGGCCGAGCCGGACGAGACCAGCACGGAGCCGCCCGTCGGCGGGTGATGGCACCGGCCCAGGCCTGCCCGGCCGGTGCCGGCCCCAGTGCGCTCAGAAGAACCTGACCTTGGCGGCGAACTCCACCGCCGGGGCCAGGATGACGGCGAGGTAGAACATGCCGGTCGATGCCTGGATCGACCGGCCGCCCTCGCGCGCGAGCTTGACGTTGAACCCGGCGATCAGTGCCAGTAGCGCCAGCACCCCGAGCCCGAGGATGATGGTCATCGAGCCGATCGACAGGATCGGCGAGAACATCATCGAGCACTGCTCGTACTCGCCGCCCGCCGGCAACCCCTCGCAGGGGGCGGGGTTGCGGCCCGACAGCAGCACCGAGCCGAGCCCGGCGACGATCGCGGCCACGTTCACCCAGGCGATCCACATCTTGGCCCGCAGGAAATCTGCCGGATAGAGGCGGCCACGGAGGCCTCAGAATGCACGAAGGCGGACAACCGATTCAACAGTCGTCCGCCGTCGCTTGCGTGGCTCATTTGAAGGCTGAGAAAGCCACCGGCGCGGAAGATAAAGG
>JAWOCZ010000247.1:0-8899 GCA_046483565.1 Nitriliruptoraceae bacterium
GCGCGTTCGGGCCGTCGCGCGCGGATCGGCCTGGTGCTGGGGCCCGTGGCGGCGGTCGCCACCTACCTCCTGGCGCCGGTCGGGGAAGAGGGGCTGACCGAGGGCGGCCGGGCGACGGCGGCGGTCGCGGTGCTGATGGCGGTGTGGGGGGTGGCGGAGACGCTGCCGCTGGCCGTGACCTCGCTGCTGCCGATCGTGCTGCTGCCCATGACCGGCGCCCTGGAGCTGTCGGCAACCACCCGGGCCTACGGCAACCCGCTGGTGTTCCTGTTCCTCGGCGGCTTCGTGCTGGCACTGGCCATGCAGCGCTGGGGGCTGCACCGGCGCATCGCGTTGCTCACGATCCGCCTGGTCGGCACGCGGCCCACCCGCATGGTGGGCGGGTTCATGCTGGCCTCCGGTGGTCTCTCGATGTGGGTGAGCAACACGGCCACGACGGTGATGATGCTGCCCATCGGGGTGTCGGTGCTCGGGCTGGTGGCGGTGAAGCTCGGCGCGGGGGCCGACGAGCATCCCCCGGAGGCGTCGGTCACGGAGATGGCCGGCGATGAGGCGCCGACCTCGGCTGAGGAGATCGCGGACAGCCCGGCACCCAACCTCGGTACCGGGTTGATGCTCGGCATCGCCTACGGGGCCAGCATCGGGTCGTTGGCCACGCTGATCGGGACCCCGCCGAACACGTTCCTGGCGGGTTTCCTCGGGCAGACCTACGGCATCGAACTGGGCTTCGGCCAGTGGATGCTGTTCGCCCTGCCCCTGTCCCTGACGTTCCTCGTCATCGCCTGGTTCGTCCTGACGCGGTGGATGTACCCGCCGGAGATCGCGGACATCCCCGGGGGTGCGCGGTTGATCGACGAGGAGCTCGAGGCACTCGGCCCGCTCAGTCGCGGGGAGCGCAACGTGCTGGTGGTGTTCGTCCTGATGGCCGGCTCCTGGGTCCTGCGGAGCTTGGTGCAGGACCTGCTGGCCGGCACGCCGTTGGCAGCGATCGACGACCCCATCATCGCGATCGCCGGTGCCATCCTGCTGTTCGCGCTGCCGGTCGACTGGCACCGGGGAGTGTTCACGATGGACTGGGCGACCACCCGTCAGCTGCCGTGGGGCGTGCTGCTGCTCTTCGGCGGCGGACTCGCCCTGGCGGCCGCCGTCTCCGACAACGGCGTGGACGTGTTCGTCGGCGAGCAGCTCACGCAGCTCTCCAACCTCCCGATCCCGGTCCTGGTCGCGACCGTCGTCGTCACCGTGATCCTGTTGACCGAGCTGACCTCCAACACCGCGACCACGGCGGCGCTGGTGCCGGTCGTGGCCGGAACGGCCGTGGTCCTCGGGCTCGACCCCAGGGCCCTCGCCATCCCCACGGCGCTGGCCGCGACCTGCGCGTTCGCGCTCCCGGTCGCCACACCCCCGAACGCCATCGTGTTCGGATCGGGCTTCGTGACGATCCCGCAGATGGTCCGTGTGGGCCTCGTGCTGAACGTGATCGGCACCGTGCTCATCGTGGCCGTGTCGGTGTGGCTCGCTCCACTGCTGTTCGGCTTCTGAAGGCAGCGGGGCCGTCCACCCCCTCAGTTCAGACGGGCCCGAGCCTCGATCGCGGCGCGGCGTGCCGCCTGCCGTTCCGGGGTGTCTCCCTGTGTGAGTTCCAGGAAGCGCTCGTACGCGTGGGCGGCGACGTCGAAGCTGCCCGTGCGCGCGCTCAGGGCGCCGAGGTCGCGGTGGTCCTGCGGATGGCGGTTCGGGAGGGCGAGCTTGACCTCCACCGTCCACCTCGCCTCGGCCACCCGTCCGGCCGCGGTCAGGTCGCGCGTGAGGTTGTTGAGCAGCCGACGGGCGACGCTCACCGCGGGTGCGGGCCGCACCATCGAGCGTCGGAACGTCACCCGACCGGCGGACGTGCTGGCGACGCGGTCGACCAACGCCGGCTCGTCGAGCAGGATCCCACCGTGGTAGGGGTCCAGCACGGTCGGGTGATCGCCGTCGGCGACACCGACGACGACGTGGCCGGGGAGCCCGATCGCGTAGGCCGGGAGCTGGAGCCGACGTGCGAGAGCGACGTAGACGATCGACAGGGTGATCGGTAGTCCCTGACGGGTCTCGAGGACGCGGTGCAGCAGCGAGCTGTCGGGATCGTGGTACCGGGCCGGGTCGCCGGCAAAGCCCAGACGGGCACCGAGGTGGTCGCGGAGCGCGCTGGCGGCTGGCGCGCCGGAGCCGAGGTTCGGCTGTCGGGTCCGCGCGCTGTCCGCCAGTGCGTCCACGCGCAGGAGTTCGCGGTCGAGGTCGAGGTCCGGGGCGCAGCCGGTGGCACACAGCAACGCCATCTCGGCGAGGTCGGCGTCACTGCGCCGGACCAGGCGCACGAGCCGGTCGCGTACGTCGTCGCTCATGGCGCCCACGTTAGCGGCGACCGCTGAGAGGTCGGTGATCGCACGGACCCCGGCGATGTGTGGTCGGCTGCCGCCTACGACTAGGTTCGTCCGCACGTCGAGGTGGCGACGGACGCGCCCGAGGAGGGCACGCGCCACCGACGCCCCCTCCGCCTCGCGACACGCTCGGAGCACGTGGTGGCAACGATCTTCATCCCGCAGGAGCGGGCCGCCGGGGAGCGCCGTGTGGCCGCCACCCCGGCGAGCATCGGCAAGCTGCTGCGAACGGGCATCGAGGTGGCCGTCGAGTCCGGAGCCGGTGCCCACGCCCGGGTCGGTGACGACGACTACCTCGCCGCCGGAGCACAGGTGGCCGAGGCGTCGGCGATGGCGGACGCGGCGGTGGTCGCACGCGTCGCGCCGCCGAGCCTCGACGAGGTCGGGGCCCTGGCGCCCGGAACGGTCCTGCTGAGCTTCGTGGCCCCGCACCGAAACCTCGAGGTCGTGGGTGCGCTGGCGGAGCGCGGTGTCACGACCCTGGCGATGGAGCTGGTCCCCAGGATCAGCCGTGCGCAGTCCATCGACGCGCTGTCCAGCCAGGCGAACATCTCCGGGTACCGGGCGGTGGTCGCCGCCGCGTACGAGCTCGACAAGTACTTCCCGCTGTTCATGACCGCCGCCGGCACGATCAAGCCGGCGACCCTGGTCGTGCTCGGTGCCGGGGTCGCCGGGCTGCAGGCTGTGGCCACCGGGCGTCGGTTGGGGGCGGTGGTCAAGGTCTCCGACATCCGTGAGGCAGCCAAGCAGGAGGTCGCCTCGCTCGGCGGCACCTTCATCGACGTGCCCTCCGATGAGGACCTGACCGGTGAGGGCGGGTACGCCAAGGAAGCGGGCGAGGACTTCCTGAGCCGCCAGCGACGCATCCTGACCGAGCACCTGAGCACGGCGCATGCCGCCATCACCACGGCGCAGATCCCCGGTCGCCCCGCGCCGCTGCTGCTGACCACGGAGATGGTCGAGGCGATGCCGGCTGGGGGGGTCGTGATCGACCTCGCGGCGGCCGACGGCGGCAACTGCGAGCTCACCGAGACCACCGGTGTGGTGGAACATCACGGGATACGGGTCCTGCCCGGTCACGAGCTCGCCTCCGCGATGCCGGCGGAGGCCAGCGCGATGTACGGCAACAACATCGCCGCCTTCGTCGAGCTGTTCGTGACCGAGGGTGAGGTCACGCTCGACCTCGATGACGAGGTCGTGGCCGGCGCTCTGCTCACCCACGACGGCGAGGTGGTGCACGCACGTACCGCCGAACTGCTCCGAGGAGAAGGACGATGATGGGCCCCCTGCTGGTGAGCCTGTACGTGTTCGTGCTCGCGGCCTTCCTCGGGTTCGAGCTGATCAACAAGGTGCCACCGACGCTGCACACGCCGTTGATGTCCGGGGCGAACGCCATGTCGGGCATCACCGTGATCGGGGCGCTGACGCTGGTGACCGTCGCGAGCCCCTCGGTCGGGGTCGTCCTGGGTGTGCTGGCACTGATCCTGGCCACCATCAACGTCGTCGGCGGGTTCCTGGTGACCGACCGGATGCTGGCGACCTTCGGGGGCCGCAAGTGACGATCACCGACCTGACCGCCCTGCTGGCCCTCGGTTCGATAGCGCTGTTCGTGGTCGGGCTCAAGCGTCTGTCCAGGGTGCGGACCGCGCGGAGCGGGAACGCCCTGATGGCCGGCGGCATGCTGCTCGCCGTCCTGATCACCCTGCTCGAGATCGGGCTGGTCGACTACCGGTGGATCATCGCCGGCCTCCTGATCGGTGGGGGCATCGGGGTGGCGATCGTGCTGCGTGCCGAGGCCACGCAGATGCCGGAGATCGTCGCCCGGTTCAACGGCTTCGGAGGTGCCGGTTCGGCGTTGGTCGCGCTGTCGTTGTTCTGGCTCGCCGTGGTCGAGGTGCCCGGTGAGACCACCGCGGCGGACGCCCTCGGCGGCACCGCCGCCGTCACCCTGGTGCTGTCGGTGTTGATCGGGAGCGCGACCCTGTCGGGCAGCATCTTCGCCGAGCTCAAGCTGCGGGGCACCCTGTCCAAGGATCCGCGGGTCCCGGCGCGCACCGCCGTCATGGCGGTCCTCGTCCTGGTCGGCCTCGGGCTCGGCCTGGCGGCGATGTTCTCCATCACCGACACCGGCGGTGCAGCACTGGCCGTGATCGCGGTCGTGGTCGCGAGCCTGGTGGTCGGCGTGGTGCTCGTGCTGCCGATCGGCGGCGCGGACATGCCGGTCGTCATCAGCCTGCTGAACTCGCTGTCGGGGCTCGCGGCCGCGGCGGCCGGCTTCGCGTTGTCCAACCAGCTGCTCATCATCGCCGGCACGATCGTGGGTGCCGCGGGGCTGATCCTCACCCAGATCATGTGCGTGGCCATGAACCGGTCGCTGCTCAACGTGATCGCCGGCAGCTTCGGCGAAGCCGGCGAGGTCGAACACGGGGAGTACGGCCACGTCGTGTCCGCCGACGCCGAGTCCGCGGCGATGGTGCTGGAGGCGGCCGGGTCGGTGATCATCGTGCCCGGCTACGGACTGGCTGCGGCCCGGGCGCAGAACGCCGCCTATGACCTCGCCAGGGCGCTGATCGACCGTGGCACCGACGTCAGGTTCGCGATCCACCCGGTGGCCGGACGGATGCCCGGTCACATGAACGTGGTGCTGGCCGAGGCCGAGGTGCCCTACGAGTTGCTGCACGAGATGTCGGAGATCAACCCGGAGTTCTCCCAGACCGATGTCGCCATCGTCGTCGGGGCCAACGACGTCGTGAACCCTGCGGCCAACGACACGCCCGGCAGCCCGATCGCGGGCATGCCGATCCTCGACGTGGAGAACGCCCGCCGGGTCTTCGTGATCAAGAGGAGCCTCTCGCCGGGCTACGCGGGGATCAAGAACGCCCTCTTCGAGCGCGACCACACGGTGATGCTGTTCGGGGACGCCAAGGAGATGCTCACCGAGCTGGCCGGCGAGGTCGTCAAGGCGCCCTGACTCCCGGACCACGGCGGCATGGCACTAAGCTCACGACCAGCGGGCCGACGACGCCCCGCTGACCGAGTGAGCGTCGGTGGCGACGCCGCATGGGGGTGTGACGTGAACCCGGAGAAGCCCGACCGCAACCTCGCCATCGAACTGGTCCGGGTCACCGAGGCCGCCGCCATGGCCGCGGCGCGCTGGCAGGGCCGCGGGGACAAGGAGTCCGGCGACCAGGCGGCGGTGGACGCCATGCGCACGGTGCTGGACACCGTCGACTTCGATGGCACGGTCATCATCGGGGAGGGGGAGAAGGACGAGGCCCCGATGCTCTACAACGGGGAGCGGGTCGGCACGGGGAGCGCTCCCGCGGTCGACATCGCCGTCGACCCCGTCGAGGGCACGCGTCTGCTCGCGGAGGGGCGCCCCGGGTCCCTGGCGGTCATGGCCGGGGCCCCGTCCGGCACCATGTTCGATCCTGGCCCGTGCGTCTACATGGAGAAGCTGGTCGTCGGGCCCAGCGCGGCGGGGGCGATCGACCTCGAGCGGCCGATCGACGAGAACCTCGCTGCCGTAGCCAAGGCGACCGGCCGGCCGCTCGAGGACCTGACGGTGGTCATGTTGGACCGTGAACGCCACGACGACGCCAAACGTCTCGTGCGCGACGCCGGTTGCCGGCTGCAGCTGATCACCGACGGCGACGTCGCTGCGGGTCTGGTGGCGGCGTGGGTCGAGCGGCCACAGATCGACGTCCTGTACGGCATCGGTGGCACGCCCGAGGGGGTCATCACCGCGTGCGCGGTCAAGGCGCTCGACGGTCAGATGCTCGGCCGGCTCTGGCCGCGTTCCGAGGCCGAGCGGCAGGCAGCCCTCGATGGCGGCTACGACCTGTCGGCGGTGCTCACCCAGGACGATCTGGTGACCGCCGACGACTGCTTCATCGCCTGTACCGGGATCACGACGAGCCAGCTGCTGCGTGGCGTCAGCTTCGACGTGCGGGGCGTGACCACGGAATCGCTGGTGATGCGGGCCAAGTCCGGCACCGTCCGCACGATCAGCGCCCGCCATCGCATGGAGAAGCTCCGGGCGTACTCGGCCGTGCCCTACTGAGCGTCCGACCGAGGGTCCTACTGCGCTGCGAGCAGGGGCTGGTCGCCGTCGACGGTTCCGTTCTGGAGAGCCCCTGCCAGTGCCCGCAGCTGTTGCTCGATGAGCTCCGGGAACTCGATCGGGAGCCCGTGGCTGCCCTCGGGGATCACCAGCAGGCGGGCATCGGGCAGCATCCCCACCAGTCGCTCACCGACCTCCGCGGGCGCCCACGCGTCCGCCGATCCGACGATGACCAGCGCCGGGACGTCCACCTCGTGCAACCAGGGGGTCGGCTCGAAGTCGTGCATCCCCCGGGCGGTCCAGATGGCGGTGCGGGGATCGACCTCGCTCAGGTGCCAGCGGTAGTCCCGCATCCCCTCGTCGGGGGTGTGCGGACCGAGTGCTCTGATCTTGCGGGCGACGGGCAGCGTGATCGGCAGCTCCAACGCACGCATCGCCACCCCGGTCAACGCCCGGGGCAGTGCCGGGACGGAGACGGAGACGAAGGGGAACACCGCTGCGGCGATCCGCGACCCGTAGAAGGTGAGCAGCGGTGAGGCGTACGGACCCGCGATCAGTGCGAGTGCCCCGACGAGGTCCGGCCGCGTTCGCCACAGCGCCAGCGCCACCTCGACCCCCATCGAGTGGCCGACGACCATCGCCTCGCCGATCCCCTCGGCGTCGGCCACCGCCGCCACGTCGGCTGCCAGCAGCTCCATCGAGTAGCCGCTGGCGTCCGGCGGCAGGGCGTCGCCCCGGGCTTCGCTGGAGGCGCCGACGCCGCGGTAGTTGAGGAGCACGACGCGGTGATCCACCGCCAGGCCTGGTGCCAGGTCCCGCCAGAAGTTGTCCGGGCACAGGTACCCGGCGCACAGGAGCACGGGAGGCGCCCCCACCGGACCTCGGACGGTGTAGGCGATGCGCGCACCGTCCACGCTGGTCGCGGTGCGGTCCTTGGCCCACAGGTGCCCGCCGCGATCGCGCCGTGGTGTGCTGGAAGCTGCCACCCGGACCCCTTCGCTGTCTTCCATCGCCTCCACCGGCGGACCCGCCCAGTCGGCGGCCCGCGGCGACGGCCCCGAGTGGCACGCAGCCTACGCGACCGCGCGGTCATCGGGCGCTCGGCGCCTCTCGCGGAGGCAGGGGCACGGAGGCAGGGGCACGGAGGGTGCGTCGCAGCGCTCGACGTGAACGCGTCAGCCGTCGTTCACGTACCGTTCACCCTGTCGACAGGGTCCGTGACGGAGTCGGGCTTACCGTCGCGTCTCGAGCTCCGTTCCCTCGGGGAGCCGGGGCGGACCGCGGTCGGAGGACAGCAGGCGAACACCGACGAGCGAAGGGCAGAGCGTGGGCGGACCGGGCCGTGGTGAGATCCCCGCGTCGCTGCTGGCCGGCGGTGCGGGCGAGCAACTGCGTGGCGAGTACGCCGCATGGTTGGACGAGATCGACGACGAGCTCATGGGTGGAGCCCTGATCGTCGCCGAGGCGATGCCTCGGATCACCCGCGCCTTCCTGGCGGCCGACCGTGCCGTGCTCGACGAGGCGACCGCGCTCAACGCGGACGTCCGGGAGCACTGCCGGCGGGTCGAGGAGCAGGGCTTCGTCCTGCTGGCCCGCGAGTCGCCCGTCTCGGGGGACCTGCGCCGGCTGGTGGCGATGCTGCGCCTGGTGCACGACGCCGAGCGATCTGGGCGTCTGATGCGGCATGTGGCTGAAGGGGTCGAACGACTGGATGCGCGTCTGCTCCCGTTGGTGCTCCGCCAACAGCTCGAGGAGCTCGCTGGCCGGTCGATCGAGGTCTACCGCCGCGGGGTCGACGCCTGGCGGCAGCGCGACGCTCTGGCGGTCCACGAGCTCGATCGGCTCGATGCGGACGTCGACACCCTGCGCGTCGGCCTGATCTCCCACGCCCAGGAGCTGCACGGCGCACCGAGCGAGGTCATGGTGCTGGGGCTGCTCGGGCGGTACTTCGAACGGCTCGCCGACCACGGTGTGGCGTTCGCGCAGCACGTCACCTTCGTCGTCACGGGCGAGCGGGTCGATGTCGGGCCATGAGGGTCGGGCCATGAGGACGGCGCGGGTGGCGCGGTGAAGACCTCAGTTGCCCGCGACCGCCTCGGACGACAGCTCGCGGTTCTTCCCGGTGGCCACGAACACCGCCTGCTCGGCGATGTCCACGCCGTGGTCGGCGAAGCGCTCGAGCTGCCGGGTCAACTGGATCATGCGCGTCGCCCACTCGAGACGCTCCTCGTCGGCGGCGACCCGGACCAGACGGCGGAAGATGCCGGCGTTGAGCCGGTCCACCCCGTCGTCGAGCCGGCTCGCGGCAGCGGCCAGCTCGGCATCGGCCTGGACGAAGGCACCCATGGACTGTCGACCGACAGCTCGCGCCAGTTCACCCATCTCGACCAGCTGCTCGAGCAGGTCGGGGTCC
>JAWOCZ010000261.1:0-4621 GCA_046483565.1 Nitriliruptoraceae bacterium
CGGGCTCCGCACCTGGCGCGGGCTCAGGCTCAGGCTCAGGCTCCGACTCGTCGTCCTCCACCTCGATGGCTTGGATGCCGTCATCGGCCGCAGACCCGTCAGTACCGGTGCACCCCGCAACGAACAGTGCCGCCGCAGCGACAGCCGACGGTCCCCACCACACGCGTCGACACATCGGAACCCCCGGGATCTCGATCCGTGTCGAACGAACTGTAGCGAGGTGCACCGAAGCGTCATCCCGGTGCGCGCCCCATGTGCACGGCGTGCGCCCGGAGGAACACTCGGCGTCAGGCCCGAGCGGACGCCAGCAGGCGGTCGACGAGGTCCGGGTAGCTCACACCCTCGGCCGCCCACAGCATCGGGAACATCGACGCGGGCGTGAACCCGGGGATCGTGTTGATCTCGTTGACGACGAGCTTGCCGTCGACGTCGAGGAAGAGATCGACGCGTGCCAGTCCACGGCATCCGATCGCACGGAAGGCGCGGCGGGCCAGCGCCACGCATCGCTGCTCCACCTCGTCGGGGACCTGGGCCGGGATCCGCAACTCGGAGGTGTTGAGGTACTTGGCTTCGAAATCGTAGAACTCGTGGCTCGGCACGATCTCGCCCGGCCGGGTCACGGCCATGTCGGCGTCGCCGAGCACACCGACCTCGAGCTCGCGGGCACCGATCAGACCCTTCTCGACCACGGCGACATCGTCGTAGGCGAAGGCCTCCGCCATGGCGGCATCCAGCTCGCTGATGGAGCTGACCTTGGAGATACCGATCGATGACCCCTGACGAGCCGGCTTCACGAACCAGGGCAACGGCAGGCGATCGAGCAGTTCGGTCAGCACGGCGTCGGCCTCGCTCTCCCACCGGGCCCGGTGCACCGTCAGGTACCCGAGCTGCGGCAGGCCGGCAGCGGCGAAGGCCGCCTTCATCGCACCCTTGTCGATCCCGATGGACGACGCCGTGACATCCGCACCGACGTACGGGACGCCAACGGTGGCGAGCATCCCCTGGACCGTCCCGTCCTCGCCCCACGGGCCGTGCAGGACGGGGAACGCCACGTCGATCCGGCCGAGAGACGCCACCCGACCACCGTCGTCACCGAGGAGCACCAGTTGCGGCCCACTGCGCGTGCCCACCAGCGCCGCAGTCGGGCCGTCCGGATCGACCGAGGGCAACCGTCGGGGACCAGCCGCTGGCGGCACCCCGTCGGTCAGTGTCCATCGCCCGTCCCTGGTGATGCCGACCGTGATGACCTCGTAGCGGTCACGATCGATGACCTCCAACACCGAGGTGGCAGAGAGGCACGACACCTCGTGTTCCGCCGACCGTCCACCGAACAGCACCAGTACGCGGGTCACGTCGTCTCCCTCTCCATTGCCACGGTTCGGGCGGCCTCCAGGCCTCGCCGCAGATCAGCGAGCAGGTCGTGCTCGTCCTCGATGCCGACCGACAGCCGCACCGTGCCCACGCCGAGGCCCGCCGCCGCCAGGGACGCCGCGTCCAGCTGCCGGTGGCTCGTGGAGGCGGGGTGCAGCACCAGCGAGTGGGTCCCTCCGAGCGACGAGGCCCGAGCGAACACCTGGCACGCGTCGGCGAAGGCGGTCGCAGCGGCACGCGACGGCAGGTCGAACGACAGCTGGGCGCCGGCACCACGACCGCCGAACAGCTCACGCGCCAACGCGTGCTGCGGGTGGTCGGCCAGGCCCGGGTAGCGCACCACCTCGATGTCGGGGTCGGCAGCCAGTGCCTCGGCGCAGGCCGCGGCGTTGTCGCTGGCAGCACGCACCCGCAGGGCCAGGGTCTGGATGCCGCGTAGCACCAGCCACGCCTCGAACGCCCCGAGCGAGGCACCCAACTCGTAGGTATGGACGCGGACCGCCTCGATCAGTGACCGCTCGCCGGCGACCACCCCGGCGACCACGTCGCCGTGGCCACCCAGGAACTTCGTCGCGGACTCGACCACCGCAGTCGCCCCGTGCGTCAACGGCCGACACAGGTACGGCGAGGCGAAGGTGTTGTCGACCACGAGCGCGACACCTCGCTCACGACACCGAGCCGCCAACGACGGCAGGTCCGTGACCACCGTCGAGGGGTTCGCGACCGTCTCCACGTGTACGACCGTGTGCGCCTCGGTGAGCGCGGCGTCGAGGTCGTCGCCGCTGGCCAGCGGAGCGTGGTCGATGCCCCAACCGGCATCCCGCTCCAGGCGTCGCAGCAGCGCCCACGTCCCGCCGTACACCATCGAGGTGGCGAGCACCCGGCCCTGGCCGCGCAGCACGTCCAGGGTGGCGTGCAGCGCGGCGGTGCCGGACGCGAGCGACCAGGCCGCCGGCGCCTCGTGCAGGGAGGCGACGACCCCGTGCAGCGTGGTGGCCGTGGGGTTGTCGTAGCGCCCGTAGACGTACCCGTCACGCTGGTCGGTCAGCAGCTCGCCCAGGTCGTCGGACCGGTCGGCCGCCCACGTCGAGGTGAGCCAGATCGGGGCCGAGGTGGGGTGCTCGTTGACGGCGGGGAGCTGCGTCGCACCCGCGACCGCCCGGGTGCTGAAGCCACCCTGGGGCCGAGGCAGTGACGGTTCCACAGCAGCTCCGGGATCGGCAACATCCACCCCGGCGGGCCGAAGGCGTACCGGCACGCTGCGGACATCGAGGTGGAACGGGACGCGCGGAGGATAGCTGTGCCCTCCGCCGGGGCCGCCGGAAGCGAGGCGGTGCTCAGCCGGCCCCCTCCTCCCTCGCCGCGGGTTGGGTGCGGAACACCCCGCAATCCGGGGCACAACGCACCTGAACCCGACCCCGGGGCAGTCCGGGTTCACGGTTGGGGACCCGACCCCCTTCGACCGCGGGGTTGGGTGCGGAACACCCCGCAATCCGGGGCAAAACGCACCCGACCCTGGGGCAGTCCGGGTTCACGGTTGGGGACCCGACCCCCTTCGACCGCGGGGTTGGGTGCAGAACACCCCGCAATCCGGGGCACAACGCACCCGACCCGGGGACAGCCCCGCGCACAAGGCACCGGCGCACCCGGCCCGGGGCGCGGTCCGGGGCGCGGTCCGGGGCCCGCCTACACGCGCTCGTCCACGCCGGACGCCGACGTCGAGGTGGATCCGCGGGCGCGCATCGTGCGCATGCTGCCGTCCAACCGCGGAAGCCAGGAGCACACGGGCGCGGTGTCCACGCGGCTGCCGTACACGAGCACCGCCAACATCGTGCCGTAGATCGGCAGGTGGCCGATCAGTTCCGTGGATCCGAGGAAGAACAGGGTCGCGTTGAATGGGATCCCGGCGGCGATGACCACCAACTGCGGGAGTGCACCGGAGATCAGCAGCAGGCCGAACAGGATCTCCACGCCCGCCGCGAACTGGATAAACACGAGGTCGCTGACCTCGAAACCGACGGTGCTCCCGATGACCTGCAGCACGTTGAAGGCGGGGTAGCGGTCCAGGAACTCCAGCGACAGCTCCGGGCGGGCGAGCTTCTCCGTGAACGCGAGGATGATCAGGGCCAGACCGGCCAGGAACCGCAGCCCGAACAAGGCGATGCGTACCTGCTCCGGGTCCACGGTGATGCGGCCACCGACCTCGGTGTCGTCCGGTGGCAGCAACGCCAGGAACAGCCCCACCGCCAGGATGTCGGCCCGCTCGAGGATCGGCAGGACCCCGTAGGCGAGCATCCCGAGCGGCCCCGCGATCACCAACAGCCACGCCGCCGCGCGTACCCGCCAACCGGCGATCAGCCAGACCCCCACGATTCCCTCGAGGATGCCGAGCCCGATGCCGTACCAGGTGTCGGGCAGGGCCAGAGTCGGGACGAGGAACTCCAGACGTGCCGCCAGCGACAACAGCGACACGCCCGCGTGGATGGCAAGCAACCGCGGGATCCACGGACCGAGGCGTCCCAGGAACGACAGGAACCCGAGCTCCGGCCGGGGGAAGTAGGGCGCCGCCACGCGCCACGCCACCGCGATGACGATCGCAGACACGATCATCACCAGCGACAGCGTCTCCAGCACGAACGACCAGTCGTACGGGGGCTCCGAGGTGGTGAACCAGCGGGCGTGGGCGAGCGTCAGCATGGCGGCTCCTGACCGGATGCGGCGGTCGGTGCGTTCGGGTGATCCGGAGCTGGCGAACGGTCCGGGCGGGTGCACCGGCGGCCGACCCCGCCCGACCTCGAGCAGCGGTGCACCGCACGATGCCGTCCGTAGCCTCGCCATCGGTAGGGTCCCGGCTCGAGCTGGCGAGACAGACCGGGACAGAACGAGGCAAGGCCGAGGCAAGACCGAGGCGGACCGAGTTCAGACCGAGACACAAACAGGCGATGTACACGCGAGACACGGAAGGACACCGAGGTGGCAGGGATCGAGTTCGATGGGCAGGTCGCGATCGTCACGGGCGCGGGTGGCGGACTGGGGCGTAGTCACGCCCTACTGCTGGCCGATCGGGGCGCGAAGGTCGTCGTCAACGACCTCGGCGGCGCCCGCGACGGCACGGGGACCGATACCTCGATGGCGGACCAGGTCGTGGCGGAGATCGAGGCCGCCGGCGGCGAGGTATCGGTCCCCGTGCCGTCGCGGGCGCCGCCGAGGTCGTTGACGGCGACCTTCGCGCCCCGATCGGCCAGCAGTA
>JAWOCZ010000021.1:0-9724 GCA_046483565.1 Nitriliruptoraceae bacterium
GTGGCTGATCGACGTCCGTGGTCATCACCGACTCGTCATCGACCCGGCAGCCGCGAACGAACGCGCCATCCGCTGCTACCAGCGAGTCGGCTTTCGCCCCATCGGCATCGCTCGCGAACGAGAGCGCACCTCTGATGGCACCTGGCGAGACTCGCTCCTCATGGACCTACTCGCGGACGAACTGACGTGACCCGAGTAGCGAGCGACACGGGCCGCGGCTGGCTTCGCCCGTCATGACCGGGACCATTGCCGGACGGGCCGCAGCCCGCCGCAGGCCGTAGCCATCACGCGTTGCGTACCGGTTCGAAGGGTCTCATGGGATGCCTGGGTGTCCCTGGGTGGAGTCATCGTGGCGGTGCACTCGCGGGAGATCGGTGGTGTCGCGTGGGGGACTACGACACAGCCCACACGCCGCTTGTCGACGTCCTGGAGGAACGCCTTGACGGCGTCGTACGCGACTGGCTATGCCTGTCCGAACCCCGCGCCGACATGAGGTCCCGGGGTGGATCCATCCCACCAACACGTCCACGGGTGATGAGGAGCGACGAGATGAAGGCTCAACGGGGCTACACAGAGGTCGCGTTCCCCTCGGAGGGTGCGGCGTTGCGTGGCCGGTGGTACCCACCCGCAGACCCCCCTGCTCCCGCGGTCATCATGACTCACGGCCTGTCCGCGACGATCCCGATGGTCACAGACCGGTACGCCGAGGTGCTGCAGGCCGGTGGGCTGGGTGTGCTGCTGTATGACCACCGCAACCTGGGAGCCAGCGACGGTCAACCACGTCAGGAGATCAATCCGTGGATCCAGGGCCGGGGTTACCGGGACGCGATCTCGTACGTGGCGACGCTGAACGGCGTGGATCCGGAGCGGATCGCACTCTGGGGAGACAGCCTGAGTGCGTCCGTGGCGTTGGTGGTGGCCGGTGTCGACGATCGGCCCGCCGCGGTGGTGGCCCAGGTACCGGCGACCGGCAGGGTAGCTGCGCCCCCCGATCCGGACGGTGAGCTGGCCGTGGCAGTGCGCCGAACGCTGGAATCTGGAGACGTGGCCGGCCCGGAGCACACGCTCGGCCCGCTTCCGGTTGTCTCCCACGACCAGCTGGGATCTCCGTCCGTTCTCAAGCCGATCCAGGCCTACCGGTGGTTCATCGACTACGGCGGCCGCTTCGGAACAGGATGGACCAACCGCATCACGCTGGTACGACCCCCCACACCCGCGCCGTTCCACGCGGGCCTGGTCGCCCACCAGGTGCGGTGTCCCGTCCTGATGCAGGTCAGCCCGCACGACGAGATCCCTGATGCGGATCCACAGGTCGCCAGATCGGTCCACGACAGGCTCGCAGGAGAACGGATGTGGCAAGAGATCGACGGCGGCCACTTCGGCCTCCTGCACCACCCCGGTGACCTCTTCGACCAAGCCAGTGCCGCACAGGTGCAGTTCCTCAGGGACACACTCATGGGCTGAACTCGGAAGGAGTTCGCCACCTGCCCTCCGCCCGTCATCACCCGGTGATGGCGTCGCGCCCGGGTGGAAGTAGCGGGCGTTGTTCCTCGGTGGTTGGGCAGGTCTGAGAGCCAGTTGAGTCCCTGTCCTTCGTCGACCGGGGAGTCCAGTCGTGCCGGACCGTCTTGGGGATGCTAGTCATTGGTGGCCGCGGCCTTCGCTGCTGCGAGCAGGTCGGCCTCGTCGAGCCCGAACGGGAGGACCAGGTCGAGCCGATCTGCACCTGCCTGCGTCCATGTCGAGGTGGCATCGCCCAGCTCGTCGTGGGTCGCCACCAACAGCACGTCCTCCGCCAGGCGTTGGGCCGTGGCGGGCAGCACCGGTTCGTCACGATCGGCGTTGGCAGCCAGCAGCGCGTCGACCTCGGCCGCGTAGCCGAACCGTTCCCGGAGCATCCGGGGGTAGATCGGACCCATCTGCGTGCAGTAGACCGTCAACCACCGGGCGGCGACAGCCTCGGCCGCGGCCCGGTCACGGCCCGTCGCGAGCGGTACGGCGGGGCAGACCTCGGGCAGCTGTTCGCGACCACCAGACAGAGCACCTTCCTCGACCAGGCGGCGACCCGCGTCCAGTTGTGACCGTGGCCAGAGGAACGGCAGCCACCGGTCAGCCAGCTCACCGGCCAGCCGAATGCCCGGCGGTGACATCGACGCGAGCGCGATCGGGACCCGGGTCTCCGGGTCGACGAACAGGCGCAACGGTCGGGAGCCGTCCACCGCGTTCGGCATCCGATGGCCCTCGAGCAGGTCACGCACGGCGGTGAGAACGGTCCGCAGCTTGCCGAACGGATCCTGCCACCCGATGCCGTGGAGACCCTCGACCAGCGGCGGGGTCCCTGCGCCGAGCCCCAGCACGAATCGGCCGTGGCTCAACCGCTGCAGCCCGACGGCGGTCATCGCCAGGACCGCCGGGCTGCGTGACCACACGGGCAGCACGGTCGTGGCCAGCTCCACACGGTGCGTGTGCTGCGCGATCTCGGCGAGCAGCACCGGCGAAGCGTGGCCCATGGCTTCGGCCACCGACACCCGCGCGAAGCCGAGCCGGTCGGCCTCGCGGGCGACGGCCAGGATGAGCTCCGGCCGCGTCTCGAACGGCGTGAACCCCAGGCCGGGGCCGCTGACGGTCGTCTCATCCCGGTCCATGGGCTCCCTCATCATCAGTGGTCAGAGCAGCTGGGCGATCGCGGCGATGGCGCCTCCGCGACGATCACGGTGGGCGTTCAGCCGGCGCAGACCTGGTCGTGGCAGCGCAGCATCGCGGCGACCGCACGGTCCACATCATCCTCGTCGGTTGCCCAGTCGGACACCGAGATGCGCATGAGCCGTTCACCGCGCCAGGTCGTGGGGCTCGCGTAGGTGGGGCCGTCGGTCTGGATCGCGGTGATCACCGCGTCGTTGACCTCATCGCGGTCGCGCCCGTCGGGCGCGTGCCAGTGCACCAGCACCTGGTTGAAGGCCACGTCGTTGACGACCGTGGCGCGGCCGCTGCCCTGCAGTTCGGCGGCGAAACGTTGGGCCATCCGACAGGTGCGGTCGACGAGGTCCGCGACCCCCGACCGGCCGAGCGACCGCAGGGTCGCATAGACACCGACACCGCGCGCCCGACGGGAGAAGTCCGGCGTCCACTCGAACGGGTCGCGGACCTCCCCGTCACCCTGGATGAGGTAGCTCGCACGCACACTGGTCGCCGCATGGTGGGACGCCGCGTGGCGACAGATCGCGATGCCACAGTCGTAGGCGACATTGAGCAGCTTGTGCCCATCGGTCGACCACGAGTCCAGCCGACCGACCCCGTCGGTGAGCTCCGAGCGGGTCGCCGACGCGGCGGCCAGCAGCCCGACCGCGCCGTCCACATGCACCCACGTCGGGTTCCCACGGGCCCGGTGGTCGTCAGCCATGTCCGCGATCGCGGTGAACCGGTCGAACGCACCCGTGTTGACGTTGCCCGCCTCCGCACACACGATCGTCGGCCCCTCGAGACCCGCCAGCGTCATGCGCAGCTCATCCAGCACGAACCGGTCCTCATCATCACTGGCAACCTCGACCGCGGTGCGCTCCCCGAGACCGAGGTAACGCAACGCCCGGGTCACCGTGGTGTGCTTGCCGGTCTTGAGCACCACGTTGATCCGTGGCGCGCCCGGCAGACCATCCGCCTCCACGTCCCACCCGACCTCACGCAGCACATGGTCCCGCGCGGCCGCCAGACACGTGAAGTTGGCCATCTGCCCGCCCGTGACGAACCCGAGCGAACTGCCCGCAGGCAGACCCAGCAACTCCACGATCCACCTCGCAGCGACCTCCTCGACACCCGAGACACCCGCCATCGGACCGAACAGCGCCGCGTTCTGATCCCAGGTCGACACCAGCAGCTCCGCACCATAAGCGGCCGGATGCAACCCACCGATCACGAACCCGAAGTAGCGACCCGACGCATGCGCCGCCACATACGGCTCCACATCCCGCGCAAGCTCAGCGACCACCTGCTCCGCGGCGACGCCCTGCTCGGTCAACTCCCGCGCCACCACCGCCCGAACCTCGTCCGGATCGACCGGCCGATAGACCGCACGCTCCGACAGCGACGCCAGATAGCTCCGCGCGGCCGTCGTGGCGGTATCGAGCACCCCATCGAAATCGGGTGGCGGCATGAAGATCCTCCGAAGCGATCCCGTCCGGCATCTTGTCGCATGGCGGCCGCGGGCGGGCGGTTCGGACGCCGGCGAGCAGAAGACAACGGCGCAAGTCGTCAGGCCACGATCGTCCCGATCGTGAGCCACAGGCCGCCGGCGACCAACAGTGTGCCTCCGGCCGTGGCGATCCGTTGCCCGCCCGGCAGGAGCTTCTCGGCGGCGACGATCGCGGTGACCACGGCCATCCATGCCAGGCTCATGACACCGACGGCGAACAGCACGACCATCAGCCCGAGGCAGCAGCCGGTGCACACCAGGCCGTGCCGCAGGCCCATCCGCAGGCTTCCGACCGTTCCGTCCCGCCAGTCGTGCAGCAGGAAGCTCATGGGGGTCCGGCACTGGCGCAGGCAGGCCTGCTTCCAGGTCGTGAACTGGTAGGCACCTGCCGCGAGGAGCACCAGGCCGCCGATCGTGCTCGTCACCCGACCCCCCGCCACCAGCAGTCCGGACCGGTCCAGCCACCACTGCAACCCGGTCGCGGTCAGTCCGAACGCACCCCAGACCAGTAGGTAGCCCGACACGAAGGAGATGACCAGCAGCCACGCCCGCTCGCAGCCGCGGCGGCGGCGCGCCACTCCGGCGTGGACGAGCACCATCGGGGCGGCAGACGGCAGCATCATGGCCACCATCATCACCACCCACATCACCGCGACGGTCACCAGCTGGATGGTGCTCCACCCCGTGGCCGCGGCACCCATGCCGTCCATGCTGTGCATGCTCGTCATGGACCGGCCGGTCGCGATGGTGCCCACCCACGCGGCCAGGACGACCGCCACCAGGGCCACGAGAACCCCCAGTTGATCGCTGCGCTGCAGCGCCGTACGAAGTGCGAGGACCGGATCCCTGGGCGTGGCTCTCACGACTGGTAGGTGAAGGGTGAGAAGAAGGCCGTCCGATCCGACAGCGACCACGACCGGCCGTGGTCCCGGTAGTCCAGCCGGTCGGAGGTCGCCGCCACGGCCGGGTGGCCGGGGGCGATGGCGAGTGGATGGCCGTCGATGGTCACCGGGCCATCACCCTGCCCCGCGATCGCGTGGACCTCGAGGTCTGCGACCACCCCCACGGTCAGGCGCCGGGTGTCGTCGGTCGCCTCGAAGGCGATCGGGGCTCGCTGAACGCCGAGGTTCTCTCCGACGTGGGATGCCAGCAGGGCCGGGTGGCCCCCGGCCTTCCCGGCGAAGATGCTCGTCAGCGCCGCGGCCTGGGCCTCGTCGGCCCGGTCGTCGACGTACAACGCCACCCGCCACGGGGTGGTTGCCATGTTGCCCTCTACCTCGACCGCCATGGCCACGTTGAGCCCATCGACCGCCAGCCCATCGTGCATGCCTTGCTCAACGTGCCAACCGACCAGGACGGTGCAGTCCCCGTGGGTCGGATCGCTGAGGAACACACACGGACAGGCGGACGCGCAGTTGCACGATTCCACGTACGTGCCGGACAGGTGCCAGGTCATCGGTGCCTCCATCGATCGTGAGCACAGCGACGGTGCACCTGGTGCGTTTGACGCCCCGTTTGACGATCTAGGCGTCGCTCGACGACCTCGCTCAGGCGATCTCCACCGTCACGTCGATGCCGAGCAGGCCACGGTGGTCGGACGTGCTGCACACGTCGACCTCGAGCTGCGACAGCTCGATGCCCCGCGCCGCGGCCTCGAGGGCGATCGTGGTGGCGTCGCAGGTGCCGAGGGCCGCCCGCAGCAACGTGCCGGGGGTCATCCCCCGGTCCTGCCCACCGATGTCCGCGGGCATGTCGGTGTCGACGTGTCGTCCGGTGGCGTCGGTGGCCCGGAAGTGCAGGCCGTCGCGAGGTCGCACCGTGACGGCAGCGTCCTCGGCTCGCGACAGCTCGGGATGGGCGGTGAACGCCTCGCGCAGGATCCGGACGCGCTCGGCGATGTGATCCGTCATGGACGGCTCCTCGTCGCGGGGTCGGCGGATCCGAACGACAACCTGGCTCGGCCAACCGTGCGGGCAAGTTCCTGCCGCCACGCGTCAACGCGCGGGTCGCCGGCGGCCTCGGCGACGTCAACCGCAGTCCGCAGGGCGTAGCCGTGGACCCACAGGTACCACGGGGGTCTGGCCACGCTGTCCTCCGCCCACGCCAGCGCACCCGGGAGGTCGCCGGCGTCGGCCCGGGCGCGTGCGAGGCCACGTGCGGTCATCGCGAGCCAGCAATGGTCCCCGAGGGTTCCAGCCAGCGCGTACGCGGCCTCAAGGCGGTGCCGTGCAGCCTCCTTTCGTCCCGTCTGCCAGGCAACCTCCGACCACAGCGCGTCGACCCACGGCGCGAAGGCGGTCCAGCGCTCGCGGGCGACATCGTCCGACGCCCGGTCCAGGACCGTCATCGCCGTGTCGAGGTCACCTTGCAGGAAGTGGACACGCCCGATCATGGAGCGTGACCACGCGGCGGAACGCTGGTGTCCGCACGCCTCCGCAAGCGCGACCGAGGCTTCGCAGCGGGCAAGGGCGTCCGTGAAACGACCGGTGTCGGACCTGCTCATGCCGCGGATCCCCAGCACGCGCGAGCGTTCCCGGGGATCGTCGGTCCATGCCTCCGCCCGGTCGAGCCACACATCGGCGCGCTCGGAACGGCCGACCTGAACGTGGACGAACCCGAGCTCCCGCGCCGCATGGGCAGCGACACCGGCCGCGCCGGCCCGCTCGGCGCACAGGTGACCCTCCTGCAGGTACCGGGCCGCGGCCAGGCTGCGATCACCACCAGCATGAACGAGCGCGCTGCCGAGCTCGACCAGAGCACGAGCCCGACCCAGTGCATCGCCTGCGGGGGTGAGAGCGACGGCCTCCGTCAGGCGACTCAGCCCATGGGCCACCGCGCCGGCGGCGACCGCGGCGCGTCCAGCTTCGAGGGCGGCGGCAGCGGACGCCGCCGCCGGGACCTCGGTGGACGACCGGGACGTGTCGGCACCTGCCAGGGCGGCGCCGATCGGCTCTGGCAGCGGAGCCCCGAGCTCGTCGAGGAACAGCTCCGTGCAGCGTGCGACGTGGCGTCGCGCCGACCCAACGTCTCCGCCGGCGACGAGGGCTTCGACCAGCAGCACATGCCGGTCGACCTCGAAGGGATCGAGCTCCAGGCCGCGAAGTGCGAGGTCGGCCGCGCGGGTGTGGTCGGACCGGGCGGCTGCGTCGACCGCCATCTCGCCGAGCAGCGCCCCTGTGGCCGCGCGCAGGTGGTGGCGCTCCCGGTCCAGCCATGCTGCGAAGTCGGGAGTGTCGTCGAAGTCGAGACCCTCGAGCAGCTCCCCACCGAGCCCCCCGAGGTGGGCGGGGTCGGGCCAGGTCCCGTCCAGCACGAGGGAGACGTCGAGCTCGTCGTCGGTGCCGAGCACCAGGCGCAGCGGGTCGCCCCCGAGATCCCCGGTGTCCCCCAGCAGCTGGCGGAGCTCGGTCAGATTCCAGCGCAGGGCCCGGCGCGGGTCGCGTGCGTCGGGGAAGAGCATCGCCGCGGTTCGAGTCCGGGCCGGCGGGCGGTCGGCCAGAACAACGTGGGCGAGCACACCCCAGGCCTTGTTGCCTGCAGGTCCAGCCACGTCGTGGCCGTCCTGCTCGACTGCGGGGTGGCCGAGCAGACGGATGCGACGATTCACCATGCGCCCTCCGGCCCCCACCATGGCACGTTCACACCGAGCTGTACACGAAGTCGGTGGCGAACGCACAGCGTCCGGTGACCTCCCAGCTCAGGGCCTCCTCGTCGACGCGCATCACGTCTGCGACCCACTCCTGGCCAGGATGGTCATGGCCGGGGATGGCGCACGAGACGGGGTCGACCGTAGCGACCGGCTCCCGGGCTCGGACCTCCACGAGGTGCTCCACGGCGACCTGCTGGTCCCCGGCCACGTGGTCGAGGCGGATCGCGGCCGACCGGACCGCGTGCACCTGCTCGATGGCTACGGCGAAGTTCTCCAGGGTCGTACCGCCCGCCCGGCCCAGGAAGATCGCCTCGAGCGCCGCGGCCTGCACGTCGTCGGCGCGCTCGTCGAGGTAGAGCACCACCTCCCACATCCCGAGCGGCTGCCCGGCCGCCAGCGTCGCATCATCGAGGTAGCGCCCCGCCATCACCACCGCCAGCCCATCGAGGACCACGCCATCGGCCCGCCCTGCGCGGATCGCCCACGACAGCACGAAGTCACACGACCCGTAGGTGGACCGACCACCGTCGCGGCCACCCTGCGAACGACACGGGCACACCGCCTCACAGTTGCAGGCCTCGAAGTACGAGCCCGACACCATCCAATCCACGACATCCGACACGAGAACCCCTCACACCGACGACAGGTCGTACGAGGATCGGGGTGACGTGTTTGAGCGGTCGTTTGACGTCGCCGACTGCCGCGAGCCGCACCGATCTGGTCCCATTCCCCAATCTCCCCAGACCTCGGCTGCGGTACCACCGGCAGTGCTGCCTCCGCCCTGTGTGGAGGTGGCGGGTAGTCGTCACAGCCCTGGAAGGACCGGCCGGCCCGATCCCACAGCTGCCTCAAGATTCTGGCCGGTCAGGAGTGATCCCGAACCGGGCAATAACCGCCGTTGTCCCAAGTTCGGGATGGCGGTCCAACCATCCTCACGAAGCCACGGCCTCAGGCGGGTAGCGACGCGTTCACTCCGGGAAGTGATCGAGGGCTGGCGACCGAGAAGTGCGCACTCTCGGCCGCGAGCAGGGTTTGGAGGTGCTTCGACGATCCAGGGACGCGACTGGAGTTGTTGGCCGAGGATCGAGCAGTACGTGGGCCAGCGGACAGTTGCTGTGTCCGGCCCCAGAGTGAATGCAGGATCGGGGCTAGGTTGATGGCGAGCCGCGGAGGGTTAGGTCCTCCGAATCCGTCAACGATGCTGCGGGCCGTGGAGAGATGGTCGACATCGAGCAGCTGCGTCGGCTGTATGTCGAGGAGCAGCGGACCACAGGCGAGATTGCCGATCGGGTCGGCATGTCGTCGGCGCAGGTGTGGCGGCTGTTGACGCGGGCCGGTGTCAGGATGCGTCAGCGGGGTGTCCGGCCGCGTCTAGGTGAGGAGGAGCTCCGTCGGTGGTACCAGGACGAAGGATTGTCGACTCTCGAGATCGCTCGTCGGACCGGGATGTCCTCGAGCGGGGTCCTTGGTGCGCTGGTGCGGGCTGGTATCCCCCGTCGTCCGCTGGCCGGACCCGAGCTGCCGATCGATGACCAGACGCTGGAGCGCCTGTACGTGACAGAGCGGGTCGAGCTGGAGGAGCTCGCTGCCAGGTTCGAGGTAGCGCCGTGGGCGGTGCGGCGACGGCTCCGCGAGGCGGGCATCGTCCGTCCCTCCGGGCCGCCGCCGGGCGGTGACCGGCCGATGCCGCCCCACGATGAGCTCGAGCGGCAGTACGTCGAAGCGCAGGCCACGCTGTCCGAACTTGCGGCCCGCTACGAGGTCGCCGCCCCCACGGTCCGCCGCTGGCTCCAGGCCTGCGGCATCCCGGTGCGTCCCCAGCCACCGAGCGCCGGCACGCGTCCCACGATGCCGCGGACCCTCTCACGGGACGAACTGTGGGAGCTCTA
>JAWOCZ010000083.1:0-2878 GCA_046483565.1 Nitriliruptoraceae bacterium
CGCGCGCAGCTCGATCGAGGTCGGGCACTTGTAGTGGGCGAGCCGTTCGCGGCAGTGGGTGATCAGCTCGCTCTCAGCGACGTCCTCGTGGCCGGCCGCCGGGACGACGAGCGCCTTGACCGTCTCCCCCCAACGTGGGTCGGGTACCCCGATCACCGCGACCTCGGGCACCGCCGGGTGCCGGTGCAGCGCGTCCTCGACCTCGATGGACGACACGTTCTCGCCACCGCTGATGATGACGTCCTTCTTGCGGTCGACGATGGTGAGGTAGCCCTCGTGGTCGAGCACGCCACCGTCACCGGTGTGGAACCACCCCCCCGCGAGGACGTCCGCGCTCGCATCGGGCTGTTGCCAGTAGGCCGCCAGCGCGTGGTTGCCACGTGCGAGCACCTGACCGTCGTCACCGATCCGGAGCTGTACGCCGAGCGCCGGCGCACCGGCGCGCATCAGCTTGGCCGCACGGTCCCCGGCGGAGAGCGTGTCCCACTCCTGGCGGGTGCGGTTGAAGGTGAGCAGTGGTGAGGTCTCGGTGAGCCCGTACAGCTGCATGAACTCCCACCCGAGCTCGGTCTCGACCCGCTCGATCGTCGTGGTCGGCGGCGGTGCACCCGCCACCAGGATCCGGACCCGGTCACGACCGGGGACCTCGTCCCAGTGCCTGGCTGCGTCGAGCACCATGGCCACGACCGCCGGAGCGCCGGACAGCAGCGTCACCCCGTGGTCGCGGACACGGCGCAGGATCTCGTCGCCATCGACCTTGCGCAGTATGACCTGGGGCACGCCCATCGCAGCGAGCGCGAACGGCATCCCCCACCCGTTGACGTGGAAGAGCGGCAGGGTGTGGAGGTAGACGTCGCGGTCCGACACGCCCGCGTGCCAGCCGAGCGTCGCCGCGTTGAGCCACAGCGAGCGGTGGGTGAGCTCGACGCCCTTGGGCTTGGCGGTCGTCCCCGAGGTGTAGTTGATGGTGGCGGTCGCGGTCTCGTCGTGCTCCCACGGCGCCGGGGTGCCGCCGGCGACGGCGAGCTGCTCGTCGTCGCGACCCAGCACGAAGGTGTGCTCGACCTCGATACCGGCGAGGTCGTCGGCCAGTTCGGGATCCACCAGCAGCACCCGTGCTCCCGAGTGCTCGACGATGTAGCGGATCTCCTCGCGGCCGAGGCGGAAGTTGATCGGCACCAGCACCCGGCCCCACGCCGACACGCTCCACAGGGCGACGAGCATGCGGGCGCTGTTGTGCGACACGATCGCGACGCGGTCGCCCCGGTCGAGGTCGAGCCGGTCCCACGCGGCTGCCTGCTCCCGGGCCCTAGCCGCAAGCTCGCCGTAGGTGAGCGTGCCGAGCGAGGGGGCGGGCTGGTCGGGCTCGTCGACGACCCCCGTCCGCGCCCCGTAGACCTGGCTCGCCCGGGCGAGGTGGTCATGGACGGTCAGCGGTACGTGCATCTCTGGCCCCTCCCGCCGACTCAGTCGCCAGCGCGTAGCTCGAGCGCGGCCCGTGCGATGGCGACGCCCCCTCCGAAGGTCATGATCAGACCGATGCCGGGCAGCCAGCCCCGCAGCCCCACCATCCCGACCAGGTGTCCGACCTGCCACAGTGGCAGGATGATCGCGATGGCCGCGATGCCGACGGCGTGCAGGAGCACGAGGCGTCGGCTGCGCATCAGGGAGGCGCCGATCCCGATCACGCCGGCGAACACGGTCCAGGTCCCGGCACCCCGCATGCCGCCGAACGTGCCGAGGCTCGTCATGAGCCAGGGAAGGAACGCGCCCACCGTGATCAGGATGCTGGACCACAACAGCGTCTGCTGACCATGGCCCGCGTAGGGCCAGCGTGGTCTGGCGCCTGCGGCTGAGGCGGTCGCGACGGCGTCACTGGTGGTCGGATCCATGGGGGCACGGTAATCACCGCGGTCCCGTCCGCTCGGGCGCCACCCGGCGAACGGGTCGCCTCGCCCTCCCAGCGGCGTCCTGGGGAGCCCGAGTGGTCGCTCTGGCGTCCCGGCGCCGTCTGGGCCGCTCCGTCGACCGTTCACACTCGGCTTCGGTCCGCTGGCGGCGCCGGTCTTGCGGGCGCTCCCCGACCCGTGCAGCGTCGGACCGCTGCCGTGGGAGCGCGCAGCAGGCGGGTCCGCCCGCCGACGTCTGGGAGGAGACGAGGGTGAGCGAGAAGACTGGCGCCGAAGATCCGGACAACAGCTGGCGGGAGGAGTACTGGAAACGCAACCTGCGACTGATGGCGATCCTGCTCGCGATCTGGTTCACCGTCTCGTTCGTGTTCGGGATCCTGCTCGTGGAGCAGCTCAACGAGATCGTCATCGGGGGCTTCCCGCTCGGCTTCTGGTTCGCCCAGCAAGGATCGATCTACGTGTTCGTGGTGCTGATCCTGGTCTACGCCAAGCGGATGGACCGCCTCGACGTCGAGTACGGCGTCGATGAGCGCGACCAGGACGGAGAGCGGCCATGAGCGACATCCAGCTCTGGACCCTGGTCTTCATCTTCCTCAGCTTCACGGTCTACATCGGCATCGCCTGGCGGAGCCGGGTCAAGGAGACCGCCGGCTTCTACGTCGCGGGCCAGGGGATCCCGACCGTCGCGAACGGTGCGGCGGTGGCCGCTGACTGGATGTCCGCCGCGTCGTTCATCTCGATGGCCGGGCTGATCGCGTTCCTCGGCTACGACGGCGCCATCTACCTGATGGGCTGGACCGGCGGGTACGTGCTGCTGGCCCTGCTGCTCGCCCCCTACCTGCGCAAGTGGGGCGAGGAGCAGGGCCAGCAGCACGGACCCGCCGGTCCGGCCCATCAGGTAGATGGCGGCGTCGCAGGCGAGGAACGCGCTCAGCCCGGCCATCGAGATGAACCACGCGGCGGAGAAC
>JAWOCZ010000204.1:0-2809 GCA_046483565.1 Nitriliruptoraceae bacterium
GGGCTGGTTGAAGCGCGCGGCGAGCATGCGCTCCGCCAGCGCCAGACCCACCCCCATGCTGATGCCCTGGCCCAGCGGCCCGGTACCGACCTCCACGCCCTCGGTGTGGCCACGCTCGGGGTGTCCCGGGGTGCGCGACCCCAGGGTGCGGAACCCCTGCAGGTCCTCGAGGTCGAGGTCGTAGCCCGACAGGTGCAGCGCGGCGTACTGCAACATGGAGGCGTGGCCGACGGAGAGCACGAACCGGTCCCGATCGGCCCAGCGCGGGGCCTGGGGATCGTGGCGCAACTGCCGCGCGTAGAGCTCGTAGGCGACCGGTGCCAGCGCCATCGCGGTGCCCGGATGCCCGGAGCCGGCGCGTTCGACGGCGTCGGCCGCCAGGAAACGGATGGCATCGATGGCATCACACTGCGTTCCCGGGGACAACGGTTGCGGGGTGCCGTGGGCGATGGCGACGACGTCGTCGCGCACGGACGGATCAGCGGACAGGCTCATGGTCGTTCCTCTTGGAGGGTCGGATCGTCGGCTCGGTCGAACTCGGCAGCCGCGGCGCGATCCACGAGCCACCGAAAGGCCCGCCGCGGCACCCGTGCGGCGGGCAGCGATCGGTCACCGGCCAGCACCCGCGCCAGGGCATCCGCCTTGGCGGCACCGCTGATCAGCCACACCCGTTGGCGGGCGCGGGACAGCAGTGGGAAGGTGCAGGTCAGCCGGCGTCGGTCGTGGTAGGGACCGGTCACGGCGACGTCACGGTCGCCGACGTCGAGGATGGGGTCGTCGGGCACCAGGGAAGCGGTGTGCCCGTCGGACCCCATCCCGAGCTGCACGACGTCGAGGACCGGTGGGTCGCCCGCCAGCTCGACGAGCAGGGCCGCATACCGCCGAGCGGCGGTGTCCGGATCAGCGGTCGTGACCGGCATGGCGTGGATCGTCGGAGCGGTGCCGATCACCGCAGCGAGGAAGCGTTCGTGCAGCAGGGCGAGGTTGCGGTCCGGGTGCCCGTCGGGAGCGATCCGCTCGTCCACCTGCACGATGTGGACCTGCTCCCAGGGCATCGGGTGCCGCGCCAGTGCCGCCAGCATGGCGCCAGGCGTGCTGCCACCCGAGACGGCCAGGGTGGCGTGACCGCGGTGCTCGACCCCCGCGCGCAGCGCGGCCGCCAGCACCTGCGCGCCACGCTCGGCGAGCGTGGCCGGGCGCTCGAGGACCTCGAGGGTCAGCTCGCCGGTCATGCGGACGCCAGATGCGCGCGGTCGTTCCACGTCTCGATGACCCGGAGCTCGCGCTTCCACCCGAGGGTGGAGACGCTGCCGGTCCCGAGCTCGAGCAGGCGCCCGACCGCGAGCGGCATCCCGATCCAGCGCACGGCCAGCGCCCGCAGCAGGTGCCCGTGGCTGAACAGAAGCGCGTGGCCACCCTCGCGGCACAGCTCGGACAGCTCGTCGACCAGGGCGTCGACGCGCGCACGGACCTGGTCCGTCGATTCACCGCCGGGCGCGCCGTCGCGGTAGAGCTCCCAGCCCGGAGCACGGTCGCGGATCTCGGGTGTGGTCAACCCCTCGTAGTGGCCGTAGTCCCACTCGCGCAGGCCGTCGTGGACCTCGGCCCGGTCCGCGAACCCGGTGAGCTGCGCGGTCTCCGCCGCCCGGCCGAGCGGACTTCTCAGCACGCGCGTGAACGTTCGCTCGGCCAGCCGCGCTCCCGCCAGGGCGACCTTGCGACGACCCGCCTCGGTCAGCTCGAGGTCGGTGGAGCCGGTGTGCTGCCCGGTCAGGCTCCAGGCGGTCTCCGCGTGCCGGAACAGCACGATCCGCTGCAGCGGGCCGTCGGTGTTCATGACCTCGCCCCGCTCGTCGACGGCGACGCGGTCGCACGGGACCAGCCAGCCGCGCCGACCAGCCCGGCATCGTCGCCGAGCTCGGCGGTGCGCACCTCGATGGGCGGCTGCAGCGCCCGCGGCCCGTGCTCGACGAGCCCCGCACGCACGGTCGCCAGCAGGCCGGGGTCACGCCCCATCCCTCCGCCGAGCACCACGACCTCAGGGGCGAACAGGTGCGCGACGTTGGCGATGGCGATGCCCACCACGCCCGCGACCTGCTCCCACACCTCGATGGCGTCTGCGGCACCCTCGCGCACGAGCGCGGACAGGGCAGCGCCGGAGCTCGACAGGCCGCGGGCGGCCCCCAGGCGCCCCAGCGCGGTGCCGGAACCCAGGTCCTCCACGGTCGCGGGGCGACCGTCGGCCAGCGCGTGCAGGTCGACGATCGTGTGGCCGAGCTCGGCCAGGGAGCGCCGGCCGCGGACCAACCGGTCGCCGAGCACCACGCCCGCACCGACCCCGGTCGACACCGTGACGTAGACCACGTCCTCGGCACCCCGGCCGGCACCGAAGAAGGCTTCGCCGACCGTCGCGAGGTCGGCGTCGTTGGCCAGCGCGACCGGCACCCCAAGCTCGGTGCACAACAGGTCCTCGCGCAGCGCCTCGGGCCAGTGCGGGGGCAGGTTCGGGGCGTACTCCAGCGCCCCCGCAGCGTGCTCGATCCGGCCGGGCACGCCGATCACGGCCGACGCCACCGGATGGTCCTCCAGGACCCCACCGACCAGACCCAGCAGCGCATCGGGACAGGTGTCCTCGCGGGGCGTCGGCTGGGAGCGCCGCAGCCGGATCTCGCCGTGGGCATCGACCACGGCCGCGCGCATGTTGGTGCCACCGAGGTCGACGACCAGGACCTGATCAGCCATCGGTCGGTACCTGGGGGGTGTGCCAGGCCCCGTCGCCGACCAGCAGTTCGTCCGCCTGCTCCGGCCC
>JAWOCZ010000161.1:0-6318 GCA_046483565.1 Nitriliruptoraceae bacterium
CTCGACCACGAGGTGACCGCTCACGCGAGCTGAACCCCACGCGCAGAAGCCGTGACGCTGCGCGGGTGGTCGTCATGCGGGCACCGCCCATAACGCCAGGCGAGGTGCGCGCCGTTCGAGCGGTAGCGGACATCGTGCACATACGGCGGTTATTCACCGCTACTGAGCGCGGCCCTTCGGGCCAAGGACCGTAGGGCGCCGGGCCTCGCTCCACGGAGGTCGCGGCTGCCGGCGCTGCCATGTCGCCAACGACCGGCGGGCTTCTGCCGGCGACAGCCTCGATCGGCAAGGGGTCATGCCCACAGCCGTGAGGCGACCCGCTCTTGCCCGAAGTCCGATCAGGCCCGTGCGTTCCGCCTCGGGCCAGTCGTGGCCGGCCCCTGACCGGCCGCTCTTTCGGGATGTGAGTGCTGGTCGGTCTCGTTCTAGGGCATCTGCCTGATGTGAGCGCCTCCTCCTTAGGCGCACGGTGGGTGTGCCGAGTCAAGGAGCGAGGATGACACGCAGGATGAGCACGATGTGGGTGGCCGGGGTCGCGGCCGTGGCGCTGGCCGCGTGCGGGACGGTGGCCGAGCAGCCGTCGCAGGCCGAGGCGAACCCACCCGAACCAGACCAAGAGGCGTCAACCGAGAACCAGGAGGGTCCTGAGCCGGACGATCCCGGTGGGCAGGATCACGACCGCGGGACCGACCGGGACGATCCCGGTGACGGGGCCCGCGGGGCCGATGCGACGCCGGACGGTGATGACGGTGAGACGCCATGGCACCTGCTGCCGGAGGACGACCGGCCCGCGGCGGTCGAGCAGCCGGAGTGCGAGCGTGCGAGCTCGACGCCGGTGGCCTGCTGAGCAGGCACGGTCGCATCGGGTGAACGGCGGCCGGGTCGGTGGTCGCGCCGGCCCGGTCGCCGCTGTCGCGAGATAGCCGAACGGATGCTCCTGCGACGCAACGTCCGTTTGCGACGATGCCCCTTGCACGGTGGTGTGGGATCGGGATACTGCCGGTGGGTGCATCATGGGATTCGTAGGACGAGGAGCCGAGCTCGACCGGCTCGAGGCAGCGCTCCGGTCGGCGGCTGGGGGCCAGCCGACCACGGTGCTGGTCGGTGGGGATGCCGGGGTGGGCAAGACCCGGCTGGTCGAGGAGTTCACCGCCCGTGCCCGGGGCCAGGGAGCGCGGGTGCTGGCTGGTGGGTGTCTCGAGCTCGGTGAGGGTGGGCTGCCCTACGCGGCGATCACCGAGGCGCTGCGCGGGGTGGCCGACGAGCTGGGCGTGGCGCAGCTGCGGCGGCTGGCGGGTGAGCATGCCGGTGAGCTGCAGCGGCTGGTGCCCGGGCTGGCATCGGCCGACCAACGCGAGGGTGAGGGACGGGGCGTCGAGCTGGATGCCTCCTCGCAGCTGCGGCTATTCGAGGCGGTGGTGGCGCTGATCGGCCGGCTCGCGGCCGAGACCCCGGTGGTGGTCGTTGTCGAGGATGTGCACTGGGCGGACGCCTCGACCCGGGATCTGCTGGTGTTCCTGGCGCACAACCTGCAGCAGGTCGGGGTGGTGGTGATCGCGACCTACCGCACCGATGAGCTGCCTCGTGGTCATCCGTTGCAGCCGGTGCTTGCGCGTGTGGTACGCGGCGGGATGGTCGAACGCATCGAGCTGGCACCGTTCGACCGCGATGAACTGGCGCTGCTGCTGGAAGGGATCCTCGGCGACGCGCCAGCACCGGAGCTGCTCGAGCGGGTGTTGGAGCGTTCCCAGGGCAACGCGTTCTTCGCTGAGGAGCTGCTGGCGGCCGGCGAAGCGCACGATGCGGTGCTGCCCGAGTCGCTGCGCGACATCCTGCTGGTCACCATCGATGCCCTGCCGCCGGAGGTCGAGCAGGTGGTGCGCATCGTTGCGGCTGCCGGGGGCACCGCCCGCCACGGCCTGGTCGCACAGGTGGCGGACGGCAGTCCATCCCACGGTGGCGATCTGGATGCCGTCTTGCGGGTCGCGGTCGAACAAGGGGTGCTGGTGGCCGATGCGGCGGCGGGCACCTATGCGTTCCGCCATGCGCTGCTGGCTGAGGCGGTGTACTCGACGCTGCTGCCCGGCGAGCTGGGCCGGCTGCACACCGAGCTGGCCACCGCGATCGAGGCTGATGCGAGCCTGGCGTTCCGGTCGGCGGCGGCGGAGCTGGCCGTGCACTGGCAGGTGGCCGAGGACCACCCGCGGGCGCTGTCGGCGTCGGCGGCGGCGGCCCGGGAGGCCGAAGCTGCGGCCGGGGTGGCCGAGGCCCGCTGGCATGTCGAACGCGTCCTGGGGCTGTGGCCGCAGGTCGATGATGCTGCCGAGCGCACCGGGCTGGACCGCTCGGCGGTGACCCGGTGGGCCGCCGAGCTGGCGTATCTGGCGGGTGATCCTGGACGTGCCGTGGCCCTGCAGGAGCAGGCGCTCGCCGAGGAGGCCGACAGCGACCCAGAGCGACGGGCGGTGCTGTTCGAGCGGCTGGGGCGGTTCCGCTGGGTCGCGGGCGACAGCCCCGGGGCCGAGGCGGCCTACCTCGAGGCGGTCCGGCTGATGCCCGAGGAGCCGCCCTCGGCTGAACGAGCGCGGGTGCTGTCGGGCTACAGCCAGTTCCTGATGGTCAGTCTGCGTCACGAGGAGTCCGACCGCTACGGCCGCCAGGCGCTGGCCATGGCCCACGAGGTCGGGGCACGAGCGGTCGAGGGCCACGCGCTCAACAACCTCGGGATCACCCTGGCTATCGGCGGGGACGAACACGGCCTCGGGCTGCTGCGTGAGGGCCGGGCGATCGCTGAGGAGCTGGGCGCCGCGGAGGACATCATGCGCGCCTACCACAACGAGGTCGCCGCGCTCGACCACCTCGCCCGCTTCGACGCGGCGATCGAAGTGGGTTGCGAGGGGCTGGCACGGGCACGCGCGCTGGGCGTCGAGCGGCAGTCGGCCGCAGGCCTGTCGAACGGGGTGGCCAGAAGCGCTATCGACGCCGGACGGTGGCGGCTCGCCGACGAGGTCCTACGTGCAGCACCGCGCGAGAGCGGTGGCGTCGAGACCGGGTGGGTACACGGGTCGCGTGCCTACCTGGCCACACTCCAAGGCGAGGTCGAGCGGGCCCGCGACGAGCTCGCCGCCGCCGAACGTTTCCATGCTCACCGCAACGAGCAGACCCGCAGTCAGTTCGACGCAGTGCGGCTGGCGTTCGCGCTGCTCGACGGTGATGCCGAGCGGGCACGACAGCTCATCGCGGCGCGGCCACCGATCCACGACCCTGTCATGACCGGGAGCATCATGGCCTGTGCCTACATCCTGCGGACGCTCGCCGATCTCGACATCTACGACCCGGACGATCCGACGCTCGCGGACACGGTCCTGGCCGAGTGCCACGAGCTCGCGTCCAGGTTCGGGGCCGGCGCCACCGTGGGGACTGCGTGGTTGGTGCTGGCCGAGGCCGAGCACGCCCGTGTCGTCGACGCCGCCGACCGGGCCCAACGCTGGAGCACCGTTGTCGCCCGGTGCGACGAGCTCGGGCTGGTCTACTACGCCGCCTACGCCCGCTACCGGCTCGCCCAGACCCTGCTCGACGAGGGGGCCCGCGACGACGTGGCAGACCTGCTGCGCTCAGCCCACGACGTCGCACACCAGCTCGCAGCCCAGCCGCTTGTAGATGACCTGCTCGCCCTGGCACGGCGCGCCCGCATCGACCTCGACGTCGAGACGGCCACGACCCCCGCCGAGCGGCTCGGGCTGACCCCCCGCGAGGCCCAGGTGCTCGCCCTGGTCGCCGACGGCCACACCAACCCAGAGATCGCAGCCGAGCTCTACGTCAGCACCAAGACCGCCAGCGTCCACGTCTCCAACATCCTGCGCAAGCTCGAGGTGGCCAACCGCGGTGAGGCCGCCGCGCTCGCCCACCGGCACGGCCTCACCACACCGCAGCGACCGCAGGCGGCCCCCAACGCGGCCAGTGACACCGCCCAAGCCAACACCACCAACCCTTGAGCCCACACCCGAACCACCGCACCAAAGTCAACGGCTACCCCGCCCCGGCTACCGAACCACTGCAGTCGCCGGCCACAAACCCCTCCTGATCCCATGCCGACCCCGTGCCCACCCCGGTAGACGCCGGACCTCGCGGCGAAGGACCGCACTCGACGTAGCACCCGGGACAGGGCGACGGACCGATCAGAACCGCCCGTTGACGTCGAGTAGCGGTGATGGTTCAGGCTCGTGATCGAGCGACATTCGGAAGCTCGCTGAGTGTGTGACGGGTCCGGCCCCCGGCCGGTGCGCTCACGGGAGTGGTCGTCCGCGAGGGCACCGGCCGGTCCAGCGTCTCGGTGCGGATGTCACTGTGGCACGGGCGCTTCGGTGCCACATGCTGCGTTGAGGTCCGCAGCCTGCTCGGGGTCGACGGGGATCGAGGGCGGGGCCTGCGACTCCACACCGAACACGGCGGCGACCACCACGGTCTCCTCCGTCTCGCTGGGGTTGTAGGCGGTGTGGATCAGGCCCGGGTCGACGAACGCCTCACCCTGGGTGTACGGCCGTTCCCTGCAGTCGTCGCCGTAGATGAACTCCAGATCGCCCTGGGTGACGGTGGCGAGCACAGGTCCCGGGTGGGTGTGCCGCGGGAACATGGCCCCGGGCTGGATGGTGAACTCGAAGACCGCCATGTTGGACGCGTCGCGCAGGTTGACGACCTCGGTGGACCGGCCATCGGGCTTGTCACGGACCTGCAGGGCGACGTCGTCGGGGAACTCGTTGTGCTGCCCGGGGGTGGACAGCGGCTTCGCCTCGATCGGGGGTGGTGGGTTTTCGGCTTGCGCGCTGCCGGTCAGCGCCAACGCCACCGCTCCGACCATCGCCAGTGCCCCGACAGCGAAGAGCAGCGAGCGGCGCACGGCGCGAGTTCGTGTGATCGTGGTCATGGTGGATGCTCCTTTCGTTGTCAGGTGACTTCGCGGGCCAGAGCCGTCGCGACGTCGTCGTAGCCGCGGCTGGTCGCGACCAGCCCGACGGGTGAGCGCGACGGCTTGGTGCCACGAGTCTCTGCCGGCAGCCTGCGTGACGGAATACGACGTTCGACGTATGGTGATTGAGAGGTCAAGGGGGCGCAGGTGGCGACCACCTTCTTGGACGCGGGTGCGACAGCGGTGGTTCGTGACGTTGTCAACCGCTGTGCCACCACGTCAGCGGGGACGGACACGGTGTTCGACGTCATGGATGATCTGCAAGGACTCGTCGGGTGCGACTGGGTGGCCTTCAACCGCCTCGACACACCGGGTCGTCGGCTACACCATGCGCAGCTGGTCGCCTCGGGCGAACGAGAGCTCGAAGGCCCGGAGGAACTTGCAGCCGAAGACGACGAAGTCTTCTGGCGCTGGTACTGGCGTTGTGAGCCGTGCTCGCTGCCCGACCGGATCGAGGCTCCGGTCGTGGTATCGATCAGCGAGTTCTACACCGCCCGCGAGTGGAAGCAGCACCCCATGTACGAGACGTTGGGGCGTGTCGGCGATGAACTGCTGGTCAGCTACCCGGATGCTCCCGGGCTGACGCGTCGTCTGCTGTTCGCACGCGCAGGCGGGGGGCGTTTCGAGGAGCGTGAGCGGTTCCTGATGACCCTGCTCATGCCGCACATCGGCCCGCTGCTGGCCAGGGCCCTCGCACCGTCACGGCGACAAGATGTGGCGCTCACAGATCGACAGCGAGAGGTGCTGCGACTCGTTCGGCTCGGGATGGCCAACAAGCAGATCGCGCACGCGCTGACGATCTCGACGGAAACCGTCCGCAAGCACCTCGAGAACACCTACGAACGGCTCGGTGTCCAGAGCCGTACCGCGGCGGTTCGTGCGGCCGTGCTCGACGAGCGTCCACCACCGATCAGCCACTCTGCCTGAGATCGCGACACCCAACTTCGCAAGAGCCCCCGAGGCCGGCGCTGGTGCAGCGCACAGGCATCCGACAGCCATCGACCAGACCTCGTCGGCGCAGAGCTTCCCGCCGCGGTGTCGACGCGCGTCATGGCTCTCATGGAGACAAGCCTCACCTTCGCGTCATCAGCTTGGACACCTCGGCCACTGGTGCCTGAAGTCTGCCTGGAGAACTCCTGCAGCTCGGTCACCGGTGTCACCACCACTGAGTCGCCAAGCCAGCGGCTGTCCGAGGGCGGAATCCGATGGCCATTGATCCCGGACCGTGCAACGAGGGACCACACTCGGCAGCAGGCCGGCGAGACATCTCGACCGGTGCATTACGCCCGGAGTTGGGCTTCCCCTGCGGGTTCGGACACCGCGGCCGGCAGCCGGCGACCGCTCCCGCTGTC
>JAWOCZ010000284.1:0-9447 GCA_046483565.1 Nitriliruptoraceae bacterium
CTCGTCGGTTCCCAGCCGACGACCACGATCATCAGCTGCGGAACGCTCGCGTTCGTCGAGCAGCCCGGCGACACCAGCGTCCACGTGGCGATCCCCGGCAAGGACGGGACCGGCTCGCCGGAGGTCGCCATCGTCGATGGCGACGGTGAGGTCATCACCGGCGCGTCGGCCTCGATCACGGTCGCGCGCACCGATAACGGCTCCCTCGGCGGGACGCTGACCCAGGACACGCAGGACGGCATCGCCACCTTCGATGGTCTCTCGATCGCTGAGTTCGGCACGTACACGGTGACCGCTTCCGCCGACGGCTACCTCGACGTCGACTCGGACAGCTTCGAGGTGTTCGCCTCCGGCGACACCTGCACCGAGGGGGAGCAGTGCACGACCACCCTGAACGACGACAAGGACGGCTCGACGTCGCTGAGCGGGACGGCTTTCGGCGGGACCGGGGCGCTCATCGGGAACTCTGAGGCGAACGGCGGTGAGGTCTGCGGCGCTGTTGACGCGGACGGCAACCCGGTCGAGTACGACGTCGACGACTACAGCTACCTGCCGAACCAGGTGACGATCGGTGGCACCAACCTCACCGAAAAGCTCGTCGAGTTCAGCGTCAGCAAGCAGTACGACCAGCAGCAGGCCAACAACGGGGTGGCCTTCTACCAGGTCTGTGCTGAACCGCTGGCACCCTTCACCGAGTTCTCGACCTTCGTGGACATCTTCGGCAACGTCGTCGTCAACTCGGCCGACAGCGCCAATCTGGAGAAGCTGGGGCTCGACGCCAACGACGTCGGAGACACGTTCCAGACCAGCGGGTTCCTGCCCGACTGCTCTGGCGCCGACGACACCCCGTGTGTCGAGTCACGGGTCAAGCGCAATGGCGGGCCCCTGCTCACCGTGCGCTGGGGTTCGCGCTGGGCGATGCGCTAGCCCGACAGACAGCAGGCATCGGCCGGTCACCCTCGCTGGGTGACCGGCCGCGCTCATGCTCGGGTCGGTACCTCGAGCTCCGGTACCCACCCGACCTCGAGGCGCTCCAGGATCGCGCGGCTCTCCGCACGCCAACCCTCGAGCTGTCCTGCGTCCGGATCGTCCGGCAGGCCCGCGACCAGGCTCGCCAGCCCGTCCAGCGTCAACGCGACCTCGTAGTCCGCCTCGCGTGACCGGCCGGCGGTGAGGCTCTCCTCGAAGGCTTTTCGGGCCTCACCGGTCGCGCCCCGGCGCCACGACGCGTAGCCACGCAGACGGTGGAGCAGGGGGCTCTGCCCCGAGATCCCGCCGAGCGCCTGGTCCTGCTGCAGGGCCTCGTCGACGACGACCATCGCCCGCTCAGCATCCCCAAGCAACAGGTGGCACTCCGCGATCACGGCCAGCGTGTCGACGTCGTCGGCCTCGGCACCGACGTCCACGAAGGTCTCGTGCGCCGTAGCGAGCAGGTCCAGGGCATCGGACGTCCGCCCCGACCTCGCGGCCACGCGGGCGAGGTCACGCTGTGCGATCGCGATGCGGACCCGGTGGCCCGCTGCCTGTCCCATACGCAACGCAGAGGTCAGTAGCTCGGCGGCCTCGTCGAGCCGGCCCTGGTCGCACAGCAGCTTGCCGAGGTTGAAGGTGGCCGCAGCCACGCCGTCCTGGTCACCGATCTGACGGCAGACCTCCAGGGATCGCCGGGTCTGCTCACGCGCGGTGGCCCAGTCGCCGAGGTAGTAGGCGAGGCCCGCCAGGTTGTTGGTGACGACGGACTGGCCCCGGCGATCCCCGAGCTCCTCGTAGAGCGCCAGGGCCGCCGCCGAGTGGGTGGCCTCCTCGATCCGCCCCAGATCGACGTAGGCGCGGTCGAGGAGCCGGTAGGCATGGGCGAGGACCTCCCGGGCATCGGCGGCCTCCGCCTCGGCGATCGCGCGGTGACACCAGCGCAGCGCCAGCTCGTGACGCCCCTCCTCCTCGCAGAACTGGGCGTACCACACGCTCAGGTCCGCACGCTGTGACGCCGCCTCGGGTCCTTCGAGTTCCTCGACGAGCTTGAGCCCCCGGCGGATCCACCGGCGCGCCTGCGAGTACTTGCTGAGCCAGCCGTGGCCCTTGGCCTGCTTGAGTATCAGCCGGCTCTCCGCGACCGGATCGGGCGGCAGGAGCCGCCGCGCGGTGCGGTAGGCCTCGGCGGCCTCCCGGTAGGTCCCCATCAGCTCACGGACGTCGCCGAGCGCCTCGTGGGCTCGCGCCAGTTCCACCGGGCTGAGCCCCTCGAGTCTCCGGGCGGCCTCGACGGCGCGTTCCAGGAAGATCGCCGCGTCCGCGTTGGCGTACACGGCGCGCGCAGCTTCGGCGGCGGCCAACGAGGTGCGCCAGGCCTGGTCGGAACGGCCGGCGTGGAAGTAGTGGAAGGACAGCAGCGCCGCCTGCTGCTGGTTGGGGTCAGCCGCCCCTGCGATCACCTCGGCGGCCTTGCCGTGGAGGTCGCGCCTGAGCCGGTAGCGAAGGCCCTCGTAGGCCGCATCACGGATGAGCGCGTGCTGGAAGCGCACGATCTCGCCCTCGTCGACGAGGAAGTCCCCGAGCTGTCGCAGATCGCTCGGATCGCCGCTGGTCAGCACCGCGGCGGCCAGGTCCCGAGGGAAGCTGTACCCGAGGACCGAGATCTCTCGCAGCACGCTGCGGCTGGCGGCAGGGAGCCGGTCGATGCGCGCGGTCACCAACGTGCCGATGGAGTCGGGCAGCGAGTCGACGCCGCCAACGTCCCGGGCGGCGCTCACGAGCTCCTGCAGGAACAGCGGGTTCCCGCCGCTGCGTTCCACCAGCTGCGCCATGTCATGGGCCGCCAGCGGCGCAGCCTCCGTCGCCGCGTCGGCGAGCGCCGCGGTGGCGGCGGCACCGAGCGGCGTCAGTGCCATCGTGACCCGAGGGATCTCCGGTGCGGGGTCCGCATCCTGCTCGCGGCGGGTCAGACACCACACCCACGGCCGCTCCCCGAGGCGCGTCGCGACCGCACGCAGCGCATCGTTGGATGCTTCGTCCATCCACTGCGCGTCCTCGATCGTCAGCAACGTCGGACCGTTCCAGGCCCAGCTGAGGAACCGCGTCACCACCTCGTGGAGCCGGGGCCGCAGGAACCGCTCGTCGAGCGTCGCGGTCGCCTCGGTGGCCGGCAGCTGCGTCCCGAACGCGATCGCCAGCAGCGGTGCCCACTCGAGGAGGTCGGGGAGCTCGCGGCGCAGCAACGCGAGCAACTCCTCGGCTGCGTCGGGAACGGTCGCGTCGGAAGCGATCCCGGCCACGGTGCGCAGGAGCTTGCGGGTGGTGCCGTACGGCACGGAGGCGCGGTGCAGTTCGCACACGAGTTCGACCACCGGTCGATCGACGGTCCGCTCCCGGAACGCGGCCATCAGCCGGGACTTGCCGATCCCCGGGTCTCCGATCACGTCGATCAGGCGGCCGTTGCCGTCGCGTGCCTGCGCCATCGCCTCGTCGAAGGCAGCCAGCTCCTGTTCCCGGCCGACGAAGGGCAGACCACCGACGGCGTCGTCGGACCGGGCGCCCAGGGCCTCGCCCACCCGTGACGCCAGGACCGGCTCGCTCTTGCCCTTCACCGCGAATGGGTCCAGCCGGTCGCTCTGGAAGGCGGTCCGGGAGCTGTCCAGCACCTCGTCGGTGGCCAGAACGGTGCGGGGCAGGGAGCGTCCCATCACCCGGGCCGCGAGGTTCACCGCGTCACCCATGACCGTGTACGCCCGCCGGTAGGGCGGGCCGATGTCACCGGCGAAGACGTGGCCGGTGTGCACGCCGATCTGGAGTCCGAGACGCGACGGCTGCTCGACGATGTCCCGCAGCGCCAGCAGCATGCGCTCCTCGTCGTTGCCACCCGAGGACGGCGCCCCGGTGACGAGGATGACCTTGCCGCCGCCGGCATCGATGTCGGTGCCGAGGAAGGTCACCCCGTGGGTGTCCACCGCGGACTGCACCCCGGACACCATGGCGTCGAGCGCCGCCGCGGCCGTCGCCTCACCCTCCGCCGCCAGCAGCGCGTCGATCCCGCGGAACTTCAGGAACGCGACGGTGACCCGGCGATGCTCGGCATCGCGTCCGGTGCTCGTCAGGTGGTGGCGCAGGGCGAGCGGGAGCGCGCGCTCGAGCGCGCTCGGGTCACCTTCCTTGTCGACCGTCGGGGGGCCGGGGTCCGCCCCCGGGGGTGCCGCAGCCAGGAGGGAACCCGGCCCGCACGCCTCGCCGACCACGGCCGGATCGAGCAGCGCCCGCGTCGAGGGGCTGACCACGATCTGTCCGGCGCCAGCGGCACCCTCCATCGTGACGGTCTCGGTGGCGCCCGGTCCGGTCACCACCAGCTCCCGGTGCGAGCTCCCCGCGAGGAAGAGGTGGACGTCGCCGCTGTGCACCCCGATCGACATCTCGAGCGCGACCGGACCGGCCGAGGTCTGCAGCTTGCCGAGATCCCGCAACGCCTGCCGCATCCCGAACGCCGCCCGGCAGCCCCGGTCAGTGTGCTCCTCGCCGGAGAACAGCAGCAGCAGCGCGTCGCCACCGAACTTGAGCAGGCTCCCACCGGCGCGGTAGGCGACCTCCAGCAGGGCGGCGAAGCAGGAACCGATCGTGTCCGTCAGCTCCTCAGCGCCGATACGGCCCGCCTGGGCGAGCCGCTCCGACAGCGCGGTGAACCCCGACACGTCGACGAACACCAAGGTGGCATCCAGACGCTGCCAGCGCTGCTCCTCGGCGGTCCGCAACCACTCCACCTGGACGCGCGGGACGTAGGCACCGAGACCGCCCGGTGCCCCGCTCACCCCCGCGACCGCACCCATCGACCTGCCCTCGCGCTCCCCTACCTGGTGTCTCCCCCGCGCTGACGCTACTCGCTCAGGCCCACAGCGTGCCGGAGATCGAGGTGGCGATCTCGTCGAGGTCACCGGGCGCGTAGGCCCCGGTGGACAGGTACTTCCAGCCCCCGTCGGGCGACATCGCCACGATGTGCGCACCGTCGGGCAGCCGGGCCGCGACCCGCTGCGCGACGACCAGGGAGGCTCCCGTGGACACGCCCGCGAAGATGCCCTCCACCTCGGCGAGCTCGCGGGTGGCCTGCAACGCCTTGCGGGAGTTCACCTTGATCCGGCTGTCCAGCACCTCGAGGTCGAGCACCTCGGGGACGTAGCCCTCGTCGAGGTTGCGCAGGCCGTAGACCAGGTCGCCGTACTCCGGTTCGGCGGCGTAGACCTTCACGTCCGGGTTCCACCGCTTGAGCCGCCGGCCCACGCCGGTGACGCTGCCGCCGGTGCCGAGCCCGGCGACGAACGCGCTCACCTCGGGCAGGTCGGCGATGATCTCCGGTGCCGTGGTCTCGTAGTGCGCGAGCGCGTTGGCCGCGTTGCCGTACTGGAACGGCATGTAGGCGTCCGGGTCGGCCTCGGCCAGCTCCCGGGCGACCCGCACGGAGCCGTTGGAGCCCTCGGTGGCCGGCGAGAACACCAGCTCCGCCCCGAACAGCGTGAGCAGCTGCCTGCGCTCCTCGGAGGTGTTCTCCGGCAGCACACAGGTCAGCGGGTGCCCCTTGACCCGGCAGATCGCCGCCAGACCGATCCCGGTGTTGCCCGAGGTCGGCTCGAGGATGCGCTGTCCGGCCCGCAGCGTGCCGCGGCGCTCAGCCTCCTCGATCAGGTACTTGGCGACCCGGTCCTTGACCGAACCGGTGGGGTTGTGCCCCTCCAGCTTGAGGTGGATCGTGCACCCCGGCGGGGACAGCCGTGGCACGGCGACCAGCGGCGTGCGGCCGACGGCCTGGGAGATGTCACCGAAGCGCACGCCTCAGGCCGGCGCGCCGCCAGCGACCGCCGGCATCAGTGCCACCTCGCTGTCGGGGGTGACCGGGGAGTCGAGCCCGGAGACGTAGCGGATGTCCTCGTCATCGACGTAGACGTTGATGTAGCCGCGGACCGACCCGTCGTCGAACAACTGCTCCTCGAGGCCGGGATGGGCGGCGGCGGCCGCACGCAGCACCTCACCGACGGTGCCGCCGTCGGCTGCCAACTTGGCGGCGCCATCGGTGTGCTTGCGCAGGACGGACGGGATACGGACGGTGGCCATGCTGACCTCGAGGTGGTGGGGACGACCGGAGCAGCGGCCGGACGGGGCCGCGACGTCGGTCGCGAGGGTAGCCCGCGGTGAGCGCGCTCAGTCGTCGAGGCGACGGCGCTGGACGAACTTGCCGGGGGTCTGCGCGAGCTTCGAGCCGGTCTGTTTGACCCGGGCCTCGGGCAGGTCCTGGTGGTGCTTGAGCGTGCCGCGGTCGAGCTGCTCGTCGACCACCTCCAGTTCCGCCGAGGTCAGCGACGGGAACGCCCGCAGCGGCCGGGCCTGGCGATCCGGGAAGACCACCCAGTGCACGCCGTCGGCGGTGGTCCACCGTGCGACGAAGCCGTCGATGTCCCGAGCGGAGCCGTAGGCGAGCACGTGGGGGCGCAGCTGACGGTCGAGCTGGCGAGCCCCCTGGAGCACGATCGGGGAGTACCTCAGCGCCCTTCTGGCGAGCAGCGGCCACGCCATCACGCGACCTGTTCGTCGAGGAGGAGCACGTCTCGCTCGGTCACCTGGCCGTCGCGGATCCAGAACGCCCGGATGTCGGGGTGGTCACGGTCCTGCAGGGTCACGATCAGGTAGGTGGCCTCCGGGTAGGCGGCCAGCCGGATGTCGGTGGCCGAGGGTTCGGCCTTGGTGTGGGTGTGGGAGTGGTAGATCGCGAGCTCCCAGCCCTCGTCCTCGATCTCCCGCATGGCCTTCAGCAGCTGCTTGCCGTCCATGGTGTAGGTGGTGACGGACCGGTCGGCGTTGTCGATCGGGTAGTGCTGCAGAACACCGTCGGGACGTGCCCCCAGCAGGCCGCAGACCTCGTAGGGGAAGTCGGACCACGCATGCTCGACCAACAGGTCCCAGGTCCCCCGGTCCAGCACGAACGGCCTGTCCTGCTCCGTCACCGGCTCCACACCGACCTCCTCGCCGGTCACAGACGGTACCGCAGGGCTCGTTCAGGGCTTGCGTGGTCCCGGGATGAAGGCGTTGGTCCGGCGGAGGTACTCGTCGTAACCCTCACGCTTGCTGCCCCCTTTGCCCATGTTCTTGTCGGTGAGCGCCACCCCGGAGACGTTGATGATGAAGAACGTCATGGCGATCGAGCCGATGGCGGCCCACCACGCTCCCGTCGAGAGCGCCAGCAGGAAGAACGACCACCACACGACGGTGTCACCGAAGTAGTTGGGGTGGCGGGTGTAGCGCCAGAAGCCCTGGTCCATCACCTTGCCCCGGTTGCCGGGGTCGGCGAGGAAGCGTGACAGCTGCCAGTCGCCGCCTGCCTCGAAGGCGAAGCCGACCAACCACACGGCGACGGCGAGCACGTCGAGCCAGATCAGTCCCTCGGGCGCGTCGTAGAAGGTCGCGGCCAGCAGCGGCAGGGAGATGAACCACGCCAGCACGGCCTGGAGCAGGAAGACCGTCACCAGGCTGCGCACCGCGAAGGTGTCGGGGTTGCGCGCACGCATGGCCTGGTAGCGCTTGTCCTCGTCGGAGCCCCAGTTGCGCCAGGTGATGTAGCCGGACAGCCTGAGGCCCCAGATCGTCACCAGCGCGAGCGTGAGCCAGGTCCGCGTCGTCGGCTCCTCGGCGGAGAACGCGTAGGTCCACGCGGCGACGACGAAGGCGAGCCCCCAGACACGGTCCACGAGGCTCGCGTCCTCACGGACCAGGCTGATCACCCAGGTCACGATCATCATGGCCGAGATCGTTCCCAGCCCGGTCAACCACACCTGCCATGTCGCCACGTCACCGCTCCTGCTCGCCTCACAGCCGCCCGTGTGGGCCCCTGCACCCTGCAGGTTCGCAGGTCCGGGGCCCGAGGGACATCGGGCGCCATAGGCTTGTGGCCATGTCCACCCCGACCAGGCGACGTTTCCCCGACCTCGAGGCCGTGTCGGAGGCCGTGATCGGCTGTCGGGCCTGCCCCCGACTGGTCGCGTGGCGGGAGCAGGTCGCAGAGGAACGCCGCGCCGCCTACACCGACCAGACCTACTGGGGGCGGGCCGTGCCGGGCTTCGGCGACCCGGCCGCGCGGGTCGTGATCGTCGGGCTGGCGCCGGCCGCCCACGGTGCCAACCGCACGGGACGGATGTTCACCGGGGACCGCTCGGGCGACTGGTTGTTCGCCTCGCTGCACCGCACCGGGTTCGCCAACCAACCGGACTCGGTCGGCCGGGACGACGGCCTGCGGCTGTCGGGGGTCTTCGTGACGGCAGCGGTGCGCTGCGCCCCGCCGGACAACAAGCCCTCCGTGGACGAACGCGATCGGTGTGCGCCCTACCTCGCCGCTGAGCTCGAGCTGCTCGACTGGCGGGTCGTGGTGGCCCTCGGCCGCTTCGCGTGGGATGCGGTGCTGCGACAGACGGGCTGGTCCGGGCGGAAACCGCGGTTCGCCCACGGCGCCGAGGTGGAGCTACCCGAGGGCGGCGTGCTGCTCGGCAGCTACCACGTCAGCCAGCAGAACACCTTCACCGGGCGGCTCACCGAGGAGATGCTCGACGGCGTCTTCCTCCGTGCTCGCGAGATTGCGACGGATCCGGCCGTTCCATGATGACTAGGGGGGCCCAGCGCATCGATCCTGATCTACCCTCGACCTTCCATCGAGGTCGAGTGACGTCCGTCCAGGTCCACCGGCTCGGCTGCCAACTTGGCTTACTTGGCTGACGAGATGGCTGACTGGCCCCCACCAAGAGGGCCTTCGGCGGCCGCCTCACGGGCCGCTCACGAGCGGGTCGAGGTGGGACTCACGGAGTCCGCACCGAGCCTTCGTGAGCGTTACCGGCCATAGAGAGACGCGGCCGCCGGCTGTCGTGAGCCAGGCGTGAGCGACGCGTGGACAAGTGAGCCCACCGGGCCGAAGCACAGCACCGGCTCGGCTCACACCACTGTGCCGTCCAGGAGACCACTATGCCGCGATCGACTACCGCTCTCCCACCGCGCCTGCTCACCGTCGCCGAGGCCGCCACCTACCTCGGCACGACCACTTCCTGGCTCTACGAGGTCGTCGCCAGACACGACATCCCGTGCGTTCGAATCGGCCGAGCCGTCAGGATCACAGGGGACGCCCTCAGCCGAACTCCCGTGAGGCCCCGAGTCGAGACACAGACTTGCACCCTCGTGCGACCGGTCCACGCGTCGACGCGGAATGCCGAGAGGAGGCACGGTCATGAGCCAGCGGGAGCAGCAGACCGCCCGCGTGAACGTCGACGACGCGACGTGGCAGGCCTTCCGCATCCGAGCGATCCGGGCCAACCGCTCCGTCGCCGACGAACTCGACCTCCTGACCGAACTCCCCTACCGCGACCAGCCGCCTCCTTGGCCCTGAGGTCGCAGGACGTGTCGAGCGACGAACGCCACCGCGCCCGGAAATCCCCGTTG
>JAWOCZ010000287.1:0-6365 GCA_046483565.1 Nitriliruptoraceae bacterium
GAACGGGGAGGGTGACCCCGGCACGCCGGGCGAGCCAGCTCCGGACGGTGAGGAGACGGAGGAGCCGACCGTTCCCGCGACGACCGTCCCGGCGGTGCGGTCCTCCACGATCCCACTCGCCTCGATCGTGGTGGCCGTGGTGGTCCTGGTGCTCGGCGGTGTCGGTCTGGGACGTGCGCTCGCGCGCCCGAAGCGTCGGGCCGTCGGGCCAGCCACGCCGCCCCCGCCGGTCGGGCCAGACGCACCTTCCCCGCCACGCGAGCCGTCCGCGCCGCCCCCGCCGGTCGGGCCGGCCGCGGCGCCCGCGCCGGTCGAGGCCACGGAGCGTTCTGCCGCTCAGCCTCCGGTCGAGTCGGTCGCCGCCGCTGGCCCTCGCCGCATCGACCGCTGGACCCTGGAGCTGCTGCTCGAGGTCGGTCGAGCCCTGATCGACAGCGGGGATGCGGTCGGCAACGTGCATGAGGTCCTGCGCAGGATCGCCACCGTCAACGGCGCTCCCGACATCGGGAGCATCATCCTGCCGACGGCGCTGATCGTCTCCATCCCGCAGGGCGACAGCGTCGAGACCGAGGTCGCCCCCGCGGGACAAGAGCGGCTGCGCCTCGATCAGGTCGAAGAGGTGGAGCGGGTCGTCACCGCCGCCGAGGAGGGACGGCTCACCCCGGCCGAGGGCATCGCCGCCATCGCTGCAGCGCGCGAGATGCCGCCGCCATCATCCAACGTGGCCCGTAGCTGGGGCTACGTCCTGTTCACCTTGGGGCTCGCCATGATCCTGCGAGCGGGCCTGCTCGAGCTGCTCGTGGCAGCAGGACTGGGCGTGGCGGTAGGTGTGCTGCAACTTCGGACGGAGCGCCTGCGCGCGTCCTACCGGGTCTTCCTCCCGGTCGTCGCCGCCTTCGGGGTCGCCACCGTGGTGTTCGGACTCGGACGGTTCCTGGGCGACCTGTCGTTGTTCCCGCCGATCGTGGCCCCGCTCGTGGCCTTCCTGCCCGGGGCGGTGCTGACGACCGCGGTCTTCGAGCTGTCCACCGGCCACCTCCTGTCCGGCTCGAGCCGCCTGGTCGCCGGCATGCTCCAGTTGGTGCTGCTGGGTCTGGGCATCGTCGCGGGCGCGGAGCTGCTGGGCATCCCGGCAGCGCAGGTCAGCGGGGTGGCCGGCGGCGCCCTGGGCGTGCTCCAACCCTGGCTCGGCGTCGCCATCTTCGGCGTCGGTGTCGTGGTCTTCCACGGGGTCCGTCGGGCCTCGCTGCCCTGGATCCTGCTGGTCCTCTTCCTCGCCTACGCGGGGCAGGTGCTCGGCGGGCTGTTCTTCGGTGCCACCCTGTCAGCGTTCTTCGGGGCACTGGTCATGACGCCGGTCACCGTGTTCGCTGCGGCCCAGCCGTCGGGTCCACCGGCGCTGGTCAGCTTCCTACCGGGATTCTGGCTACTGGTGCCGGGAGCGCTGGGTCTCGCCGGCATCACGAGCATCCTCGACGAGGACCGTGTCGAGGGCATCGCCTCGTTGACGACGATGGGGGCCTCCATGATCGGCATCGCGCTCGGCGTGCTGCTCGGGATGACCGTGGGCGCCGAACTGGTCGCACGCTTGACGCGCAGAACGGGTCCCGCGCGCAGGCCGCTCTCCCACAGGGCCAAGTGAGCAGAGAGCTCCATGGCGGTCAGGCGCCCGACAGCGCCCAGGCCAGCACGGCGATGACGGTGGCGATGGCGATCAGCATGGTCAGGGCGATGCCGACATAGCCGAGCGCCACTGCCAGTCTGCCGATCCCGTGGTCGATCACCCCCTTGCGCTGAGCGCCCGCGTGCACCCGTCGGCCGATCCGTACCGACCAGAAGCCGAGCGGCGGGAGCACCGTCACGGACAGGACCGCGATCGCCAACGCGGGGATCGCCTCCTGCTGCAGGCGCTCATCGGCCTCTGGTGCGGTCATCTCTCCCTCCACCTCCTCGGCGACGTCAACCGGACCGTGCACGGCGGACGAGCGCCATAGCAGAGCACATCCACCCCAGCGGGCAGGACACCTCGGGTGTCGACGCGCTTGACGTCGAGGCTGTCGTCTGACAGTGTTCCTAACACCGTTAGAGAAACCGAACAGTGATAGGAACTGGTGGTGGCCACGGGAGCTGGCATCGCGGACGTGCGCAGCAGACGGCGCGATCAGGTCCGGGCGGAGATCCTCGAGGCGGCCTGGCGGCTGAGCGACCGTGACGGCATCGCCGGCCTCTCCCTGCGGGAGGTCGCCCGTGAGGTGGGTATGCAGGCCCCGTCGCTGTACACCTACTTCGAGAGCAAGGCCGCCATCTACGACGCGATGTTCGCCGCCGGCTACCGGGAGCTCGACGCAGCCCTCGGTGACCTCGAGGTGGCCGGCGATCCCGTCGACGTCCTCGCCGCAGCGATCGACCGCTACCTCGCGTTCTGCGAGGCCAACGTCCCGCGGTACCAGCTGCTGTTCACGCGGGCGATCCCCGACTGGAAGCCGTCCCCAGCGGCCTACGCGGTCTCGGTGGCGTCCTACGAGCGGATGACGGTCCTCCTCGCCGAGGTGGGCATCGATCGCCACGAGGACATCGACCTGATGACCGCGCTGACGTCGGGCATGGCAGCCCAGCAGCTGGCCAACGATCTCGGAGGTGGCCGCTGGCGTCGGCTCAGCCGCTCGGCGGCCCAGATGCTGATCTCACACGTGAGGAGCTGAGTATGGACCTGCACACCGAACGTCAGATGGCTGCCCTGCAGCGCATCTCGCGCGACACGGACGCCCGGGAGGTGGCACTGGCGGCCTACGGGCGGCTCGTCGCGCTGCTGGAGCGTCTCGAACCCGCCGACTGGGAGCGACCGACCGAGTGCGACGGGTGGGACGTGGCCGCGATGGTGGGCCATGTCATCGGCGCCGGCACGGCGGGCGCGTCGCTACGCGAGAACCTGCGCCAACTGTGGCACGGCAAGCGACATGCGGCGCGGTTCGACGGCAACAGCCTGGACGCCACCAACGAGCTACAGGTCCGGGACCACGCTGACCTGGGGCCGCAGGAACGGATCGCCGCGCTGCGCGAGGTGGCACCGGCCGCCGTGGACGGGCGGCTCGGACTCCCTCGGGTCCTGCGGCGCCTCCCGATCCCGCTGGACGCCGGCGGCTCGACGGCCAGCGGCATGCCGACACGGCTGCTCCTCGGCGAAGTGATGGAGGTCGCCTACACCCGTGATGTGTGGCTGCACACGATCGACATCGCCCGTGCGACCTCGGTGCCCTACCAGCCCGACCCGCACGTCGACGGTCGGATCGTCGAGGACGTCGTGGCGGAGTGGGCACGTCGACACGGCCAGCCCGTCGGCCTGGTGCTCGAGGGCCCGGCGGGCGGACGGTTCCGGCAGGGTGTCGGCGGGGTCGACCTCCGGCTCGATGCGATCGAGTTCTGCCGGATACTGTCCGGCCGTGCGGAGCCGCCGATCGAGGGTGTCGACGGGAAGGCCGCAGCCGGGCAGCGGCTGTTGACGACGCGGCTCGTGTTCTGAGGCTGCCCGGTACGTGTCAGCGGTTGCGGCCCGCGGGTGCTGCGCCGGCGGTCAGGGCAGGAGCGCCCGCGCGAAGAACACGACGTTGGCGGGACGCTCCGCCAGCCGGCGGACGAAGTACGGGTACCACGCGTCGCCGAAGGGCACGTAGATGCACAGCTGCTCCCCGATGGCCACCAGGCGCTCCTGCACGTCCGTACGGATCCCGAACAGCATCTGGAACTCGTAGGCGTCGGTCCCTCGATCGAGCTCCCGCGCCTCGCGCCGGATGGCCCCGATCAGCCGGTGATCGTGGGTGGCGAAGCGTGGGTAGGTCCCGGATTCCAGCAGGAGCCGGGCACACCGGTGGTAGGCCTCGTCGATGTCCTCCCGGCGCTGGTGGGAGATGCTGGGTGCCTCGGCGTAGGCTCCCTTGCACAGCCGCAGGCTCGCGCCCAACGCGTTCAGCCGGGCGATGTCGTCAGGGGTGCGGTGCAGCGCTGACTGGATCGCGCATCCGACGTGACGGTGCCCCTCCTCGTGCAGCGACTCGACCAGGTCGATGGTGCCGTCGACCGTCGTCGCGTCCTCCATGTCCAGCGTGAGGTGGAGCCCGGCCTGGCCAGCCGCGGCCGCCAGTCCGGACAGCCGCTGCCGTGTGCGTCCGAGGTCCTGACCCGCGCCCAGCTGGCTGGGTTTGATCGAGATCCCGCTGGTCAGGCGCTGCGCCGCCATCTCTGTGATGACCGTGTCGTAGTCACGGGCCGCCCGGTCGGCATCCGCGTCGCTGCGGACCTTCTCGCCGACCAGGTCGAGGCTGACGGTGCGGCCTTCGGCGTTCAGGGATCGTGCGACCGCGGTCGCCTCGGCGAGGTGGTCGCCCGCGATGAAGCGGTGGGCGATGCGGCCGGTGAGTCGCCCGGTGATCCCGCCGTTGGTCGCCAACTCCTGCAGTCGGTCGCTCTCTGAGGCACGGACGAGGAGCTTGGAGACCATGGCGCTGTCCAGGTGCTGGCTCGGCACGACCCGGTCTGGCCGCGGGGCGCCACCGGGCGGCGATGGCGACCGATCGTGCAGTGTAGGTCCCCCGACCGCGAGCAGGGCCCGCGCTACCTTCCTCGCCATGGCAGTCCCGAGCACGGTGCCGACCAGCACCCTGGCGACCGCAGCGCGCTGGCTGCTGGCCCTGTTCCTGTTGGCTGCCGGCACCGGCCACTTCGTCGACTCCGACACGTTCCTCGCCCAGGTGCCGCCGTGGCTCCCTGCCCGCTTGGCGATCGTCTACGTCTCCGGGGTCGTCGAACTGGTCCTGGGGGGTGCCCTGCTGGCTCTGCGCCGACATCGGGTGCTGGTCGGGTGGACCGTGGCCGCCTTCTTCGTGCTGGTCCTGCCGGGCAACATCTCCCAGGCGGTGACCGGCACGCCGGCGTTCGGGTTGGAGACCGACGCTGCCCGGTGGGGGCGGCTGGCGTTCCAGCCGGTGCTCGTCGTATGGGCGTTGTGGAGCACCGGTGCCTGGCGCGCCTGGCGGGGGCCTTCGAGGTGACCGCCGCGTCGCCGCTCGCCCGCCGTGTGCCCGCCTGCGTGGTGTGACGGCCTGCGTGGTGTGACCGTCCGCGAGGGTGACGGCCTGCGAGGTTGATGGCGTTCCGTCGCACGGCTCTGGCGGCCCCACGTCCGTGCGCACCGACCGGCGTGCCGACTGCACGGCGCACGGAGGACAGTCTCACCCTTGACTGTTCCAGTCAACGCTGACATGGTTGTCCGGTGCGGTGTCCGGCAGGCAACCCGGACCCGTCGAGGAACCACAGATGGTCGAGGCGTCCGTGGGAGCGCAGACCTCCCAGTCATCCCCGGCATCCGACGTAGCGGAGGAGCCCACTGTGTCCGACGTACCGGAGGTGCCCGAGGAGACCGTGTTCACGGTCGATGAGCTCGCCGCCGCGGCGGGGCTCCCGGTCCGGACCGTCCGGCATTACCAGTCCGAGAAGCTGCTGCCCGCACCGTCACGTCAGGGCCGCATCGCGCTGTACCGGACCGACCACCTCGAGCGTCTCCAGCTGATCGCCCGGTTGCAGGACCGCGGGCTCAAGCTGTCCGCCATCCGCGACGCCTTCCGCCGCGTCGAGAAGGGCGAGCTGTGGTTGGACGACTGGCTGGGCGTCGGTGACGAGCTACGTGCGCCCTGGTCCGAGGAACGACCGATCGTGTTGTCCGAGATGGAGCTCGCCGACCGGGTGGAACACCAGCCGGGCACCGTCGCCGCCCTGGTCCGAGCCGGTGTGATCCGGCGCCAGCAGGGGTTGTCCGACACCTACCTGGTCCCGTCACCGGCGGCGCTGGACATCACCCTCGAACTCGACCGCGCCGGCGTGGACATCGACACCGCGACCGAGGCCGCCGAGATCATGCGCAAGCACCTCAGGCGGACCAGCGGGGAGCTCGTCGAGCACTTCCGCGCGCGGGCCGGCGCCGGCTTCGCCCGGCGTGGCTCGGCCGGGGACATCGCCGAGGCACTCAAAGCACTCCGACCGGTTGGCGCCCGTGCCATCCAACTGGTGTTCACCCAGGAGATCGAGCGCTCCCTCCGGGAGGCCGCCGAGCAGGGGCGCATCACCCCGTCTCCATCGCCAGCACCAGACGTCGACGGTCAGGCCCGCGCGACCGGCGACAGCGACGCTCACGCATCGACAGCACAGGACGGATCCTCCGGGACCCGCTGATCGGAAACCACCATGGGGCAGACGACGCCCACAGCTCGCCCGCAGACCACCGGCGGTGCCACCTCGCCTCCGCTCCCCGCGATCATCCAGGGTGGCATGGGGGTGGCGGTGTCGGACTGGCGGCTCGCCAACGCCGTCGCGCG
>JAWOCZ010000289.1:0-8332 GCA_046483565.1 Nitriliruptoraceae bacterium
GAGCGACCGCCGGTCGGGTGCGTTTTGCACCGGTTTCCGGGGTGTTGTGCACCCGATCCGGCCAGGGACCCGGCCGGTCGCCGCCGACCGGTGAGCGACCGCCGGTCGGTGAGCGAGCGCCGGTCGGGTGCGTTGTGCACCGGTTTCCGGGGTGTTGTGCACCCGATCCGGCCAGGGACCCGGCCGGTCGCGGCCGGTCGCGGCCGACCGGGTGCTGCTCAGTCGCGGGTGAGGTAGCGCCAGACCGACAACCCGGCCAGCGCCGCCCCGATCAGGCCGGCTGCGACCTGTCCCGCCGGCCTGACCTCCGGGAGCCGGTCGCGGAGGCGTACCGGCGAGGCGAACACCTGGATCTGCCAGTCCATCGCCTCGGCAGCCGCGCGCAGCTCCTTGTCCGGGTTGACCGCGGTGGGGCGGCCCACCGCTGAGAGCATCGGCAGGTCGGTGATCGAGTCCGAGTAGGCGAAGCAGCGCGACAGGTCGTAGCCGCGGACCTCGGCAATCTGGCGGATCGCGGTGGCCTTCGCGCCGGCGTAGGCGTAGAACTCGAGCGTGCCGTCGTACCGGCCATCCGCGTCGATGCCGGAGCGAGTGGCGATGACCTCCTTCACGCCGATGAACTCGCTGTACGGCTCGACGATCTCCTCACCACCCGACGAGACGATCCACACGTCGCGGCCAGCCCGGCGGTGCGAGGCGATCAGGTCGAGGGCCTCCTGGTAGGCCAGCGGCGCGATCGTCTCCTCCATCGTCTCGCGGACGAGGTGCCGGATCCGATCGGCGTCCCAGCCGCGGGTCAGCTCCAGCGCAGCGTGGCGCGCCTGTTCCATGCGCTCGTGGTCGGCGCCGGCGAGCTGGTAGACGACCTGGGCGTAGAGCGTCTTGAGCACCATCGATGAGCTGATGAGCCCGTCCCGGTAGAAGGTCCGGCCCATGACCAGCGTCGACGACTTCGCGATGATCGTCTTGTCCAGGTCGAAGAACGCCGCCTCCTCAGCCCCGGTCGAACGCCGTACGATCTCGGCCAGCATCCGCTCCGAGAGCCGGTCGGCGTCGGGCCGGGCATAGCGCTGCTCGGTCTCCTGCCCGGCCGCGGCGGCCGCAGCCGCGGCCGTTGCGAACTCGTCACTGCGATCGTCGGTGTGGCCGACCACCTCGGCGGCCTGGTCTCCGTGCGTCGCGGCGTGCTCCCCGACGTCTGTGGCCTGCTGCTGACCCGTCGCGGCGTGCTCCTCCACCTCGTCGTGGTGCTCCGCCACCAGAACCTCCGTTCGCCCCTCGGTGTTCCGGACGGCGCATCGTAGCCCTGGGGGGCCGGTGGGTGAGCGGCAGTCCCGGGTCGCTCGGACGGGGACCGGCGGATAGGGGGCCGCACCGCGATGGTGTGAGGCGAGCGCTGACGGCCTGCTGCAGGGGCTGTTCGACGGTGCGCTGCGGGCGTTGTCCACAACCCGTGGGGATCCGACATCGAGGTGGAGCGCCTGCGGTCGTAGCGTCCCTCGTCACGGTTGCCGGTGACGACCCGATCGATGAGGAGGCGCGATGACGGCGGGCGAGGTGCTCGAGGTGCCGGCCGCGGGAGAGCGTCCGGCCGATGCCCGGACACGGGAAGACGCTTCGGTCGGGTCAGCAACGGCGGCGTTGCCGGTCGTGCTCGATCTCTCCCCTGACCGCGCCGAGGCGGTCCGCAGCTGGGTGGAGGGTGTACTCGGATGGCAGGTGGTCGACGGCGGCGACGAGGATCCCGTTCCGGCAGTGCTGCGCCTCCGTGACCACCGCGATCCGGCGGCGCCGGCGGCGCCGGCGGCAGCGCTGGGTCGTGTTGCGGATCCGCAGCTCGGCGGTCTCCTCGCGGGCGACCATCCGCTCTCGATGGAGGGGGCGGGTGCGGGTGGCCGGGCCGGCCTGGCTGAGCCGAGTGGCACGCCGGGTCCGATCGGCTCGCCTCGCCCGAGTGACCCGACGGAACCGGTACGCCCTGCAGGCCCTACGGGCCCGGTGGGTCGCCTCGCCGACGTGCCCACCGTGCTGCTGTTGCCCGATGGCAGCGATCCGGTGCCGGCGGCCATCACGGCGGCCCGGCTCGGGCCTGCGGCCGTCCTGGGCTGGCCGAGCGACCGTGACCGGCTGTCTCCCGTCGTGGCCAGGCTGCTCGAGGTGCCGCGTCGCCGGGGAGGCTCGCCTGCACGCCTGCTGGTAGGTGGCAGCGCGGGCGGCGTCGGCACCACGACCGTGGCCCTCGCGCTCGGTGGCCTGCGGGCCTGGTCCGGCACCCGGACGCTCGTCGCCGTGCGTGGTCTGGGCTCGTCCTACCGAGGCATCCCGACCGCGGCGCTGGGAGGTGGAGACCTGTGGTCAGCCGCGGAGCCTCTGCCCGGTATCGATGCCTTGCGTGCGGTCCGGCTGCTCGACCACGGGATGGTCCCCGAGGTCACGGACCGATCGATCGAGGCGGTGATCCTCGACGTCGGTCCCGACCCGGACTGTGACGTGCTCGTCTGTCGCCCCGACGCTGCAGGTCTCGCCGCCCTCCAGGTGACCCCGGCGGCCGCGATAGTGCTCGTCGGTGACGGCGCCGTGCCCGGGCGCGTGTTGACGTCCGCAGCCAGTGGTCGGCCCGTGCTCCGGGTGCCCTGGTCGGCGCGGGTGGCCCGTGCCGGAGCGACCGGTCGCGTCCCGGCCGGGCTTCCGGGGAACTGGGTCGCCTCACTCCGTCCGCTGGTCGCCGAGCTCGTCGGAGTACGGGCACCAGCGCACTCGGGGCGTGCCCGCCAGCGGCGACCGCCGTGGGGAGCAGCAGGTTCCCGCGGGCATCGTGCAAGACCTCGCTGAGGAGGGGATGACGGCCAACGATCGTTGGGCGCCCGGAGATGAAGAGCGCTCGACACCGCGTCGCACCCGCGATGACGAACGCTCGACACCGCGTCGGGCCCGACCGATGAACAGGGGTCGAGACCGCGTCTCACCCGAACGATGAGCCCGACCGCGTCGGCCGCCATGGGCGATGCGAGCACGTGTCCACTACCGACCCGGGGGCGGGATCGGCCACCAACGTGGGACCTGACGACCGGCCGCCTGGCGACATCGCCATGGCCGCTGGCCCGGAGAGGATCGGAAGCCGCGGCCATCCGACCGACGCCAACGGGGCACGTGTCGTCTCGGCGCAGCTCCGTGACGCGGTCGCGCGGCGCCTCAAGGACGATGACGAACTGGCGGCCGGCCGGGTCGATCGTGCGGGGCTGCGGCGGGCCGTTGCCCGCGCTCTCGCGGCCGAGGGCGTCGTGACGGCACCGGAGGTCTGGGCCCGCCTGGTCAGGGACCTCGTCGATGACCTCGGGGGGCTGGGACCGCTCGAGTCGGTCCTGCGTGATCCGGCCGTGACCGATGTGATGGTCAACGGTGCGGAGGAGGTCCACGTCGAGCGCGCCGGGCAGGTGACGAGGGTCCCGGTGGCCTTCGAGGGTGACGACCACCTGGTCCGGGTCCTGGTGCGGATCCTGGGACCGCTGGGGGCTCGTCTCGACCGTGCGCATCCGTTCGTCGATGCCGTCCTGCCCGGTGGTGTCCGGCTGCACGCCATCCTGCCGCCGCTGGCCGAGCGGCCCACGGTGACCCTGCGGCGGGTCCCGGCGGTCGTGCCCAGCTGGGAGGAGCTCGCTGCGGTTGGCAGCGTCCCCGAGGAGGTCCGCGATCTCCTCCTCGCCGCGGTCCGCTCCCGCCGCAACCTCGCGGTCAGCGGGCGCGCCGGCGTCGGGAAGACCACCCTGCTGGCGCGGTTGCTCGCTGAGGTCGGTGACGACCGCGTGGTGGTGATCGAGGACGCACCGGAGCTGCGACGGCCCGCCACCCACACCGTGCACCTACGTACGCGGCCTGCCAGCCCCGACGGCGTGGGCGGGGTCGATGTCGCGACGCTGCTGCGCAACGCCCTGCGCATGCGCCCCGATCGGCTGGTCGTCGGCGAGGTGCGGGGGCCTGAGGTCGCCGATCTGCTCCAAGCCATGAACACCGGTCACGACGGGTCGATGGCGACGGTGCATGCCAACGGTCCGCGTGAGGCCATCGTCCGGCTCGAGGGGATGGCGCTGTTGGCTGGCATCCCGCTGTCGGCAGCTCGGGCGCAGGTGGCCGCGGCCATCGATCTGGTGATCGCGCTCGACCGTGATCAGCAGGGGCGGCGCCGTGTCGCCGGACTGCTCGCCGTGACCCCGGGAGCCGATGGCGCCGAGGTGGAGGAGGTGTGGTCGTGCTCCTGACGGCCGGACGTCGTACGCAGGGGTCCGCTGACCCTGATCGCGCGCTCGACGAGCTGCGCCTGCTCGTGGCGGCGGGGTCCCCGGTGACCGACCTCGAGCGACTCCCCGAACGCTGCCACCGCGCCGTGGCCCTGGCCCAGAAGGTCGGTGCGCCCCTGCTGGAGGCAGTCGAGGCGGCGCAGGCCGCTCGCGACGACGTCCGCCGGGGGGAACGGGCCGTGGCGGTGGCCAGCGCGCAGACCCGCACGGTCGCCGGTGGCCTGCTGATCGCCCCGCTCCTCCTCGTCCCCGGGCTCGCACGGCTCGTCGGCGCCGATCTGGTCGGGTTCTACACGAGCTCGTTCGGGTTGCTCGTCCTGGCCGTGGGGACGGGGCTGTTGGCGTTCGGGGCGGTACTGGTCGTGGTGTTGGTCCGCCGCGTCGGCCACGCCAGCCAGCGAACCCGCCATCACGATCCGCTCGCGCTGGCCGCCGCCGGGCTAGCCGGTGTCATCGCGTACCGCCTCTTCGGTGTGGCAGCGGCGCTCCCGGTGGCGCTGCTCGTGGAGCACCTGTGGTCCTCGCGCCGGCCCCCGGCTCCGGTCACCGTCGGTGTCGACGAAGTGGCCGATCTGGTCGCGACCGCGCTCGCGGCCGGTGTGAGCGGTCCTGAGGCGCTGCGGCTGACAGCCGACACGCTCCCGCGACATGCGACCCGGCTGCGACGGCTCGCGTTCGGCCTGGAGCTCGGCATGGGCCCGGATGCGATCGCCGAGGATCCGGCGCGCGCACGACACCCGCGCCCGCGGGCAGGTGCCGGCGGCACCGATCCACTCCACCGGCTGGCGTCCCTGTTGGCCGCTGCCGAACGCACCGGCGCCGCGGTCGGGCCGAGCGTGCGCCACCTCGCCCGGGAGTTCCGGGCTGACGACCTCGCGCGGGTCCTGGCGGCTGCCGAGCGCCTCCCCGCGCAACTGACCTTCCCCACCGCCCTGTGCCTGTTGCCGGCCACGGTGCTGCTGATCGGTGCGCCGATCGCGCAGACCGGACTGTCGGCTGCGGGCTACTGACCGAGAGGAGCACCGATGCAGCACCTAGCACCCTTCGCCGACACCGACCCGCGTCACGCTGCGATGGCGGCCCATCCGTCCGCACTTGCGTCGCCGACGACATCGGGCGTGGCAGCTACCAGCCGAGCCCACCCGGCGTCACGGGCGGTCCGGATGGCAGCCATCGACCCCGACCGACCCGTCTCCGGACGGGCGGCTCAGGTGCCGGCGGCACCACGCCCCGAGAAGGCGGCGGGGACTCACGCCCTCAGCACCGTTCCGATCGACCCCGAGGGGTCCCGGAACCGCACCGTTCCGATCGACCCCGAGGAGGGGTCGTTGGTCACGGAGTATGGCTTGCTGGCCGTGGTCGCGGCGACCGTGGCGGGCGTCGTGATCCAGTGGGCAAGCGGTGGCGCACTCGTCACGCTGTTCAATGCGCTGCTGCGGCACGCCCGCAGCCTCGTCGGCGCATGAGCCAGCCGAAAGGCGGGGTGGGGTGCACCTCGGTGCACCCCACCGGCCCGCCAGAGATCCCGCACGCAGACGAGGGCGACGCCGGGGTCCTCAGCCTGGAAGCGGTGTGGATCCTGCCGGCCGTGGCGCTGCTGGTCACCGGCCTGATCCTGACACTCGGGGTGGTCCGGGACGTCCTGCTGCTGCACGAGGCCGCCCGGGTGGGCGCGAGAACCGCCGTGACCACCACCGGCGCGGAGGCGGTCGTGTCGTCGGCACGCGATGCGGCGCCGGAGTTGGACCTGACGGTCCACGTCAACCCCGTCGTCCGCAGGGACGGGGACCTCGTGACGGTCCGGGTGCACGCGACCCGGACGATCGGCCCCGTCGTCCACCGGCTCTCCGCCCGGGCCGTCGGGCGCGTCGAGCCGGTCGTGGGTCCCGGTCGACCTGGCACCGCGCCACGCTACGGCCCGGTGGCACCGTGAGCCGGCGCGGGGACGGTTTCGCCACGGTCGCCCTGCCGATGCTGCTCTGGATCGGGACGCTGGCCGCGATCGCGGTGATCGACCTCGGCGCCTACCTGACCGGTGCGGCACGAGCACAGGCGCTCGCGGACGCGGTCGCCCTGGCGGCGGTCTCCGCCGATGTGGAGGGAGCTTCGGCCGGCTCACCGATCCGAGAGGCCGACCGGGTCGCGATCGCCGGCAGCGGGCAGTTGGAGGCCTGCACGTGTACGCCCGGCGCAGGGCGCGCCGCTGTGCGTGTCAGCGTGCCCGTCCCCGGCATCGTGCTGCCCTCGCTCGGTGCCGCACGCGTCGCTGCGGAGGCGACAGCAGCCCTGGTGGATCCTCCCCGGTGATCGAAGCGGGGCCCCGCTCGGAGCTACTGTCACGTGGTGTGGAAGGGGCGGTCCGTGATGGTCAGGCGGCGCGCACCTCGTCCGTCTCGTCGTCGTTCCTGCCTCGGTGGAGGCAGCTGGTTTGTCGTGAGAACCGCCAGTTTCGCTGCTACTGAGGCACGTTCAGCTCGGCCCCCACCACTCACTTCGGTGGATCCAGCATCAAAGAGTCAGATGCCCCTCACGTATCCATCCCGGCCAGCCCCGTAGAATCCCCTCCGCCATGGAGGTCAGGGCCCATATCTGCACGACCGCAGCCCGATCCACCTGAATGGGAAAGACCCACCATGATCGATTAGCGCCAGAGCCGAGGGGAGCCGATGGCATTGGAAGGCAAGACGCCGGCGCTGCGCCTGTTCTCTCTGCTCGAGCTCATTGCACGCAAGGACGAGTTCGTCAGCTTGAAAGGGTTGACCGAAGAAACGCAAGTGTCGAAAGCTACGCTCCACCGGATGCTGTCCCAGCTCGAGGAGGGAGGGCTGCTCGTTCGCCAGAGCGACGGTCGGCATTACGGTAGTGGCGCACGGCTACGTCGGTTCGCCGAGGAACTCCTGCTCAACGCCACCCAACACGGGGCGCAACATAGGGTTCTGATTCACCTCGTCGAAGAGCTTGGCGAAACGTGCAACATCACCGCCCTATCGGGGGGCGAAGCCATCTATCTCGATCGGGTCGAGACGCCCCGACCGCTACGGTTCTCGCTGCATCCGGGCTCTCGTGTCCCGCTCCACTGCACGGCCAGTGGCAAGATGTTCCTGGCCCAGCTGACGCGATCTCAGTTACGCACGCTGCTCGCCCATGCGCCACTGCAGCGCCACACGGATCGAACACTGACAGACCTTGGCGAGCTCGAACGGCATCTCGAAGAGGTACGCCAGGCCGGCTTCGCGGTCGACGACGAGGAGTTCCTGCCCGGTCTGATCTGTGTCGCGGTCCCCGTGCCCAATGCGCACGGCCAATCCAATCTTTGCGTTGCCGTCCAAGCGCCGGCAGTGCGGCTCACGCCGGGTGAGTCATCGCGGGTGCTGCCTGCGTTGCGACGGGCGGCCAGAGCACTCGGGGAGGTGGAGGCAGAGGGCTCGCGCGACTGAAGGACCACTGTAGGCACCGGCGGCGATGATGACGCCGCCGTGTCGCCCGCCCAGGGCCACGTTCCGCTGACCGGGCCTGCGCTGCACTGCCTCGGTGCCATCGCCGCTGCGATGGTGGGGAAGGCCCCGCTTTGGGGGCTGCCCGACAGGCCCGGGTTGCGCCGTTGACGGGCCCCGCTCCGCCACGTTCTGGTGCGACGGCACCGCGCGGTCGAGGTCGGGTCGATCGGCGGTTCTTGGCTGATCGGCCGAGCCAGCTGTTGACCTGGGATCCCGACGTGTGGAGCGCACGCCGGTTCGTCCAGACCGCGTTCGTCATCGACGTGGTCTCGGTCCGGATCGTCGACTGGCGCACCACCGGCCACGCTGCAAGGACCGTCTCGGGAGCATCTTGACGGGGCAGCTGGCGCAACCTATTGTTCGGTAAAGTGATACATAGCGTTCCGGTTTCTGAGACAGGCAACCCACCGGCCATCGGGGTACACACCATGGACAAGCTGGACACCGCCGCACCGGCGCCTTGCTGCTGATCGTGCGTCGCGCGGACAGGGCAGGTGGGGCGGCCCATACCCGCGCGGCCTTGATGGCCGTGCCCATGGC
>JAWOCZ010000293.1:0-4704 GCA_046483565.1 Nitriliruptoraceae bacterium
ACCGCCGCGATCCTCGGTGCCTGGGGTGCGACCCGGCTGCCGGCTCCGGCCGATGGGCTCCACCTCGCTGCCTCCGCCGGCGTCGGACGGTTCCCCGCTGCGGGACTCGACCTCGAGGCGCTGGCCGACGCGGCGGCGCGGGCCGCAGCGGCCGGCGGTGGCAGCTGGACGACCCTGCCGCCGACGCCGTCACCACGCAGCTGACGACCCCGGCCTCGCGCCCGGGCCGAAGGTCCCGGTAGCGTCCGTCCCCCGGCCCTATGGTCCGGACATGCGCCGAGGCAATGTGCGCGCACGAGGTTGCACGCACGCGGGCGTCGTTGCGGACGCGACGCCCACCAGCCACGACACTTCGCACCAGGTCGACGTCAGGACCGACACCGCGACGAGCCACCGCACCGGCTCGCGGCCAAGGAGCACACGCCCGTGGAAGCCCTCGAGTTCGCCCGCATCCAGTTCGGCTCGACGACGATCTACCACTTCTTCTTCGTGCCCTTCTCGATCGGACTGGCCCCGCTGGTCGCGATCTTCCACACCCAGTACGTGCGTACGGGTGAGGAGCGCTACCGGCGACTGGCGAAGTTCTGGGGCAAGTTCTTCCTCATCATCTTCGCGATGGGCATCGTCACCGGCATCGTGCAGGAGTTCCAGTTCGGCATGAACTGGTCGAGCTACTCCTGGTTCGTGGGCGACATCTTCGGGGCGCCGCTGGCGCTCGAGGCGCTGCTCGCGTTCTTCCTCGAGTCGACCTTCCTGGGGCTGTGGATCTTCGGATGGGACCGGCTGCCGCCCAAGATCCACCTCGCCACGATCTGGCTGGTGGTGATCGGCACGCACCTGTCGGCCTACTTCATCCTGGCCGCCAACTCCTGGATGCAGTCCCCGGTCGGCTACACGATCGACCCGGTCACCGGACAGGCCCGTCTCGACGACTTCGTCGCCGTGCTGACCAACCCCTACCTCGCCGGCCAGTTCTCGCACACGATCTTCGCCGCCTGGACCACCGGCGCGTTCGTCGTGCTGGGCGTCTCCGCGATCTATCTGCTCAAGAAGCGCGATGTCGAGGTGTTCGCGCCCGCCGCTCGCACCGCGGTCACGATCGCGGTCATCACCTCGATCGGGGTCGCCTTCGTCGGGCACGACCAGGCCCAGCACCTCACCGAGGCCCAGCCGATGAAGACCGCCGCCGCCGAGGCGCTGTGGGACACCACCGAAGGTGCGCCGCTGTCGCTGTTCGCCATCGGCGACGTCGACAACCGGGAGAACATCGTCGACATCGGCCTGCCCAACGGGCTCTCGCTGCTGGCGACCAACACCCTGGACGCCGAGGTCGAGGGGATGAACGACATCCAGGCCCGCTACGAGGAGCAGTTCGGGCCGGGCAACTACATCCCGCCGGTGATCGTGACCTACTGGTCGTTCCGGATCATGGTGGGTGCCGGGACGCTGATGATCGTCCTCGCGCTCTACGGGCTGTTCGCCTCGCTGCGTGGCCGTATCAGCGACACCACCCGCTTCTGGAACCGGACCTGGTTGAAGGTGCTGCCGTTCGCCATGGCCCTGCCCTTCATCGCCAACACCTCGGGCTGGGTCCTGACCGAGATGGGCCGCCAGCCCTGGGTCGCCTACGGCCTGCTGCTCACCGAGGACGGGGTGTCACCGGCGGTGTCGACGTGGGAGGTCGTCCTCACCCTCTCCGGGTTCACGCTGGTGTACGGGGTGCTGATGGTCGTCACGATCGGGCTGATCAAGCGCCACATCGAGCACGGCCCGCCGGAGGAGACCGGCGAGGAGGTCGACGAGGAGCACCGCACCTACTCGCCGCTCGGTGGCGGCTACTGAGCCCGGGCACGACGCCCTGACGACGCGCCCGGCGCGAGGAAGGCACCCGCCGATGGACTGGTTCAACCTCGAGACCCTGTGGTTCGCGCTCATCGCCGTGCTCTTCATCGGCTACTTCGTGCTGGAGGGCTTCGACTTCGGCGTCGGGATCCTGACCAAGGTCATCGCCGAGGACGACACCGACCGGCGCGTCATGATCAACACGATCGGCCCCGTCTGGGACGGCAACGAGGTGTGGGTGCTCACGGCCGGGGGTGCGATGTTCGCCGCCTTCCCGCTGTGGTACGCGACGGTGTTCTCCAGCTTCTACCTGCCGCTGTTCCTGATCCTGGTCGGCCTGATCGTCCGCGGGGTCGCCTTCGAGTTCCGCGGCAAGCGCACCGACGAGCGGTGGCGCTGGTGGTGGGACCAGGCGATCTTCTACGGCTCGCTGCTGCCGGCGATCCTGTGGGGGGTGGCGTTCGCCAACTTCGTGCAGGGCATCCCCATCGAGGCCGACGGGCTGTTCGTCGGCAGCCTGTTCAGCCTGTTGTCGCCCTACGCGCTGCTCGGCGGGGTGGCCTCGCTGCTGATGTTCACCCTCCACGGAGCGATGTACCTGGCGCTCAAGACCGAGGACGGTGGCGAGCTCCAGGAGCGGGCCCAGACCCTGGCCCAGTGGCTGTCGGTGGTCGTCGCGGTCGGCGTGGTCGCCTTCCTCGGCTGGACCTACCTCAACGCGCTGTCGCTCGGTGACACCGGGGTGGTGCCCGGCATCATCCCCGTCTCTGCGATGGGGGCGGCGATCGCCGCTCCGCTGCTGATCCGCGAGCGGCTCCACGGCTGGGCGTTCACCGCGACCACCTCGATGATCGCCCTGGTGATCCTGACGCTGTTCCTGAACCTGTACCCGCGGCTGCTGGTGTCCTCGATCGACCCGGCCTTCGATATCACGATCTCCAACGCCAAGGCCAGCGACCTGACGTTGACGATCATGAGCTGGGCGGCGCTGGTGTTCGTGCCGATCGTGATCGTCTACCAGTCCTGGAGCTACTGGGTGTTCCGGCACCGGATCAGCCGCGACTCGGTGGAGGCCCCGTCCGAGACCCCGCTCCAGGTCGTCGACCGGCGCCTGGCGCGGGCCCGCGCCAAGAAGCACGAGCAGGACGAGCCGGACGCGTCGTGAGGTGGTGAGCGCTCCTTCGGGCGCTCCGGTGCATGGGCTGGGGCCGGGGCTCTACGCTGCGCGGCCGTGACCGCCCCGACCGCATCCGCCGCCACGCCGGACGAGGCCGACAGCGAGGTGGCAGACGCCCGCCGGCCGGCCGAGCTGGGTGCGCCGCTGCCCGGGCAACGGCTGCGGGAGCGGGCGAGCCGACCACCGGTCGATCCGCGGCTGTTGCGCTTCGACGCGGCGGTGCCGAGGCTGCTGGCGCTCGGGGCGGTGCTGTCGTTCGTCACCGCCGTCGCCCTGATCGTCCAGGCCACGGCGCTCGGCGCGATCGTGGCGCGCACCTTCGTCGGTGACGCGACCCTGGCGGAGCACACCACGTGGCTGTGGTGGCTCGGCGGCGCCGTGGTGGTCCGAGCCGCGGCGACCTGGGCCACCCAGGTCCTCGCCCACCGCACCGCGGCCAGGGTCAAGTCGGGCCTGCGACGTGCGGTGGTCGCCAGGCTCGCCCGGCGGCCGCCGGGGGAGACCGAGCAGGACACCGGAGCACTGGCATCGGCCCTGACCGACGGGATCGACGCGCTGGACGGCACCTTCGGCGGGTACCTGCCGGCGCTGCTGTCCGGGGTCGTCGTGCCCGCCACCATCGTCGTCTACGTCGTGACGATCGATCCCACCTCGGCGGTGGTGCTGCTCGTGACCTTGCCGTTGATCCCGATCTTCATGGTGCTGATCGGCCTGGCCGCACGGGCGGCGACGCGCCGACGTTTCCGCGCGCTCACCGGCCTGTCCGGGCAGCTGCTCACGGTGCTGCAGGGGCTCACGACGGTCCGCGTCGCCCGCGCCGGTGACCGTGTCGGGGCGGCGGTCCGGGGGGCGGCGGAACGGCTGCGGCGTACGACGCTGGAGACGCTGCGGGTCGCGTTCCTGTCCGCGCTGGCGCTGGAGCTGCTGGCCGCTCTCAGCGTGGCGACGGTGGCGGTGATCGCGGGGGTCCGGCTCGCCGAGGCGACCGGCATCGGCTTCGAACCGGTCCTCATCGCCTTGCTGCTGGCTCCGGAGGCGTTCTGGCCGCTGCGGCAGGTCGGCGCCCAGTTCCACGCGAACGAGGACGGCGCGGCCGCCGCCGATCGGCTGCTGGACCTGCTCGAGGACCCCGATCCCGATCCTTCCGCATCCGACGCCCGCGTGCGTGCGGCGTCCTCGCTGCCCGACCCGGCCACGGCCCCGGTGCGGTTGGCGGGCGTGACCGTGCAGTACCCCGACCGGGCCGAGCCGGCACTGGGCGACGTCGACCTGGAGCTCGTGCCGGGGGAGCGGCTGGCGATCCTCGGCGCATCGGGTGCCGGCAAGACCACCCTGGCCGCGGTGCTGCTCGGCCTGCGACGACCGGACGATGGGCGGGTCGTGGTCGGCGGCACCGACCTGGCCGCCGTGCCCGTGAGCGACTGGCACGACCAGCTCGCCTGGGTGCCACAGCGCCCCGCGCCGCTGCGTGGCAGCGTCCGTGAGGTGGTCACCCTGGGGGCCGAACCCCGGCCTGCCGACGAGCGGATCTGGGACGCCCTGCGCTCGGTCGCGATGGACGGCGAGGTGGCGGCGCTGCCGGGCGGCCTGGACACCGCGATCGGGGCCGGTGGCCGCGGGCTGTCGGCCGGGCAGTGGCGCCGGCTGGCGATCGCCCGTGCGCTGCTGCGCCCGGCCGGCCTGGT
>JAWOCZ010000297.1:0-30934 GCA_046483565.1 Nitriliruptoraceae bacterium
GTCCGGGAGGCCGTGCAGGCGCTGCTCGAGGCCGGTGCCCGGCAGGGCGATCACTCGGATCTGGAGGCCTGGCGGGTGGCGCACGGTCAGCCCGCCTGGGGGCGTGAGGTGACGCCACCGCACCTGCCGGAGGAGCTCGGCCTGCTGCCCACGCACGTCCATCTGGCGAAGGGGTGCTATCCGGGTCAGGAAGCAGTGGCGCGGATGTGGATGTTGGGGCGTCCGCGACGTCGCCTGGCGGCGGTCGCTGTCGAGGGCGCCGTCAGCGCCGGTTGGCGTGCGGGTGCGGGGCGTCAGCTCGTCGAGGTGACCAGCGTGGCACCCGATGGCATGCGAGCGCTGGCCTTCGTGCCGGCCGATGCTGCGACCGGCGCGAGCTTCCAGGCCGAGGGCGATGACAGCGCCGTCGTGACCATCCTGCAGTTGGTCGGCGGTGACGAGGTGCCGCCAGGCCACGACCCGTCGGTGACCCGCCGCCGCGATCGTCGGTGATCGGCCGCTGCGGGGTGGTGGGCCGTTGCTCGCCGGTCCGTGGATCGGCGAGGGGCGCGGCCGATCCGACAACCGCTCCCTGTTCACCCCCCGACCGGATCAGAGCTCCCCGATCGCCCGCAGGACCGCGTCCGCATGCTTCTTCGGCTGGATCTTCGGCCACACGGCGGCCACGGTCCCGTCGGCGTCGACGAGCACTGAGGATCGGATGACGCCCTCGTATTCCCGGCCGTACATGCTCTTCGTGCCCCACGCGCCGTACCCCCTGATGACCTCCTTCTCCGTATCGGCCAGCAGCCGGTGGGGAAGTTCGTACTTCGCAGCGAACGATCGATGGCTGTCGACGGGGTCCGGGGAGATGCCGAGCACCGTCGCCCCTGCCGCCTCGAACTCCGACCACTGATCACGGATCCCGCAGGCCTGGGTCGTGCAGCCCGAGGTGTCGTCCTTGGGGTAGAAGTACACGAGCACCGGGGCACCCGCGAGCGCGCTCAGCGAGACCTCCTGGCCGTCCTGGTCGAGCAGGGTGAAGTCGGGTGCCTGGTCGCCGATCTCGAGCATGATCACAGCTCCTTGTCCGCTGGTGTGGGGAGGGTGGTGCGCGTGTGTCCGGCGCGGTTCGTACCAGAAGTCCGGAGCGGAAGGGGCCCGCGAGCGACCTGGCCTGTGGATGCGGGAGGCTGCTGGCGTTCTGCTCGGTGCGGCGGTTCGCCGGCTGCGGGCGTGGCTGGCCGGGGCGTGGCTGGCCGGGGCGTGGCTGACCGGGGATGGGGCAGTAGGGTCGCGCGCAAGCGGCTGCGAGGAGCATGGCGGATGGGTGACGAGACCATCGAGGTCTTCATCGAGGTACCGATGGGGTCCCGCAACAAGTACGAGTGGGACTTCCGGCGGCAGTCCTTCGTCCTCGACCGGATGCTGTTCACCGCGGTGCGCTATCCAGGCGACTACGGCTTCATCCCGGACACCCTCGCGCTGGATGGCGACCACCTGGATGCGATCGTCATCCTCGGGGAGCCCTCCTTCCCGGGGTGCACCGTCAACGCCCGCGTGCTGGGCATGCTCGACATGAGCGATGACAAGGGCCCCGACGAGAAGATCCTGACCGTGGCCGATCACGATCCGCGATGGGCCAGCCTGCGGTTCCTGAACGACGTGCCCACCCACCTGCTCGACGAGATCGCGCACTTCTTCGGGATCTACAAGGACCTCGAGCAGAAGCTGGTGGAGGTGAGAGGGTGGGAGAACCGTGAGCGTGCGTTGGCGATCATCGAAGAGGCACGCGAGCGGTACCCGGGGCCGGAGGAGATCGTGCCGTACCCGCAGTGAGCCGACATCGCTTCGCCGCGGCGGCAGGCGCGAGCACCCAGCCATCTGGCACGCGTTGCCCGGGAGAGCGCGCGCCTAGCCCCGGCCGAAGAACCCGCGCCGTCGACGGCGACCATCGTCGGACGGCGGTGCGGACCCCTGCTGTCGATGGTCGTCGGGCGTGTCCGCGTCGTGATCGGTCCCTGCCCGGACCTGTTGCTCCTCGCCACCTTCTGCGCCTGAGTCATCGTGCGGCTCGCGTCGTCCTGCCTCCGCAGCCGGTGCGGGGGAGGTCGTCCGTCGCGCGCGGGTGTCGTCGCGGTTCGCCAGGGAACTGAGCTCGCGCAGGAACTCGGAAACGTCCGTGTCGCCGGTGGCGACCGCTCGGCGCGTCATCGCTCCGTTGGTGGCTCCCGCCCCGTCGTGGGGCCCGGCTGGCTGTGACGCCGGTGTGCCGGCCGGTGTCCTGCCGCGCTCGGCCGGCGCTCTGTGCGAGTCACCGTGATCCGCCGGTGTGGTGGACGGCCCCACCTGGCTGGCGCCGGTCGCGCGGGCGGAGGCCACCTGCACCGGATCGGCGGTCTGCGCCCTTTGGGTCGCGGACCCTGCCTGCGGTCGGGTCAGTCCGACGACGCTCCGCTCGTACAGCCCCGCGATCACGTGACCGACATCGAACATGCCGTAGCCGATGCGATGCGCGATCTCACCGAGGTTGCTGTGGTCATCGATGCCGGTGAGGACCGTCAACGTGTCCGCATCGAAATCCGCCGGGGTTGCCGGGAGGTCCAGCAACAGCAGCGGGACGGTGTCCAGAGAGCGCGCAACAGCGGGCAGGTCCGCCACCTCATCGGACCGCCGCATCACCTCGACGAGCGCTCGCTCCACGTCGAGGCGGACAACGCCGGTGTTCGCACCGTGTTCCTCGGCAGCTGCCACCTCGAAGCGGTACTCGCCCGCTCGGCGTCCGAAGAGGTGGACCAGAGCATCCACCACCGGTGCGCTGAGCATCCGGTCCAGGAGCTCCGGGTCCGCCAGCTCACGGTCGAGCAGGCCACGGGCGAGGCCGGCGTCATCGGGGGATGTCGCGGCGCTGCCCTCCGGGGACCCGGCCCGGAGTTCGTGGACGACCCTGGCCACCGTCAACTCGTCGAGGTGGCCGCCGCCTGTCAGGCGTTCCCTGAGCCGGGCACGAGGGAGTGGCGACGAGGCGTCGGTGATCACCCCGGACCTGAACGCGATCGTCCCGGGGCCGTCGGGATCCCCGAGTACCAGTTGACCGGTGGCGCCCTCGGACGCCAGCGATCGACAGATCGCTGGCACCGTGGTGTCCGAGAGGTCGCCGCGCATGCGAGGTAGCGTACTCGCGACCTCCCGTGGACTCGCGAGGTGCAGCGACACCGACCGGTGATGATCCGTCGACCCTGACGGAGAGCTCGACGCATCGGGGTGTCGCGACGGCGGTGGAACCCGCCGGGGTGCTTCCCGATGCCACGGCCGGTAACGTGACCTCCGGCCGACGTACGCCACCGAGGTCGCAGGAGCGGGAGGTCGTCCGTGAGCGGTCCCGGAGAAGGTCACCACCAGGTCAGCGACGCGCTGTCGCAGCTGCCCGCACCCGAGGCGTTGCTGGCCGAGGACGTGCTGCAGCATCTGGACTCCCTCGATACCTCGGAGCTGCGTTCCGTCCGCTCCGCCTGCGAGGCCGCCGAGGAGGGCATCTCCTACGCCCGCCGGCTCCTCCAGGGGCGACTCGACATCCTGCGGGCCAGCCTCGACGAGCGTGAGGAGCCGGAAGCGGGTCGCCTGTTGGCCGCACTGCCCTCACTCCTGGCCGACGAAGGGCACGTCGCCGACCCTGCGCAGGCCCGCGCGACCCGCGTCAGGGTCCCGGCGGATGCGGACCGCTACAGCCACCTCATCGACGCCGTGATCGCCGAGGACGACCTGCCGGCTCTGGACGGGGATGACCTGGAGGACCTGGAGCGGGTCACCCAGGCGCTCACGGCGGTCGAACATGAGCTGTCGGCGCGACGACGGGCGCTCTTCACGCGTATCGATGCCGTCCGTGCCGAACTGGTCGCCCGCTACAAGGACGGACGCGCCGACGTCCGCGAACTGCTGGGGTGAGTCGGACGGTGTGCCGCGGGGAGCTCGTTCGCCCGATGTGGTCAGCGTCGTCCCTCCAGACCGCGGCCGCCAGAGGCCGCGTGTGACCGCCGCCCGTGGCGGGCCCGATCCCGCCGGCCAGGCGGCCCGGGGGCCGGCCGAGCGACGCCCGCGGGCTCCGCTGGTCGCCGAGTTGACGCGCCGGGACGTGCGGACCGGTGTCGAGCACGTCGAGTCCGGCCATACCGCCCACCTGGTGGTCAGCGGTCCCGACGGCGAGGTGGTCGCGAGCTGCGGTGACGCGTTGCACCCGACCTTCGTGCGTTCGACGGCCAAGCCCGTGCAGGCGACCGCCTGTCTCGAGGTGCTCGACGCGTCCGACGACCCGGACCCCGGTCCGGGGCCCGCGGAGCTCGCCGTGGCCTGGGCGTCGCATCGCGGCGAGCCGGTCCATCTCGCCGCCGTCAGGGGGTTGTTGCGGCGCTCCGGGACGCCACCAACCGCGCTGACCTGCCCCCCGGCGACGGCCGAGGCGAGCGCCGGTGCACCTCCGAGCCGCCTGCAGCACAACTGCTCCGGCAAGCACGCGCTCTTCGCGTTGGCCGGTGCACGTCTCGGCCTGTCGGGTGCAGCGCTGCTCGATCCGGAGGCGGCCCTGCAGCGGCGCGTGCTGGCGACGCTCGAGGAGGTGTTCGGCCCGCCTCTGGCGGTCGGGGTCGACGGATGCGGGGCGCCCGCGATCGCGGTTCCCCTCGCGCCGTTGGCGACCGGTTTCGCGAAGCTGGCCGTCGAGCCGCGCTTCTCGCGCGTCCGCGACGCCGGTCGTGCCCATCCCGACCTGGTGGGCGGTCAGGGCCGTCTGGAGTCGGCCCTGCTGTCGGCCGGGGTGCTCGCCAAGGTCGGCGCCGAAGGGGTGTACGGCGTCGGCTGGCTCGACGCCGATGGCCGTCCGTGGGGCCTGGCGATCAAGGCGGTGGACGGTGCCGCTCGTGGCGTCGCCGCGGTGACCGTCGAACTCCTGGCTTCGATCGGCGTGGTTCCCGAAGGGACGTGGTGTCCGCCATCCCCGCTCGGCGGTGGGCGACCGGTGGGGGTGATCCGCACGACCGGCGAGGTGGCGAGGCTCCGCCAGGTGCTCCTCGACGTCGGGGTCGCAGCTGGGAGCCGGTAGGGTTCGAGGCGCTGGCCGGTGAGGTGGGGATCCGGGAGGCGACCGAGGAGTCGACGGTGAACGATGTCGGGCGTGGGCGGCAGGCACCCCCCGCCGGGGCGGAGCGCGCCGCCTCCGAGGCATCGCCCGCGGCGCGCCCGGCCGCAGCTCCCGAGCAGAACGCCGCTGCACCCGAGCCGAGCGCCGCGGCCCCCGAACCGAACGCTGCGGGTGCCGAGCCGGACGGCGTGGACCGTGGCACCACACCGGCGGCCTCGACCGCCGGGGACCCGTCCTCGGCGTGGTCGTCGGAGGATCATGCCTCACCGATCGATGAGCTCGGCAGCTACATCCGCCACCAGCGCGAGTCCGCCGCGCTCTCGCTGCGCAAGTTGGCGAAGATCGCCGGGGTGAGCAACCCCTACCTCTCGCAGATCGAACGGGGCCTCAGGAAGCCCTCGGCGGAGATCCTGCAGGCCATCGCGAAGGCGCTCGAGATCTCCTCGGAGACCCTCTACGTCAAGGCCGGCATCCTCGACGAACGCGAGATCGTGGTCGACGTCGAGGTGGCGGTCGCTGCCGATCCGCATCTCACGGGCCCCCAACGTCAGGCCCTGCTCGAGATGTACCGGTCCTTCCGCCGGCTCTCCGAACTGCAGGAGCCCCGACCGAGCCGTCGTCGGCAGCTCCTCGATGCACTGACGCCCGGGGACGTGGACGACGACGCCATCCGAGCCGCCGGATCCCCGCAGGCCGCCGAGGAGGCCTGAGGGCACCGTCGAACCCACGGCCACTGGCGGGACGACGGCACCGTCGAACCGTTGCGCGTACTACCATCTACCGGTGTGGGGGTGCTGCGAAGCTCGCGGCCCCCCCGCTGTCGTCCCCCGCTGTCGTCCCTGTCTCCCACTCGACCGGACCCGACGTCGCCGTCGCGGACCGGGGACGACGCTCATCCGCTCCCGCCGTGCACATCTGAGGACCCACCGTGATCGAGCTGCGCACACATCACGACCTCCAGGCCGGAGGTGAACGCTCCGCGTGGGAGCTGTTGCTCGACGATGACCCGGATGCGACCGTGTTCCACACGCCGCGCTACCTCGACGTCTGGAACCGCACCTTCGGCGGTACGACGGCGATCCGGGTCCACACCGTCCACAGCGACGGTCGCCTGATCGGGGTGATCCCGGACGCCAACGACCTCCAGGGCAGCGCGGGGGGACCGGAGGAGATCCGTCGGTTCCAGGGCGGGACCGAGGTGACCGACTACCTCGGCCCGGTCAGCCGGCCCGAGGACCGCTTCGACGTCGCAACGGCCTACGTGGAGCATCTGGCCGGTGATGTCGACTGGGACGAGTTCGTGGCGGGGGGCCTGCCGACCGACAGCGGGTGGCCTGAAGCCTTCCGGCGAGCGCTGACCGCCAAGGGCCTGAAGGTGATCGAGGACGATCGTGAGGACGTGTGCCCCAGGGTCGTGCTCGACGGTGATCACGCCCAGGTGCTGGCCAACCTGCCCGGTCGTCTGCGGCAGGAGCTGACCCGCAAGACCCGCAAGCTGGCCCGTGACGCCGGCGAGCTCGAGCTCGTCGCGGTGCCGGCGGACGAGGTGGTTGGGCGCATCGACGCCTTCCTGGACCAGGCCGCCGAGAGCTTCCCCGAGAAGGCCGGGTTCTTCCAGCGTGAGGACATGCACCGTTGGTTCCGTGCCCTCGCGGAGGAGTTCGTCGAGGACGGCACGTTCCGCCTGCACGAACTGCACGTCGGCCAGCTCCCGGCTGCCACGACCGTCTCGCTCGTCCACCGCGGAACCTGGGGGCTGTACAACTCGGCCTTCGATCCGACGCTGGCGACCTTCGCGCCCGGTGTGGTGATGGTGCACCTCGTGATGGGCGAGGCGGCGGACCAGGGCCACCGCATCTTCGATCTCCTGCGCGGCGACGAGCCCTACAAGTACCGCTACGGCGCCAGCGACCGGGTGCTGGAGCGACTGGTGGTGCGGCGCCCATGACCCACCAGCCTCTGCCATCGCCGCCACCTGCCGAGCCGCCCGTGGGCCGGGTCGCGCTGCTGAGCGTGCACACCTCCCCGCTGGACCAGCCGGGGACCGGAGACGGGGGTGGGCTCAACGTCTACGTCCGCGAGGTCGCCGCGCGCATGGCTGCTCGGGGCGTGGAGGTGGACGTCTTCACCCGTCGTACCGATCCGACACAACCCGACTCGGTGCGGGTCGTCCCGGGTGTGACCGTCCACCACCTCGCTGCCGGTCCCGCCGAGCCCGTCGGCAAGGAGGAGGTCACCAACCACCTGTGTGCCTTCCTCCTGGCGCTCCAGGCGCACCCGACGGCCGGGACCCACGACGTGCTGCACGCCCACTACTGGCTCTCCGGCTGGGTCGGTCGGCGCATCGCTCCTCGCTGGGGGGTGCCGCTGGTCCAGACCTTCCACACCCTGGGGGTCCTCAAGAACGCGACGTTGGCACCGGGCGACACCCCCGAGCCAGCGCTGCGACTCCATGCGGAGGAGCGGGTGGCGCGTTCCGCCGACCGCGTGCTGGTGCTGACCTGCGGTGAGGCCCGCCTGCTCCACACCACCTACGGCCTGTCGGGAGCACGTCTGACCGTGGTCCCGGCCGGTGTCGACCTGGACCGGTTCTCGCCGAGGCCGCTGGCCGCCGCCGGGTCCGTGGCGCGTCAGGGAACACCGGAGCTGCTCTTCGTCGGCCGGCTCCAACCGCTCAAGGGTCCCGATGTCGCGCTGCGCACACTCGCGGAGGTGCGGCGCTCGGTGCCAGGCGCACGGCTGCGGGTGGTCGGTGGCGCCTCGGGGACCGGCCAGGGGCGTACCGGCCCTGCGGAGCTGCGCACGCTGGCACAGGAGCTCGGCATCGCTGATGCTGTGACCTTCGAGGATGCGGTGGCACAGAGCGAACTCGCCGAGCGGTACCGCGCCGCTGCGGTCCTGCTGGCGCCATCGCGCAGTGAGACCTTCGGGTTGGTCGCGCTCGAGTCGCAGGCCTGTGGCACGCCGGTGGTCGGCGCGGACGTGCCGGGCCTCGAGGCGGTGGTGCGTGGGGGTGGGATGCTGGTGCCCAACCACGACCCCGTCGAGCACGCTGCGGCGGTGGTGCGTCTGCTCACCGATCCCGCCCACGCCGCGGCGGCCCGGCGTGCCGGACTGGCGGCGGCCCGGGCGGCGTCGTGGGACCGCACCGTGGAGCGGTTGTTGGCGGTCTACGCGGACGTGGTCGTCGAGCACGAGGAGGCACGCGGCGATGACGGCGGCCTGCCGTCGTCATCGCCGGTGCCGGCCCTGCCGCAGCGTCGCTCGGCCTGAGCGCTCGGACCCGTGGGGGTCGGCCGTACCGCAATGTCGCTCGGCCTGGACGTTCGGATCTGTCGGGGTCGTGGCAGGATGCAGACCCGGGGTTCACCCCTGGTGCGGGTAGCGCCAGTCGCTCGGCGCATCCCAGGTCTCCTTGATCGCCCGTGGTGAGACCCACCGCAAAAGGTTGAAGACCGACCCCGCCTTGTCGTTGGTGCCCGAGCGACGGGCACCCCCGAAGGGCTGACGCGACACGACGGAACCCGTCGGCTTGTCGTTCAGGTACAGGTTGCCGGCGGTGTGGCGCAGCGCCTCGCTGGCGTCGGTCAGCACCGCACGGTCCTCGGCGAAGACGGCGCCGGTCAGGGCGTAGCGGGTGCCCTGATCCACCTCCGGCAGCATGGCCTCCCAGTCGTCGTCCTCGTACACGAACACGGTCAGGATCGGCCCGAACAGCTCGCTGGTCATGCTGTGGGACCGAGGATCGTCGGTCACCAGGACCGTGGGCGGCACGAACCAGCCGTCCGAGTCGTCCGGGTTGCCGCCTACCAGCACCTCGGCACCCTCGCTGCGCGCGCGTTCGATGGCCTCGGCATGGGTGCGGAAGGCGCTCTCGCTGATCACGGCACCCATGAACATCGAGAGGTCGGTACCGACATCACCCATGGTCATCGCGCTCGCCACGTCGGCCAGTGGATCCCGCAGCTGTGACCACAGGCTCCGGGGCAGGTACGCGCGTGAGGCCGCGGAACACTTCTGCCCCTGGTACTCGAACGCGCCGCGGCCCAGCGCGACGACCAGCGGATCGAGGCGGGCGCTCGGGTGGGCGAGCACGAAGTCCTTGCCCCCGGACTCCCCGACGATCCGGGGGAAGCTGCGGTAGCGCGAGATGTTGCCGCCGACACGCTGCCAGAGCGAGCCCAGCACGGCCTCCGAGCCGGTGAAGTGCAGCGCTGCGAACCGGGGATCGGCCATCGCCACCTCGGCCGCCTTCGCGCCGTCGCCGTGGACCAGGTTGATCACCCCGTCGGGTAGCCCGGCGGCCTGGAGCAGTCGCATCGTGTGATGGGCGGCCAGCGCCTGCTTCTCCGACGGCTTCCAGACCACGGTGTTGCCGACGATGGCGGGCGCGGTCGGCAGGTTGCCGGCGATCGCGGTGAAGTTGAACGGCGTGATCGCGAGGACGAACCCCTCCAGCGGGCGGAGGTCCAGCCGGTTCCACTCGCCGTCCACCGAGTTGGGCTGTTCGCTGAGCAGGTCCTCCGCGTAGCTCACGTTGAAGCGTAGGAAGTCGATGAGCTCGCACGCAGCGTCGATCTCCGCCTGCTGGACCGATTTCGACTGCCCGAGGATCGTCGCCGCGTTGATCGTGTCGCGCCAGGAGCCAGCCAGCAGGTCCGCGGCGCGCAGGAAGATCGCCGCCCGGTCGGCGAAGGACATCGCAGCCCAGTCGTGCTGGGCGGCGACGGCGGCGTCGATCGCCCGTTGGAGCTCACCCGTGCCGGCTGCGTGGACCTCGGCGAGTTCGAGGTCGTGATCGTGCGGGGCGCGCTGGACGAAGGTGTCGCCGGTCAGCACGTCCACACCGTCGATCACGTTCGGAGCCTCCAGACGCGTGCTCCGCTGCTCGTGGACCGCCGCCTGGAGCGTGTGCCGCTGCGCGCTTCCCGGCGCGTAGGCACGGACGGGTTCGTTCACCGGTGTCGGGACCCGGAAGGTGCCTTCGCTCATCGTGTGGCTCCGTCGTCGCTGGTCGTCCGGCCGCGGGCGGTCACCGCCCCGGTGCCCGTTAGTCTCGCAGTGCCGGTGGCCGCTCGCCAGGCCACCTCGGCGCGTACTCGGCGACCCTAACAACCGGCTGCCATCGGGAGGCGTCATGGTGGAGGACGATCGCGACCGGGCCCGCCGGGTACTGGTGGACGGCCTGGCAGCAGCCGGGCTGGAGGCGACCCCGGTCGGCGACGACCGTTGGATGACCATGCTCGAGGGAGAGTGGAAGCGGACGATCCCGGTGCTGATGGAGCTGGGCGACCGTCGGCTCACGATCACCTCGCTGTTCTCGGGCGTGCCCGATGAGGGGCATGCGGAGGTCTACCGGATCCTGCTGCAGCGCAACCAGCATCCCGGGCCGATCCACTTCGCCCTCGACGACGAGGGCGATCTGATCCTGACCGGTGCGCTCCCCCTGGTCGCCCTGGACGCGTCGGCCCTCGACGAGCTGCTCGGCCGGGTGCTCACCATGGCGGACGAGACCTTCAACCAGGTGCTGCGGACCGGCTTCGCCAGCTACCTCGATGCCGAGCAACGGTGGCGTGCCAGCGCCGGTCTGCCGCCCAACCCGGTCGGCGATCCGGCGCCCCACAGCGGCCGTTAGGCTCCTCGACGCGCACCCGGCGGAGAGGACCTGGCATGGACGGCACGCTCGCGATCATCGGTACCGGGCGGATCGGCGAGGCACTGCTGCGTGGGCTCCTGGCGTCCTCCTGGGTCCGGCCCGATCAGGTCGTGTGCACCGATGCGTCGCAGGCGCGCTGCCAGGAGGTGGCGGCGACGCACGGGGTCCGGGCGACCACCGACAACCGGACCGCGGTCGAGGCCGCCGACGTGGTCCTGATCGCCCTCAAGCCTCAGGTCCTGGTCAGCGTGATCGGCGAGGTGGGCGACGCCTTCGACCCGGCGCAGACCGTGATCTCCGTGGCTGCGGGCATCACCACGGCCACGATCCAGGACACGATCGAGGGTCAGGTGCCGGTGGTCCGGGTCATGACCAACACGCCGGTACAGGTCGACGAGGCGATGTCGGTGCTCAGCGGTGGGACCCACGCCGGGGAGCGGGACCTCGAGGTCGCCGAGGAGATCCTGCAGCACGTCGGACAGGTGATCCGCATGGACGAGGGCCACCTCGACGCGGTCACCGCCCTCTCGGGATCCGGTCCCGCCTACTTCTTCCTCCTCGCCGAGGCCATGATCGATGCCGGGATCCTGCTCGGGCTGCCGCGGGACGTGTCCGCCCAGCTGATCATCCAGACCATGGTCGGCAGCGCCAAGATGCTCCGGGACAGCGGCAGGCATCCGGTCGAGCTCCGCGAGATGGTCACCTCGCCGGGCGGGACCACGATCGCCGCTATCCGCACCCTCGAGTCCGCGCGGGTCCGGGCGGCGTTCCTCGATGCGATCGAGGCGGCCAAGCTGCGCAGCGAAGCGCTCGCCAGGGGCGAATGAGCCGGCTGACGTGCGCTGGGACGGTGCGGACCACGGCTCGCCCGACACACGGCACCATGGGCACCGAACCTGATCGGTGCAGCGATCGTGATCAACGTGGTCCTGGAACGCCGAGCGAGCCCGACCGTTCCCCGGTCGCCGCGGCGTCCCGCTGCTGCACCGCTCGAGGAGGCGAACGTGCGCCGTGGAACCGCTCCAAGCGTCGTGGCACTGGCCGCCGTGGCGCTCCTGCTCGCCGCGTGCACGGGTGAGGAGGAGGTCACCTTCGGCAGCGCCGAGGTCACCAGCGGCCCCGTCGTCCAGACCGTCGCCGCAGCCGGCACCCTCCAGCCCGCCGACCGGACGACCGTGAGCGCGCCCTCGGTCGGCGAGATAGAGACCCTGCAGGTCGCCGACGGGGACGTCGTCGAGGCCGGCGATCCGTTGTTCACCCTGCGCTCGGAGGCACTCGAGCAGCAGCTGGCCCAGGCCGAGTCCGCCGTCGAGTCGGCCGAGCTCTTCGCCGGGACCGCCAGTGGGGCCGGGATCGGGCTGGACGTGGCCCCGCTGGTGGGGGCCTTGCGGGCACAGCTGGACGCGGTGATCCCCCCGGTGCTGGCCTCGCTGGAGGACCAGGTGCAGGCGCTGGAGGACACGGTGACCGCGGTGACCGCGGCGACGAGGCAGAGCGGGGAGGCGACCGCCGCCGCGCTGCGCGACCTCGCCGACGAACTCGGTGGACAGCTGCCCGAGGAACTCGACGTCGATCCGGAGCTGATCACCGCACCGGGGGCCGATGCCGTCACGGTCGAGGTGGACACCACGGCCCTGGAATCGTCCCTGCACGACGCCCGGCAGCGCCTGCGCAGCGCCCGGGCCGAGTACCGCACTGCCTCCGCACAGCTCGGTGACGTCGAGGCCGACGCGCAGTCGCAGGCCGCCGAGGCGGCACGGACCCAGGCGGCGGCGACCGAGCTGCAGCGCGAGCAGGCCGAGGTGGCGGTGGCCGCCGTCCAGGATCGACTCGAGGAGCTGGCGGTGGTCGCACCGGCGGACGGCGTGGTCGAGCTGTCCCGTGGTGGGGCCGCGACGGCCGGCGGAGGGGCCGGCGCGCTGGGTGGGCTCGACGCCGACCTCGGCTCCCTCGCCGACTCGCTCGGCGCCGGTGGGCCGGCCGGTGGTGACGTCGCCGGCCTGCTCGGCGGCGGCACCGTGGCACCCGACGAGGGTCCGCCGGCTGTCGGCGCGCGCGTCGGTGCGGGGCAGCCGATCCTGACGATCTTCGACCTCGACGGCTTCACCGTCGCTGCCGAGGTGGACGAGCTGGACGTGGTGGAGGTCGCGGTCGGCCAGAGCGTGGTGGTCCTGGTGGATGCCTTCCCCGACGCGGAACTCGCCGGCGTCGTCGATCACATCGCGCTCGAGCCGCGTACCGCCGGCATGGGCGGCGCGTTGTACCCGGTGACCGTCCGCCTGGTCGACCGGCCCGACGAGGTGAGCCTGCGCATCGGGATGACGGTGTCGGTCGAGATCCAGGTCCGTGAGGTGGAGGGGGAGCTGGTCGTGCCCAGCAGCGCGCTGCTACGCCGCGGCGGCGACGAGGTCATCCACGTGGTGCGTGATGGTGTCGCCCGTCGCGTCGAGGTGACCGTGTTGGCGCTCGGTGACGGCACCGCCGCGGTGAGTGGGGACCTGGAGGTCGGCGACACCGTGGTCACGACCGGCGTCGAACTGCTCGAGGACGGCCAGGAGGTCACCCTCACCTCCGACGGGGAGGCTGCCGGATCGGCCGGCCCGCGAGCTGCCGGGTCGCTCGGCGCCGCAGGTGCGGCACCGCTGGGCGCGGCCGGGGTGGCGGCGCGGTGAGCGACGGATCACCGGTCCTGCTGGCGGCCGAGGAGGTCACCCGCATCTACCGGCTCGGCCGGGACGTCGAGGTGCCCGCCCTGCGCGGCGTCAGCTTCCTGGTCGACCGGGGCGAACACGTGGCGATCGTCGGATCGTCGGGCTCGGGCAAGTCGACGCTGTTGAACCTGCTCGGAGCGCTGGACCGGCCCACCAGCGGCCACGTGCGTTACGACGGTCGCGACGTGCGTGAGATGTCGGACGCCGAACTGGCCGCCCTGCGCAACGGGTCGATCGGGTTCGTCTTCCAGTCCTTCCAGCTGCTCCCGCGCCTGACGGCGCTCGACAACGTCATCGTGCCGCTGGTCTACCGCCCCGGGACGGCGCGCGAGCGGCGCGAGCGGGCCCGGGAGGCGCTGGCGCAGGTCGGCCTGGCCGACCGCGTGGACCACCGTCCGGGCGAGCTCTCCGGTGGTCAGCAGCAGCGGGTGGCGATCGCCCGGGCGTTGGTGACCGGGCCGGCGCTGATCCTGGCCGACGAGCCCACCGGGAACCTGGACACCCGCACCGGCGAGGAGGTGATGGTCCTGCTGGAGTCCCTGCACGCCGAGCAGGGCACCGCGCTGGTCGTGATCACCCACGAGCGCGAGATCGCCGCCCGCGCGGCGCGCCGGATCGTGCTGCGGGACGGCCTCATCGTCGACGAGGTGGCGGCGTGAGCCTCAGGGAGTCCCTGCGGGTCGCGATGCAGGCGCTGCGGGCCAACCGGCTCCGGTCGGCGCTGACCACCCTCGGTGTCCTGATCGGCGTCATGTCCGTGGTGCTCCTGGTCGCGATCGGCCAGGGGGCCCGGTCGGAGATCACCGGTGCGATCGAGGGACTCGGCTCCAACCTGCTGTTCGTCCTGCCGGGCGACGGCGAGTTCGGGGCCGGTCCGACCAGGTCCAGCTTCGAGGTGGACGACATCGAGCGGGTCGACCGGGCGCTGCCGGGCGGTCCCGGGCGGGCGGCGGGCTACGTGATCGGCGCGGAGTCGGTGCAGGCCGAGGGGATCCGCTTCAACGCCACGGTGTTCGGCGTGACGGAGCACTACCTCGACGTCGTCGATCGGACGATCGCCCGCGGGCAGGCACTGGGGGCATCGGATGTCCTGACCGGCCGCCGCGTCGCGGTCATCGGGGCTACGACGGCCGAGACCCTGTTCCCCGGTCAGGACCCGATCGGTCGCAACCTGTCGCTCGGTGCGATCCGCTACCGGATCGTCGGGGTCCTCGACCGGGTGGGCACGACCGCGTTCGGGCCGGACGTCGACCGTCAGGTCATCATCCCGATCAGCGCCGCCCAGCGGTTGTTCGGGAGCGCCCGTGTCGATGCCATCTTCATCCGTGCCACCTCGACGGCGGGGATCGACGCGGACCGTGCTGCGGCGGAGGCTGCTCTGGCCGAGCGCCTCGACGAGAGCGAGTTCAGCGTGCTCTCGCAGGACGAGATCATCGGTGTGGTGGGTGACATCCTGCAGATCCTCACCTGGGTACTCGCCGCGATCGCGGGCATCTCGCTGCTGGTGGGTGGCGTCGGCGTGTCGAACATCATGCTGGTCTCGGTGAGCGAGCGGACCCGGGAGATCGGTCTCCGCAAGGCCCTGGGGGCGCGCACACGTGACATCACCCGCCAGTTCCTGTTCGAAGCGGTGGCGCTGACGGGCCTCGGCGGCGCCGTCGGGCTGGGTCTCGGCATCGCGCTCGCCGAGGTCGTGGCGGCCTTCGCGCCGGTCCCCGCGGAGATCACCTGGTGGTCGATCGCCCTGGCCCTGGGCGTGTCGGTGCTCGTCGGCCTCGTGTTCGGTGTCCTGCCCGCCCGGCGAGCTGGACAGCTGGATCCGGTGACGGCGCTGCGTCACGAGTGAGTCGTGGGCGTCGGTCCCGGCGAAGCACCACGAGTGCTTCCTCGGTGTGGCGCCCGGAGCTGCGGGGTCGGCGAGCGCGCTGATCTTCGGCTCCGGTCGGATCGGGCCCCGGACCCGCTCGACGCATCGCTAGGCTCGTGACGACGTGCCCCGCTCTTCGTGTCAGCGGAGCCTCGCAGCACGTGGGAGGAGTCACCAGTGGCCGGAGAGGGCCCGAACGCCGTCGGCCGGGTCGCGCTGATCTGGGACGAGCGTGCCGCTGGGTACGACCTCGGACCCGGCCATCCGCTCGCACCAGTGCGCGTCGAGCTCACGGTCGACCTGATCCGTCGGATCGGCTTGCTGGGCAACGGGGTCGACGAGGTCCTGCCGCGTCCGCTGGACGAGGTCGAGCTGCTGCGTCAGCACCGGGAGGACTTCATCGACACCGTCAAGCGGCTCTCGCGCGACCCCACGGCGCGGGCCGAGGCGTCGTACGGGCTCGGACCGGGCGACACCCCGGCGTTCCAGGGGATGCACCCGGCGTCGCTGCTCATCTGTGCCGCTTCGGTGGAGGCCGCACGTCAGGTGTGGGAGGGGGAGGCCGACCATGCCTTCAACCCCGCCGGCGGCCTGCACCACGCGATGCCGGATCGGGCGTCCGGGTTCTGCATCTACAACGATCCGGCCATCGCGATCGACTGGCTGCTCGAGCACGGTGCCGAGCGGATCGCCTACGTGGACGTGGACGTCCACCACGGCGACGGGGTGGAGCTGATGTTCGCGGACGACCCGAGGGTGCTGACGATCTCGTTGCACGAGTCGGGCCACTTCCTGTTCCCGGGTACCGGTCGAGCCGACGACATCGGCGGACCGAACGCCCGGGGGAGCGCCGCGAACCTGCCGCTGCACCCGGGGACCCCGGGCGAGGTGTGGCTCGGCGCCTTCGATGCCGTCGTCGAGCCGCTGGTCCGCGCCTTCGACGCTGACGTGCTCGTGACCCAGCTCGGGTGCGACACCCACGCCAGCGACCCTCTGGCGCACCTGGCCCTGACCACCGATGACATGGCGGCGATCTACGACCGCCTCCACCGCCTCTCGCACGAGACGACCGAGGGCCGTTGGGTCGCGCTCGGTGGCGGCGGGTACCAGCTCGTGCGGGTCGTCCCCCGTGCCTGGACCATGGCCTTCGCCGAGATGGCAGGCCGGACGCTGCCGATCGAGACGCCGATGGGCTGGCGGGAGCTGGCGGTGGAGCGGACCGGTGAGGTGCCGCCGACCGCGTTCCTCGAGGACCCGGTGACGATCTCCGAGGCGATGCACGCGCAGGCGGTGCAGGAGGCACAGGTATCGGTCGAAGCGCTGCGCGGGGGGCTGCTACCGATCCATGGTGTGCGCTGAGCGCTCCGAGCTCGGTGCCCTCGCGTGGTTGCTGTGCCTGGTGAGGTTGATGGGGTCATCCGGCAGTGCTGATGCACCTGCACCTGATGGTGCACTGGAGGTATGTCGTGGGCCCGGTGTAGCGTGTCGAGCGCACGCGGTAGGGGATGTCCGTCGCAGCTGCAGGGCCACGGATCGCGAGTATCGGCGTGTGGCGATCCGTACGATGGGTATCCGGCCGGAGGCTTCCATGTCGCAACAACTCCTGACCGTCGCAGAGGTCGCGGCACAGCTGCGTGTGTCCACCATGACGATCTACCGGCTGATCCGCAGCGGGGAGCTCCCGGCGGTACGTGTCGGTCGCAACTACCGCGTCCGCAACGATGAGCTGGAGGCGTACCTCCAGGCACAGGTCGTGGATCCGACCACGCTCGATCTCGAGGAGTTGGCGGATGGGGACCTGCACCGAGATGCAGGGAGCTGAGCCGGCGACGGTGTCGTGCCGCTCGCGTCCGCAGCAGCGAGCCGGTTCACTGCGCCATCGGTCGCCGAGGTGAGTGGCCACAACGAGGCCGACGGGAGGCGCAACGTGGTCGAGGGTCGGCGGGTGCTGCTCACCGGGGTGGCGGGCCAGTTCGGCGGCCTGGTCGCTCGGGCGCTCGAGGAGCGTGACGACGTCCTCGAGATCGTCGGTATCGACGTCCGAGAGCCGCAGCACGATCTGCGTCGCACGGAGTTCGTGCGGGCCGACCTGCGCAACCCGCTGGTCGGGCGCGTGCTGGAGGCGGCGGCGATCGACACGGTGCTCCACCTGTCGATCACCTCGCAGCCCGGGGCTGCCGGCGGACGCACGTCGATGAAGGAACACAACGTCATCGGCACCATGCAGTTGATGGCGGCGTGCCAGGCCGCCCCCCGGCTCGAGCGTGTGGTGCTGAAGTCCACGGGCGCCGTGTACGGCTCCGCGCACACCGACCCGGCGCTGTTCAGCGAGAGCTCCACCCTGGGAACTGCTCCCCGGAAGGGCTTCGGCAAGGACGCCAGCGAGGCCGAGGGCTACGTCCGGACGCTCGGCCGACGGCGTCGAGACGTCGCCGTCACCGTGCTCCGGCTCGCGAACCTGGTCGGTCCAGAGGTCGACAGCGCCTTCCAGTCCTTCTTCGCGCTGCCGGTGCTGCCCACCGTTGCGGGCTTCGATCCGCGCCTGCAGTTCTGCCACGAGCAGGACGCGGTGGGTGCACACGTCCACGCCGCGACCGGGGTCACCGAGGGCACGGTCAACGTCGCCGGTTCCGGCGCCCTGTACCTCTCCCAGGCGATCCGGTTGGCCGGACGTGTCCCCGTGCCGGTTCCGCTGCCCTTCGTGTCCGCGCTCGCCAGGGCCCTGCGACGCTCTGGGCGGGCCGACGTCGCACCGGACCAGCTCCGGATGCTGCAGTTCGGCCGGGTGATGGACACGACGCGCCTGCGCGAGGAGTTCGGCTACACCCCGCAGTACACCACCCGCTCCGCTTTCGACGATTTCCTCGAGTGCCGCCGGATCCGTGGCATGATCGATCGCGACGACGCCGTGCGTCTCGAGCGGGAACTGTACGACTTCCTCCAGCGCAAGGGTCAGGAGCGGTTCCTGGAGTCCCAACGCGCGGTTCAGGAGGGTCGACCATGAGCGATCCGGCCCACAGCGAGGCGCAGGTCTTCTCCCTGGACGAGCAGCGCGCCGCCCGTGATGCGCGGTCCGGCTCGCCGTCCGAGGCAGGACGCCCCCGGTGTGTCGCGACCACCATGTCGGGTGCACGCTGCCGCAACTACGCCGTGGAGGACGGCCGCTGCCGGGTCCACGCCCCCACCGATCCGGACGGCGAGGTGGCACCGCCCCGTTCGGCGCCCCGGCGGTCCCCGGGGCTTGCAGGCGGTGCGGTCCGTCCCCGCGCCGGAGGACGCCCCCATCCCGCGATCTCCGAGACCCGCACCGGGGGTGCTGGAGACGCCGGGACGCCTGAGGACGCCGGGGTAACTGAGCGCACCGGGGCGGCTGAGGACACCGGGGCGGCGGAAGCGACAGGTGCGCGGACGGCCGGGGCGTACCGGCCGGCGGCGGCCTCCCCGGGGCCGCGACCGGGATCCTTCGCCTGGGCGGAAGCGCAGCTGCTCCAGCGCGGCTACGGCTCAGCGATCGACGGTCTGGAACTGCTCCGCGATGCTGCTGACGACCGGTTCCTGGAGGCGCTACGTGGGCTGATCGGCTTCCTGCGCCGCCGTGTGACCGGCGCCTACGAGATCGACGAGTTCGGCTTCGACGAGGAGCTGACCACGCAGGTGCTGATGCCCCTGCTCCGACCGATGCACCGCCACTACTGGCGGGTCACCTCCCACGGCATCGAGCACGTCCCCGAGCACAGCGGAGCGCTGCTGGTGGCCAACCACGCCGGGACGCTGCCGGCCGATGCGCTGATCACCCGGCTGGACGTGTTCGACCTGACCGGCCGCCACGCCCGCGAGCTCGGTGCGGACCTGGTCTTCCGCACCCCGTTGGTCGGTGCGCTGGCACGCAAGACCGGCGCGACCCTGGCCTCGGGGGACGACGCCGACCGCCTGCTGTCCTCGGGGGAGCTCGTGGCGGTGTGGCCCGAGGGGTTCAAGGGGCTCGGGAAGCCGTGGAAGGACCGGTACAAGCTGCAGCGCTTCGGCAGGGGCGGTTTCGTGGCGACGGCGTCCCGTGCGCAGGTGCCGATCATCCCGACGGCGATCGTGGGCAGCGAGGAGATCTACCCGATGCTGTTCGATCTACGGATCGTGGCGCGGTTGCTCGGCTTCCCGTACTTCCCCGTCGTCCCGCAGATGTTCGCCCTGCCGATGCTCGGCCCCTTCGCCCTGCTCCCGCTGCCGAGCAAGTGGATCATCGAGTACGGGGACCCGATCGACACGGCCAGCTTCGGCAGCGATCTGGCCGAGGATCCGATGGCCCTGTTCGACCTCACCGACCAGGTGCGTGAGCGGATCCAGCAGATGCTGCAGCGCAACCTGATGGGCCGCCGCTCGGTGTTCCTGTGAGCGGTTGGCCGGTCACAGGGCGGCGGCGCGGCTGAGCTGGATCGCCGCGGCGACGACGATGAGCAGCAACAGCGCAGCCAGCGCGATCGTCGTGCCGTTGCGCATGGGGATCCTCCGGTCGTTGCCGTGCTCCCCGGAACGGGGGGCAAGCGGGCGCAGTGTGACGCGTGGGGGTCACGAGTGCACGTCGGCACGCTCACGGCGACGGTCATGCGGCGCCGGGCCGGCTGCAGCGGATCCCGGGCGTGGCGACCACACGGCGGCCGGCAGTCGGGTGGCTGTCAGGTGCCGTCGGGGGAGATGGTGGGCTGGTCGGCGTCGTCCTCGTCACGACCGGGAGCAACCTCGACGATGTCGGGTCGTCCCAGGATCTCCTCGGCCGGCGCGCCCTCGAGCAGCGCGATGGTCTTGAAGCGTTCCTGCCGGAGGTAGCCGACCAGGGCCGACCGGTCATCGAGGTAGCGGCGGCAGTCCAGCTCGAGGGTGATCGAGACCTGTGAACGTCCCACCGCGCCGATACCGCTGCGGGCATCCCGTCCGACCTGGTGGAGGAACGACGCCAGTGGGAGCCGGCCGTGTCCCAGCGGGGCGTGGCTGTCGCGAGGCCCGCCCCGGTGGTCCGAGACGTGCAGGTGGACGGCCTGCTCACGCAGCATGCGGTAGGCCTCGTTGATGTCCTGTCCGGCGACGCCGAAGTGGCTCGTGTCGAGGACGATGTGGTGGAAAGGCGCGAGGTCCTCAGCGGTCGTGTAACGGTGGAACCGGATGGGCCGGCTCCCGATCGCGACCGGGTAGAGGTTCTCGACGCCGACCCGGCACGCGTGCGCAGCCGCCTCGTCGTCGGCGGCATCGAGAAGCCAACGGTGGAAGCCGCGCTGCCAGCGGTAGGGCGGGTGCACGATCATGAGGTCGGCGCCGACCGCCCCCGCCAACGCCAAGGAGCGACGGGCCTTGGCCACCGGGTCCGTCCCGAACACCCGGCGGGTGAGCAGCAGGAAGGGCCCGTGCACCACCTCGACCCCGATGCCCTCGGAGCTTGCCGCCGCGCGGATCCGGTCGGGGTCCTGGGTCGCCGGGTCCTGGGTGACCATGAGCTCCGCGCCGTCGTAGCCGGCTTCGACCAGCACGCCGAAGGCCCAGTCCAGGGGACGGGCGAACATCGAGCCGGTGGAGGCGAGCAGACGCATGGGCCTCACGCTACCTCGGCTACGGCCCGGCCTCGCGGCGGACACGATGTCCGGTCGGCGCCGCCCGGTGCGCGCGCACCATCGGCCGCGGGCCGGCGGCCACCCCGTCGCGACGGCGCGGTGCCGACGTCCGTCAGCCGGCAGCGCTGAGCAGCGCCGCCACGAGCTCCTCGAAGCTGTCGACCTCCTCGGCTGCGGCCTGGCGGGCCAGCAGCAACGTCATCCGGTCGAGTGGCAAGGGTGCTGATCGCACGGGGTGCGGTTCGGGCTCCGGTTCGAGTGCTGGTTCGGGTGCTGGTGCCGGGGCGGGAGCGGCGTCGCGTGGGGTGCGGAACACCTGGGTCACCCAGAGTTGGCCGTCCTGCACCACGACACCCATGCCGACGTGCGTCCAGTCGCCGTCGAGGATGTTGCGGCGGTGCCCGGGGGAGTCCATGAGGGCATCGTGGATCGAGGAGACCGAGGGGCCACGTCCCACGTTCTCGCCGACCTTCCGCCAGCCAGTGACCGCCGAACCCAGGTCGGGGTTGTGGTGGAGGTGGTCCCCATCGGCCATCACGCGGCTGTGTGAACGAGCCACCGAGGTCAACTCGCCCGCGATCTCGAGCGCCGGGAGCCCCTGCGAGGCGCGTGCCGAGTTGAGCGCGGAGACCAACCCCGACTCGAGTCCCGCGTCGGCATGCGCGGCGGTCGGGGCCGGCGACAGCAGCAACGACACCAGCGCGAGCAGCGCCACCGCAACGGTGACGCGGGGGCGGTGCCTCGAAGGCGGGAAGGTCGCTGCCACGGTCGTCGTCCGTCGTGCTGTCCCCCGCTGGTGGCGGGAGGCGTTCCCGTCCGGTGACCCCGTCGGGGACCTGCCCTCCCTCCATCGGACGGGGGCCGCGGTAGCTTGACTGACCCGGCCATCACGCGGCCGAGAGCGACCGAGCTGCGCCGGAGCCCGTGCCCACCGGGACGGGAACCTCCGATCCGCGGGCGCGGTGGCCCCGGCGCGGTGAACGTCGACGGGTGCAGCCGCCACCGACAGGAGCGAGCAGCGATGGCGCGACGGCACCGGCCGGTCCTGCACCTGTACACCCGCACCGGGTGCGGTCTGTGCGACCGGGCCGCGGGGTTGGTCGCCCGTGAGGGACGTGCGGCCGTCGTCCACACGATCGATGTCGACCAGGATCCGGAGCTGGTGCGCCGCTACGGCGTACGCGTGCCCGTGATCTGCGTGGACGGTGTCGAGGTCGCCGAGTTGGAGGTGGCACCGGGACAGGTGCGTCGTGCCCTGCGCGACGCTCGGCGCGGACGCCGTCGCTGAGCAGGAGTTGGTGGTCGGCCGCCGGCGGTGGGAACCGTCGGTGTCGGCGCCAGTGTGACGTCGAACGCCTGCGGCGCCTAGCCTCACCCTCCACGGCAGCGCTGCGACACTGGGAGGCGCACCGGCGGTGACGGTCGGCCCACACGAGCGGCCACCGCACCGGTCGTCGAGGGCGAAGGGGAGCGCGTGCGGGAAGGCCAGATCCCCGGAGCGACCGTCGCGCGGCTGCCGGTGTACCTCCAGGTGCTGATCGAGGCAGCGGAGGCTGGGATCGGCGTGTTGTCCAGTGACGATCTGGCGCGCGCCGCCGGGCTGAACGCCGCCAAGGTGCGAAAGGATCTGTCCTACCTCGGAAGCCACGGCACCCGCGGGGTCGGCTACGACGTCGATGGACTCGCGCAGCAGCTGTCGCGCGCGCTGGGCCTCGTGCAGGACCGGCCGGTCCTGCTGATCGGCGTGGGCAACCTCGGCAGGGCGCTGGCCAGCTACGGCGGCTTCGAACGGCGCGGCTTCCGGATCGTCGGGCTGATCGATGCCGCGCCCGAGGTGATCGGCCAGGAGGTCGCCGGGTACCGGGTGCGGCCGGTGTCGGAGCTCGAGGAACTCGTCGCGGCCGAGGGCATCGGGGTCGCCGTGTTGGCGATCCCGGCCGCTCATGCCCAGGGCATGGCCGAGCGGCTCGTCGCAGCTGGTGTGCGGTCGATCCTCAGCTTCGCCCCCACCTACCTCTCGGTCCCCGAGCACGTCACCGTCCGCCGCGTGGATCTGGCCACCGAACTGCAGATCCTCTCCTTCTACGAGCACGCCGGCCCGGGACTGCCCGCCGCCGACTCGCGGCATCGGACGGGCTCAGCCGCCCGGCCCGTGTGACGCGGCGGCCCACGGGCGCTCCCGAGTCGGGCCACGGCCGGGGTGCGCGGTACCCTCGCATCCGGTAGGCGTGTGGCCGCCCCCGGTCCGGCGGCGTCCACCCTCCCGGCGAGCACCCGCTCCTCGCCCGCGCCGAGGCGGCGCACCTGCGTGGGGCGCGTCCATCATCCGTCCAACGACCTCGGAACACGGCCGCTGAGCAGCCCTTCCGTCGAGAGGTTCGTCCGCGCATGGCACTCCTGGTCGTCGGCTGCAACCACCGCAGCGCCGAGCTCGGTCTGCTCGAACGGGTAGCTGTCCCGGCCGACGAGCTCCCCAAGGCCCTGCACGCGGTGGTCTCCCTGGAGCACGTGACCGAGGCGGTGATCCTCTCCACCTGCAACCGGGTCGAGGTCTACGCCCACGTCACCCGGTTCCACCCCGGGCTGCAGGAGGTCAGGGGCTGGTTGGCGGAGCGTGGTGACATCCACCCCCAGGAGCTCGACGCGCTCGAGTACAGCTACCACGACGACCGGGCGGCGGCCCACCTGTTCGCGGTCGCCGGGGGCCTGGACTCCATGGTGGTCGGCGAGCGCCAGATCGCGGTCCAGGTCAAGCACGCCATGGAGGTGGCACGCGCAGAGGGCACGGCGCGTCGTGTGCTCCAACGGGTGTTCCGACAGGCCGTGCGCGTCGGGCGCCGCGTCCGCAACGAGTCCCGCATCGCCGAGGGTGCCTCCTCGATGGTGGAGGTGGGCCTGGCTGCGGTCGATCGGCAGCGCGGTGTCCCGTTGGCGGGGGCGCGCGTCGCCGTGGTCGGGGCCGGTGATCTCGGTGGGCTCACGGTTCGTCGTGTCGCCGACCTCGGTGCCGGCCACGTCACGGTGTGGAACCGGAGCACCGACAAGGCCGAACGGCTGGCCGCCAAGCTCGACGACCAGGTGCCCTACGCCGTCGTCGACGAGTTGAGCGCGGCGTTGCGCGACGCCGACGTGGTCGTGTGCACGACCGGTGCCGCCGAGGCCGTGATCGACGTCGACCTCGCGCAACGCGTCCTGGCCGAGCGCGGGACGGGGCCCGCACGGGATGCGGTGGCCGGGTCGGTGACCCCCGACGGCTCGGCGCTCGAGCCGCTCGTCGTGCTCGATCTCGGGGTCCCCCGCAACGTCGATCCGGGCTGCGCACATCTGCCCGGGATGAGGCTGATCGACGTCTCGGACGTGCGGCAACTCGCGGATCGGGGGCACGCCGGCTCGGTCCTCTCCGAGGCACGTGAGATCGTCGAGGAGGAGGTCGCGCGCTTCGTGGCATGGACCCGTGCCACGGAGGTCGAGCCCACGATCCGCGCGATACGCACGCAGGCCGAAGCGGTGCGTCAGGCTGAGCTGGAACGGCTGCGCGGTCGCCTGGCGTCCCTCGACGACCAGCAGCGCACGGCGGTGGACGCGCTCACCCGCGGCATCGTGAACACGCTGCTGCACCATCCGACCGTCCGGCTCAAGGAGCTGGCCGACCTCGGTGGTGCCGACCCGGGGATCGACCTGGTGCGCGAACTCTTCGACCTGCCCGAGGACGACGCGTGAGTGGTGCTGCCTCGGTCACGGCCGGGCAGGGGCCCTGGCGTGTCGCGACCCGACGCTCCCCGCTGGCCCAGGTCCAGGCACGTTCGGTGGCGGCGGCGCTCGAGGCGGCGACGGGACGGCCGGCGGAGATCGTGCCGCTGTCGACGACCGGTGACGAGCATCCGGACCGCGCCATCGAGGCCTTCGACGCGAAGGGTCTCTTCGTCGACGGCACGCGTCGGGCGGTCCTCGACGGCGACTGTGACGTGGTCGTGCACTCCTACAAGGATCTGCCCAGCGAGGAGCATCCCGAGCTCGTGATCGGTGCGGTGCCGGCCCGTGTCGATCCGCGTGACGCACTGGTGTCCCGGGAGGGGTGGCGGCTGGCGGAGCTGCCGCGCGATCGGACGGTCACCGTCGGGACCTCGGCGCCGCGTCGTCAGGCACAGCTGCAGCGCCATCGTCGAGACGTGCTCGTCCAGCCGCTACGCGGCAACCTGGGCACCCGGTTGCGGGCCGTGTCGGAGGGCCGTCTCGACGCTGTCGTCGTCGCGCTGGCGGGCTTGCTGCGGCTGCGGCCGGAGGTCGAGGGACTGGTCGCGGTCCCCCTGGAGCACGGCGAGCTGCTCCACGCCCCGGCGCAGGGAGCCCTGGCTGTCGAGTGCCGCCGTGACGCGGTGGCCACACGCAAGGCGCTCGCGCGCCTCGACGAGCCCGTCACCCGCACGGAGGTCGCCGCCGAGCGGGAACTGCTCCTGCAGCTGCAGGGTGGCTGTACGGCGCCGATCGGCGCGCACGCGGAGCAGCGCACGAGCTCGACGGGCCAGCAGCGGCTGGTCCTGCTCGGCATGGTGGCCGATCCGAACGGCACCCGCCTGTACCGCGCCTCCCACGAGACGGCGGCCGACGACGCGGTCACCCTGGGACGCGCCATGGCTGCGACCCTGCTCGAGGCCGGCGGGGAGCAGGTCCTGTCGACGTTACGGGCCGAGGCGGGATGAGCGGCGCCGACGGGCCGCTGGCCGGCTGTCGGGTGCTGGTCGCGCGGACCCGGGAGCAGGCCGCACAGCTGAGCGAGCGCATCCGGGCGCTGGGTGGCACCCCCGTGGAGGCTCCCGTGCTCGAGATCGCCGCGGGGGAGCGGGACGCGCTCGCCGAGGCGACGCACCGGATGGCCCGGGGCGAGGTGTCGGTCCTGGCGCTGACCTCCCCCAACGGCGTGGCTGCCCTCGCCGAGGCGCTGCAGGCTGCAGGGGTGCCGGCCGACGTCCTCGGTGGGGTCGATCTCGTGGCCTGTGTCGGCCCTGGCACCGACGATCGGCTCGCGCAGCAGCTGGGACGTCGGGCCGACCTGGTGCCGGAGCGAGCGACGACCCGCGCACTGGCGGCGGCGATCCCGCCCGGTCGCGGCCTCGCGTTGCTCCCGCGCGCCGACCTGGCCAGCCAGGAGCTACCGGCGGCGCTCGCGGCCAAGGGATACGACGTCGACGAGGTGGTCGCCTACCGCATCCTGCGGCCCGACGCGCTCCCGGAGGCGGTGCTCGACGAGTTGGCCGACGGAGCGATCGATCTGATCGCGGTGACCTCGCCCTCCACCGTCCACAACCTGCTGGCGTTGCTGCAGGATCGTCGCTGGTCGGGCCGGTTGGTGTCGATCGGACCGGTCACCAGTGCGGCCTGCGCTGCGCACGGTCTGTCCGTCGCGGCCGAGGCCGACCCCCACGACCTCGATGGCCTGGTGGCGGCACTGGTCACGGCCGCTCCCTGAGCGGGTGTCGCGGGGGGTCTATCCTCCCCGGGGCAGAGGTACCGACGCATGGAGGACGTGTGAAGCAGCGGCTCCTGGGCCTTCCGGTTATCGGGACCGCCCTGCGGGTGCAGGACCGGTACGTCCGCGACGCCGCGGACCCGCTGGCCGCCGCGATCGCGTTCTTCGCCTTCCTGTCGCTGTTCCCCCTGTTGCTGCTGGCGATCTCGGTCGCCGGCTTCGTGCTCCAGGACCCGGCCGACCAGCTGGCGGTCGCCGAGCAGCTCACCGGGGCGATCCCCGGTTTCGACCAGACCGTCGGTGACGGGGACAGCGAGGTCGCGGAGCTGCTGGCCAACGTCGTCTCGCAGCGTGGCGCGATCGGGGCCGTCGGGCTCCTCGTGCTGCTGTTGGCCGGACGCAGGGTCATCAACGCGGCGATGGTGGCGACGCGCGTGGTGTTCCGAGCACCCATCCTGCTGGGTATCGCGGGCTGGCTCCGCCAACTGGTGGCGCTGGTCGTCCTCGGGCTCCTGGCGCTGGCGAGCACCACCGCGTCCTCCTTCGCCGGGATCGGTCTGAGCTTCGTGCCGTCCTCGGTCGCGGTGCTGCTGTCGTCCCTCGTGAGCTTCGTGCTGGACGTCGGCCTGTTCCTGGCCGCCTACACCTTCCTCGCGCCGTCCGCCGTCCTGAGCGTGCGGGACCGCCTGCCTGGGGCGGTGCTGGCCGGCGCTGGCTGGACGGCCCTGAAGATCGCCGGCGCCACCTGGGTCAGCGCCCAGGTCGAGAGCGCGAACGCGCTGTACGGGGCGCTGGGCAGCGTGATCGCGCTGCTGCTGCTCTTCTACCTCGCCGGCCGCCTCTACCTCTACGGTGCCGTGCTGTCGTCGGTGCGCTACGAGGGGGTGCACGGCCCGCTGATCGCCCCGCACCACCTCGAAGAGCTGCGTGCGGAACGCGGGGAGCCCGACGCCGAGGGCCCACCGCCACCGCCGCGTGACGCCGGCGGTGCGCGCTCCGCCGACGTCACGAGGGGCGCGGCCACCAGCACCCCGGTCACCCGCGCACGGCTCGCGGACGCCGACGCCGGACGCGCCGGCGGGGCACACGCCCGCACCGGGACCGCGCCCGGCCCGGCCCTCGGACACGGCACGGCAGGGGTGGACACCGGACCGAACGCCGGTGGACGCGACACGCGGACCGCGGTCGGCTTCGTCCTGGCCATCGGCGCCCTGGCGGCGGGGTGGCGGTTCCTCGGCGTCAGGGACGGTTGACCGGCGCGTTGGGGGAGCGCGAGGACCGCAGGAGGGTGGGTGCGCCGCGCCCGTTACCCTCATGAGGGTCATCCCGACGAGCTGAGGCCAGCGTTGACGGAGCACCCCGTGTTGCGACCGCGCCGCTTGCGCCGGACGCCTGCTCTCAGGCGCTCGTTCACCGAGACGACCGTGCCCGCCGAGGCGCTGGTGCTGCCCGTCTTCGTCGCCGCCGGGCGCGAGGAGCCCACGCCGATCCCCTCGCTGCCCGGCGTCCTGCAGCACAGCCTCGCCTCCGTGGTCGAGGTGGCCGAGGCCAGCGTGGACGCGGGCATCGGCGGCCTGCTCCTGTTCGGACTGCCCACCCACAAGGACCCGCTCGGGACCAGCGGCTGGGATCCGGAGGGGCCCGTCCCGAGGGCCCTGACCGCGATCCGCGCGGCGGTGGGCAACGAGCTGGTCCTGTGGGCCGATGTCTGCCAGTGCGAGTACACCGACCACGGGCACTGCGGGCCGCTGGATGCCGAGGGGCAGGTCGACAACGACGCGGCGGTGGCCGGCTACGTCCGGGATGCCATCGCCTACGCCCGCGCCGGTGCGGACCTGGTGGCCCCCTCGGGCATGATGGACGGCCAGGTCGCGGCGATCCGGTCCGGTCTCGACCGCAGCGGCCAGGCGCACGTCGGCATCGTCGCGTACGCGGCGAAGTTCGCCTCGGCGTTCTACGGCCCCTTCCGGGACGCAGCCGGTTCGGCCATGGTCTCCGGGGATCGGGCCGGCCACCAGCTCGATCCGGCGAACGGTCGTGAGGCCGCCCGCGAGCTGGATCTGGACGCCGCCGAGGGGGCCGATGCCCTGATGGTCAAGCCTGCCCTCGCCTACCTCGACGTGGTCGCCGAGGCCCGCCGCCGCCACCGCCTGCCGGTCGTCGCCTACCACGTCTCGGGCGAGTACGCGATGGTGCACGCCGCTGCCGAGCGGGGCTGGATCGACGGCGCTGCGGCCCTGAGGGAGTCGGTGCTCTCGATCCGTCGCGCCGGGGCCGACGTGGTCGTGAGCTACGCCGCGCTGGAACTGGCTCGGGGAGCCGAGCGGTGAGCGACACCACCGTCACCGAGGCCTATCCCGACCTGGTCCCGACCGAGAGCTGTCCGTCGTGGCTCCGGGAGGTCCCTCTGGCCCACCGTGGCCTCCACGACGGCCGCGAACGCCCCGAGAACTCCCTGGCGGCCTTCGCTGCTGCCGCGGAGGCCGGCTACGGCGTCGAGCTGGACGTGATGCTCAGCCGTGACCGGGTGCCGGTGGTCTCCCACGATCCGACCCTGCTGCGCTCCGCCGACCGTCCGGACCGGATCGCGGATCTGACCGTGGCCGAACTCGCGGCGGTGACGATCGGCGGGACCCGGGAACACGTCCCGACGCTCGCGGCGGCGCTCGCCGTGCTGCGCGAGGTCCCGGTCATGGTCGAGGTGAAGCAACCGGCACTCAGGGCGGGGTCGCTGGAGGCGGCCATCGCGCCGGTCGTGGGGGCACACCCCGGCCCGTGGTGCGTCGCCAGCTTCAACCCGGCCACCCTGCGGTGGTTCCGACGACGCCGTCCTGAGGCGGTCCGTGTCCTGACGGCCGGGCCGATCGACGACGCGCGTCTGCCACGGGTGGTGCGGCGCCGCCTCGCCGAGCTCAAGGAGCTGAAGAGCGTCGCCCCCCATGCCGTCAGCTACGACCTGACGGGGCTGCCGAACGGACCCTGCGACGCCTGGCGAGGTCGCGGCGGGGTGCTGGTCACCTGGACCGCCGACAGCCCATCGGCGCTGGTTCGGGCCCGCGAGCTCGCTGACAACGTCATCTTCGAACACGTCCTGCCCTGACGGGGCTCGTCCGACCCCCCGGCCCCCTTCGACGCGACACCAAGGCCATGCCCGTGCGTACCCAGATCTCGCAGGACCTGTTCGTCCGCGCCCGCGCCGTGATCCCCGGCGGGGTGAGCTCGCCGGTGCGTGCGTTCGCCAGCGTGGGGGGCACACCCAGGTTCGTCGCCCGTGGCGAGGGCGCGACGCTGATCGATGTGGACGGCAACCACTACATCGATCTCGTCAACTCGTGGGGCCCCCTGCTGTTCGGCCACGCGCGCCGTGAGGTGCTGGCCGCCGCCGGCGCCGCGATGGAGCTGGGCTCGTCCTTCGGCGCGCCGACCGAGGGTGAGGTCCGCCTCGCCGAGGCCATCATCGAGGCCGTGCCGTCGGTGGAGAAGGTGCGCCTGGTCAACTCGGGTACCGAAGCCGGGATGAGCGCCGTCCGGCTCGCCCGGGGTGCCACGGGCCGTGCCAAGCTGCTCAAGTTCGTCGGTCACTACCACGGTCATGCGGATGCGCTGCTCGTCGCCGCCGGTTCCGGTGTCGCCACCCTGGGCATCCCCGGATCACCCGGGGTGACGCCTGGGGCTGCCGGTGACACGATCCTGGTCCCCTGGAACGATCGCGCCGCGGTCGCGGCGGTGGTGGCCGAGCACGGCGACGACCTGGCCGCGATCCTCGCCGAGCCGGTCCCCGCCAACATGAACCTGGTCCCGCCTGCCGACGGCTTCCTGGCGTTCCTGCGTGAGCAGGCCGACGCCTCCGGGGCCGTGCTGGTGTTCGACGAGGTGATCACCGGTTTCCGGCTGGCCCGCGGGGGCGCGCAGGAACGCGAGGGCGTCACCCCGGACATCACGATCCTCGGCAAGGTCGTGGGGGGCGGCTTCCCCCTGGCCGCCTTCGGGGGACCGGCGAGCTTGATGGACCACCTCGCCCCCGACGGACCGGTGTACCAGGCGGGGACCCTGTCGGGGAACCCGGTGGCGGTCGCGGCCGGGCGGGCGCAGCTGGCGCTGCTGGACGAGACGGTCTACGACTGCCTGGAGGGCGCCACCCGGACGGTGGCCGACGGCTTCGAGGCAGCCCTGCGAGCCGCCGGTGTCACCGCGCAGGTGATCCGCCACGGCACGCTGGCCGGGGTGGTGTTCACCGACCGGGCGCCGACCCGTTTCGAGGACGTCGCTGGCGCCGACCACGACGCCTACGCACGGTTCTTCCACGCGATGCTGGAGCGGGGGATCTACCTCGCACCGTCGGGCTACGAGGTGGTCTTCACCTCCCTGGCGCTGGACGCCGCGGTCCTCGACCGGGTCGTCGAGGCGGCACACGAGGCCGCCGAGGTGGTCGCTGCGGGGGCGGCGCGGTGAGGTCGGCGGGCCCGGCCGTTTGTTCGGGTCGAGGGCCGGTTGGTACCTTCGGCCCCCCACGGTGGGCCCAT
>JAWOCZ010000058.1:0-3951 GCA_046483565.1 Nitriliruptoraceae bacterium
TCGCGTTCAGCTGGGCGTCGAAGGTGGCAGGTGGCGTGCGGCGCGCCGAGTACGACGCCGAGGTGGGGGTGATGTCGAACCGGGCAGCGCCGAGCTCGCCGGTGACCTCCTCGACACGATCGGGGGAGACCAGTAGCTGGAGGTCGATCGCGCCCGGGACGTCGCCGAGCTCGTCGATCTCGAGCAACGCCGCCAGATCTGCAGGTGCGAGCTCGAGGCTCGCATCCTCGGCGCGCAGCACCAGCGGCGCCGCCAACGCGCGCTCGGCGTCCTCGGCGGTGGCGATGATCTCCTCGTCGGCGATCGGCTGCTCGGTGGTCTCGGCGGGCAGCTCGAAGGTCTGCGTCCCGGGGGCGCGGACCGCACTCGCGGCCAGCTGCACGGTGGTGGTCCGGTCGACCACCACCTCGCCCTGCGACATCGTGCGCCGCACCGCGACCTCTTCGGCGTCGATCGTCACGCCGCCGCGGATCTCGGGCCGGTCGAGCTCATCGGCGAGGTCGTCGACCCACGCCGTGAGGACGTCTCGATCGGTGACCTCGATCAACTCGAACTCAGCTGGCTGCCGGAACGCGCGGACGCGGGTGACGACGTCGCCTGGTAGGCCGGATCGACCGCGCCCCAGGGCGCTGTCGACGGTCTCCGCGACGTCGATGCGGTAGCCCACCTCCCTCGGGACGAGGACGTGTTCCTCGCCTTCGAAGGTGAAGGTCACCGTGTCGGTCTCCCGAGCCTCGACCGTCGTCGCGAGTGCATCGCGGACCTGCGTCTCCGTCATCCCCGACACGTCGATGCCGGCGATGGAGGTGTTCGGGAGCACCTGACCGCGCTGGACGAACCACAGGGCACCGAGGGCGATCACGAGCACGACAACCACGCCGCCGACCGACCAGCCGATGATGGTCGTGCGACGGGAGAGGGACGGACGACGTGCCATGGAGCGGGACCCCCGAACGTATGGCCCCGAGTGGTGGCCGACCGCGGAGGTTACCAACGGTGGAGCCGGTCCCGGCCCGCACGGCAGCGCCCGCGGAGCTCCTCTCCGGACCTGCTGACGGGTGTCATCCGGTACGGTTCGGCCCGCCCTGACCACGGTCCGCCGCCGCCCGGGGGTACGGCGCCGGCTCCCGATGGTGCCGATCATGCTCGCCGGAGGTCACCGTGCTGGAGGTCGTCCGCGATCGCCCGTACCTGCTGGCGCGATGGTCGTTGGCGGTACTGCTGGTGGCAGCAGCGGTCCTGGGTGCAGGTGTCGCCCGGGCACAGACAGCCGCGGAGCAGGAGCTGTCCGCAGCGCGCGCGGCGTTGGAGCGGATCGGCGGCGAACTGGAGGATGCCGAGCGCGAGGTCACCAGCCGTAGCGATGCGCTCGCAGACGCCGAGGAACGCCTCGCGGCGATCGAGCGCATCGTCAACGAGGTCGCCGCTCAGGTGGAACGCCAACGGGTCGCCGTGCGGGACGCACAGCAACGTCTCGCAGAGGTCGAGGAGGAACGCTTCGTCCTCGAGGAGGCGTTCGCTGACCGGGTGGCCCGGCGCTTCAAGCAGGGACCCGATCTCGCGTTCGAGGCGTTGCTGAGTGCTCAGGCTGCCGAGCAGGTCATCACGAGGACGGAACTGCTCGAGCGCGTCGTGGCGGGTGACCAGGTCGATCTCGAGCGGTTGGCGGCCGCGGAGACGGTGGTCGCGGCGCAACGTGCGGTCGTCCTCGCCGAGCAGCGCGAGCTCGAGCAGCAGCTCGCGGAGCAGCAGGTGGTGCTGGCCGAGGCCGAGGAACTGCGGCGCTCGCGGGCGCTGGCTGCCGCAGATGCGCGGCAGCGGGCGCAGGACCTGGCGAGCGAACGCGATGATCTCGAGGACGAGGAGGAGCAGCTCGCCGCGCTGGTCCGCGAACAGCAGGAGCGAGCTCGGCGGGCGGCGGAGGCACGGCGCCAGGAGGAGGCTGAGCGGGCAGCGGAGGCACGGCGCCAGGAGGAAGCTGAGCGGGCGGCTGCGGCACGGCGCGCGGCCACGCAGCAGGCGTCGCCGAGCACGCCGAGCACGCCGAGCACGCCGAGCACGCCGTCGGCGCCGCGGGCCTCGAGCGGTGGCTACGCCTGGCCGATGTGCGCCCCGGTGACCTCCGAGTACGGCCCACGGTGGGGCCGCATGCACCGGGGTATCGATCTCGGCGCCGGGACGGGGACGCCGATCCGCTCGATCCAGTCCGGGACCGTCATCTTCGCCGGGTGGCAGGGCGGTTACGGGCAGATCACGCTGATCGATCACGGGGACGGGGTGGTGTCGGCCTACGCGCACCAGAGCCGGTTCGCGGTCGGCCAGGGGACCCGGGTGAGCCGGGGCCAGGTCATCGGCTACATCGGGTCCACGGGTAACAGCACCGGGCCGCATCTCCACCTCGAGACCCGCGTGGGCGGCTCTGCGGTGAACCCACGGCAGTACCTGTCCGGATCGCCGTGCTGACGTGGTAGGCGCCCTCGCGCGGCGCGGTGCGCGGGCCGAGCAGCTCGGGCAGCAGCGGGCGCGGGAACGTAGGCTGTCGCGGGATGACGGACGGGCGGGATGACGGACGGGCACGGTCGGTACGAGGAGCTGGCGGTCGGGCATGTGCTCGGCGGCCTGACTGCCAAGCAGTCCGCCGACTTCCGATCCCACCTGCACACGTGTCCGCAGTGTCGGTCGCGGGTCGCCGAACTCCACGGCATCGCCGACGATCTGGCGGCGGCTGCGCGGGACGAGCGTGCGAGCACCCCGGTCCAGACGGAGGTCACCCGACGCGCCCCGGCGGAGCAGCAGCCGCCGCGACCGCCGCGGATCGGCGTGGGCCACGTCACGGCTGCGGTCGTCGTGGTGCTGGCGCTGGCCACGGCCATGGCCTTCTGGAACCTGCACCTGCGGACCTCGGCCAGCACCTACCTCAGCGTCGCCGAGGCGCAGGGTGACGCGCTGGCGCGACTGGCCACCGGCGTCGAGCTCGACCCTGCCTTCTCCTCCGGTGTCCAGGGTCGGGTGGTGACCGATGGAGCGATGGTGACCCTCACCCTGGCGGGAGTGGAGCCGCTCGACGACGGCGAACGGCTGGTCGCGTGGTTCGAGGGCGCTCCCGATCCCGCGACGATGCCACCCCGCGTACTGGCCGGGCCCGGTGAGCTCACCGACGGCACGGTCGCGACATCGCTGGAGGTCGGTGAGGCGACCGAGCTGCAGGTGACCCGGGAGACCGGCATCAGCCAGAGCGAGCCGCAGGGACCGGTCCTCGTCGAGGTCGTTCTGGTCGTGGAGCGAGGTGGCTGACCGCTGCCCGTGTCATGACCGGTGCGCCTTCCCGACACGAGGCACCGCACCCGGGGCAACAGGTGAGGCAACAGGTGAGGCAACAGGTGAGGGGCGCGACCGTTGCGGTCGCGCCCCTCACCGTCGTTGCTGGATGGAACCTCTGGCACCGTCACTGCCAGGCGGTCAGGATCGTTCGGACGAGCCTGCCGCCGGTCGCGTGGCGTCGAGCGGGACGAGTTCCCGACCGATGCCGTTGGCGGTACCCGACTGGGATTCGCTGGAGCGGTCCAGCGCCGGCCTCAGCGGCCGGGTACCTCCAGGGTCCCGGGTTGATGACTACTACTCAATGGACCACCTCCTTCCTCTGGTGCCCGGCAGGGAACCACAGGCCGGGCGGGGGCGCCAGTATCCGGCGGGGCACGGCGGACGGCGGGGTTCCGACGGTCCGCTGTTGGCCCCTGCAGGGCTGCGACGCTACGTTGCGCCGACTCCCGGGCACGTAGCTCAGTGGGAGAGCGCTGCCTTCACACGGCAGAGGTCAGAGGTTGGATACCTCTCGTGCCCACCGCACATAACCGCAGGTCAGAGCCGGTTTCCGAGCCTCATCGGGACCGGTTCTCACTGCGTCCGGCCTCTGACTGGACACAGATTGGACACACCCGGAAAAGTCTGGTG
>JAWOCZ010000150.1:0-2558 GCA_046483565.1 Nitriliruptoraceae bacterium
TCGGTCAGCAGCTCACGCAGCTCGGTCTCGTAGGCCTCGAGGTTGGTCAACTCCGCCTCGAGGTCGGTCAGTTGGGTCGTGACGTCGATCTCGTCCAGCCGACGTTGCAGGACGGCATCGGCCAGGTCGTCGAAGGCGTCCATCGTGGCCTGCAGCTCGGAGCTCGGGACGCGGAACGTGAAGGTCCCGGCGACCACCCCGTCCGCGTCGCGCGTGAGGTCGGTACCCGAGACGTACCCGCCCGCGTTCTCCACGACCGTCACCACTTCATCGGCCACGGTGGCGGTGTCGGTCGCGCGGATGTGCATCGTGCCCGTCCGGATCACGGCCCGGCCGTCGGTGTCACCCTGCGCCGGGGTCGAAGGCTCGACGGCACCGTCCGCGGCGGCTCCTTCCTCGGCGAACTCCCCCTCGACCCTCGTTGCGTCTTCGGAGGGTGCCGGGGCGGCGGGCCCGTCCTGCTCGTCGACCGATCCGCCACCGATGCTGTCGACCGCCTCCCGTGACCCGCTGTCGTCCTGACCTGCGCAACCGGCCAGGGCGGTGGCGGCCAGCAGGCCGATCACCAGCGCCATCGCGGCGGAGCGACGCCGTCGTCGGCCTCTCCGCGCTGTCGATGCCGTGGCCGCTGCGGAGTTCGCTGATGCTGCTGCTTCCGGCGCCGTCCCCGCCGCTCCCGTCGCTGTCCCTGCCACTCCCGTCGCTGTCCCTGCCACTCCCGTCGCTGTCCCTGCCACGATGGCGCCTCCCCTCGATCCCGATGGTCGCGGGTCGCGCTCGGTGGCGACCTGCACACGGTCGGACGCCGGCGGGGCCCGCACGGTTCCACCTCGCCGTGGTGGAGCTGCGGGGGGGAGCGGGGCGGGATTCCCCTCCCGTGGTCTCCAGGTGCCGCCGCACGCGTACCCTTGGCGCTGCGGGTCCACGCCCCGACCCGCCGCTTCGCCTGCCGCGGCCACACCGCGGTGCCGAGGGAACGTCGCACCCGCTCGTCCGCCGAGGGTCACATGGCCAGCACCTCGTCCTCCGCTCCCGCCACGGGCTCGCGCTCGGAGCTCAATGCGTGGCTCGTCGAGGAGCTCTACGAGCAGTACCAGGAGGACCCCGAGTCGCTGTCCTCGGGGTGGCGCGAGTTCTTCGCGGACTACCGACCCGGGGTCTCCCCGGGTCCCAAGCCTCCGGAGCCGGCAGCGGCCACCCCGGCCGGCGCGAGCGCCTCGGAGGCCAGGACGGTGGGTGGCCGCTCCGAGCGTGACGGGGGCCCACCCACCGACGCCAGTGCGGCGACCAGCTCGGGCAACGGCCACCGCGCCCAGCGATCGCGCGCCGTCGGCACGGTGCCGGAGGGGGTGGAGCCGCAGCCGCTGCGCGGGGTCGGGGCGCGCATCGTGGAGAACATGGAGACCTCCCTCGGGGTCCCGACGGCCACCAGCGTCCGAGACGTGCCGGCGAAGCTGCTCGAGGTCAACCGCGGCTTCATCAACAACTACCTGCGCCGGCACCGCGGTGGGAAGGTGTCCTTCACGCATCTGATCGCCTACGCCATGGTCAAGGCGGTGCAGGACGTACCGGCGATGCGCAACGTCTTCACCGAGAACGAGGACGGCAGGCCCGCCGTCATGCGCCAGGAGCGTTTCGGGCTCGGCCTGGCCGTGGACGTGGAGAACGACGACGGTTCGCGGTCCCTGCTGGTCCCCGTCATCCAGGACGCCACCTCGCTGTCATTCGAGGAGTTCCTGCGCGCGTACGAGGAGATCATCCGCCGGATCCGTACGCGCAAGCTCGATCCGGCCATGTTCGCCGGCACGACGATCACGCTGACCAACCCCGGCACGATCGGCACCGTCCACTCGATCCCACGGCTGATGGCCGGGCAGTCGGCCATCCTCGGGGTGGGTGCGATCGACCACCCGTCCGCGTACCAGGCGGCGGATCCCCGCACCCTGGCCAAGCTCGGGGTCAGCAAGGTGATCACGCTGACCTCCACCTACGACCACCGGGTGATCCAGGGCGCCGAGTCCGGGCTGTACCTCCAGCGTGTCCACGGGTTGCTGCTGGGTGAGGACGGCTTCTACGACGAGGTGTTCGCGTCCATCGGGCTGCCCTACGAGCCGGCGAGGTGGAGCAGCGACCGGACCCATCTCGACGACGAGACGGACCTGTTGACCAAGCAGATGAAGGTCGGGCAGCTCGCCAACATGTACCGGGTCCGTGGACATCTGATCGCCGACCTCGACCCGTTGCGCCAGTCCCGAGTGGCGATGCATCGCGAGCTCGACCCGACCTACTACGGCCTGTCGATCTGGGACCTCGACCGCGAGTTCCTGACCGACGTCGGTGGTAGCGACCGCCGGGTGCAGCTGAGTGAGACGCTCGGAGTGCTCCGTGATACCTACTGTCGCACCGTGGGGATCGAGTACGGGCACGTGCTCGACCCGGAGCAGAAGCGCTGGATCCGAGAGCAGGTCGAGGGGGTCGACGAGGAGCTCTCGGCTGACGACCAGCTGTGGATCCTCTCGCGGCTGAACGCCGCCGAGGCCTTCGAGTCGTTCCTGCAC
>JAWOCZ010000159.1:0-3991 GCA_046483565.1 Nitriliruptoraceae bacterium
ATACCCGATCCTCGCCATAGGTCTGAGGAGGCAGAATCCCGATGGTTCGCCATGATCGGTCTGCTGCTCAACGTCCACATGCGGCGGTTCTGAACCCGCACGGCTGCGGTGACGGCAGCCGGGGTGCCGTGGCCGCCCCGCCGGCACCCCCGGTTCCCCGGGTGTGGTGACTGCTACTCTCGGCCCGCCCGGCGTGAGGTCACCGCCGCGACGCGCTCGTGCGGTCGCCTCGTCCGCCACACGCCGCCACCTCGCCGTCCGGGTCGCCAGGACAGGAGGAGCCGTTGCTCGGGACCGCACCCGCGAGCCTCGCGCCCATCACGCCCGCACGCGGGCGGCGCGCGGCGTACCGCCGTCCCGGTGCCAACGCTCAGCCGGTGCCCTCCTGCTGGTCGGCCCTGGAGCCGCTGCTGCCCCGGGTCCGCAAGCCGGCGCAGTACGTCGGTGGCGAACACAACCAGCACGTCACCGCCTGGGAGGCGGCCGACACGCGTTGGCTGCTGTGCTACCCGGACACCTACGAGATCGGGCAGCCGAACCAGGGCATCCAGATCCTCTACGAGCTGCTCAACGAGCGATCCACCGCCATGGCCGAGCGGGCGTACGCCCCCTGGACCGATCTCGAGGAACTGCAACGCCAGCACGGCATCCCCACCTTCTCCCTCGAGACCCACCGGCCGCTGTGGGCGTTCGACGTCTTCGGTGTCACCCTGCCCCACGAGCTCGGTCACACCAACCTGCTGAACCTCCTCGACCTCGGCGCCGTGCCGCACCGCAGCGCGGATCGCACGGTGGAGGATCCGATCGTGCTGGTGGGCGGCCACGCTGCCTTCAACCCCGAGCCGTTGGCCCCGTTCATCGACGCTGCGGTGATGGGCGACGGGGAGCAGGTGACCCTGGAGCTCGACGAGGTGGTGCGTACCTTCAAGCTGGCGCGCGAGCCAGGTGGGCGGCTGGCCGAGGAGGACGACGCCGCCGCCCGTCACGAGTTGCTGCGCCGTCTGGCGACCGTGGAGGGGGTCTACGTCCCGGCCTTCTACACCGCCCGGTACCACGACGACGGCCGCCTCTCGCGCACGGTCCCCACCGAACCCGGGGTCCCCGCCCTGGTCCCCAAGCGCACGATCCAGGATCTCGAGGCCTGGCCGTACCCACGGCGGCAGATCGTGCCGTTGACCGAGACCGTGCACGAGCGTTTCAGCGTGGAGATCTTCCGTGGTTGCACCCGCGGGTGTCGGTTCTGCCAGGCCGGGATGATCACCCGACCGGTCCGTGAGCGACGTCCCGAGACGGTGCGCCGGCTCGTCGAGGAGGGCGTGGAGGACACCGGATTCAACGAGGTCGGGTTGCTGTCGTTGTCCTCGGCGGATCACTCCGCCATCGGGCCGATCGCCCGTGATCTGGCCGATACCTACGAGGGGACCACCACCTCGCTGTCGTTGCCGTCGACGCGGGTGGACGCCTTCAACGTCACGCTGTCCAACGAGCTGGCCCGCAACGGCCGCCGCGCGGGACTGACGTTCGCCCCCGAGGCGGGGAGCGAACGGTTGCGGGCGGTCATCAACAAGATGGTCTCCGAGGACGACCTCCTGCGGACGGCCGAGACGGCCTTCGCCGAGGGCTGGCGACACATCAAGCTCTACTTCATGGTTGGGCTTCCCACCGAGACCGACGATGACGTGCTCGCGATCGCGCAGCTCGGCATCAGGACCTACGAGATCGCACGCCGCTACGGCCACGCGAACAAGCTCACCCTGTCGGTCGGAGGCTTCGTGCCGAAGCCGCACACCCCGTTCCAGTGGGCCGCGCAGGATCCACCCGAGGAGATCCGGCGCAAGCTGTCGATGATCCGCCACGCGATCAAGGAACACCGCGGCATCAAGGTCCGGACCAACGACCCCGAGGAGGGCGTGATCGAGGGGTTGCTCGCCCGCGGTGATCGACGTGTGGCGGCAACCGTCGAGCGTGCCTGGCAGCTCGGCGCACGCTTCGACGGGTGGCACGAGATGCCCACCCTCGACCTGTGGCGACGGGCGATGGCCGAGACCGGCGTGGAGCTCGACCGCTACGCCTACCGCGAACGCGACCAGCGCGAGGCACTGCCCTGGGATCACCTCGATTCGGGGCTGGATGCCGACTGGCTGTGGGAGGACTGGCAGGACGCGCGTTCCGAGCAGCAGCTCGACGACTGCCGTTGGTCGCCGTGCTACGACTGTGGGGTGTGCCCCGGCTTGAGCATCGAGCACGACACCGGCTACACCGGTGGCTTCACCCTCCCCGTCCTGCCGTCCGGGCTCGGTGGCAGCCCCGAGCTGCCCACCACCCCCGAGCGGTACGCCGGCGGGACCTGATCGACCGAGCACAGCAGGAGAGCACGTTGACGCTGCGGTACCGCATCCGCTGGACCAAGGTCGGACGCACGCGCTTCATCTCGGCGCGTGACCTGACCTCGGTCTGGGAGCGTGCGCTGCGCCGAGCCGACCTGCCGATCGCGTACTCCGAGGGTTTCACCCCGCACCCCAAGGTGTCCTTCCCGGACGCACTGCCGGTCGGTGTGAGCTCGACCGGCGAGTACGCCGAGCTGACCTTCGCCGCTCCGATCGCTCCGGCGTCGGAGCTGGCTGCACTCTCCGCCGCACTGCCGGCGGGCATGGACATCACGACCTACCTCGAGGTACCCGACGGCGCGCCGAAGCTGGCGAAGATGCTGCGGGTCACCCTCTGGGAGCTGGCCTGGCCCCCGGTCGATCAGACCGAGCTGACCGCGCTCCTGACCACGCGCAGCGAGGAGCTCCTCGCCGCCGACCACGCCGAGGTGATCCGGCACCGTCCCGACGGTGACCGGACGATCGACGTGCGGCCGGCGGTGCTCGCGCTCGCGACCACCACGCGCCCGGGCACGCACACCCGTGACGCGCACACCGTCCTCCGTGCGGTCCTCCGCAATGACGGCCCCACCGTGAGACCGACCGACCTCCACGCCGCGCTCAGCCAGGGCGACGTGGCCGAACCGCACGCGGTGCTCCGCTGCGTGCAGGGTGCCCACGAGCCCGAGGGCGTCCGCGATGCCCTCGGCGGCGAGGTCGAGCTCCTGGTCCCCGACGTCGATGCAGAGGCCGCCTGAACCCGAAGCGAGCCCTCCGTGACCGACCACGATGCCACCACCCCCCAGCAGGACACCCCGAACGAGGAGCCATCCGACCCCGCCACCACCGACCGACCCGCCCGCCGTCCAGCAGCGGGTGGCCCCGATGCAGCGCAGGAAGGGGGCGCGAACCGCGCCGAGACAGCCTCCGGCGACGGTGACGGTGACGGTGACGATGGTGGGTCCTCGGGCCGTCGGCGCCGTCGGCGCGGCCGCCGAGGACGTGGCCGCGGCCGTCGCCCTACCGGGGGGCAGGACGGCGGGCCGAGCGGATCGGGTGAGGGCGAGGAGCCCGACGGCACCGGAGCAGCCGCCCCCGAGGTGACACCGGAGTCCGCGGGCTCGGGATCCGCCGGCAGCGCCGTGGCCACCGGCGACGCCGATGGTGCGGCTGATGGCCGCAGCCAACAGGGCGAAGGCGGTGGAAGCCGCACGACGTCGTCCTCGCGGTCCTCGGGTCGGAGCCGTTCGGGACGCGGTCGCGGGGGCGGTGGCGGCGGGGGGAGCACCCGAGCTGCCAGCGGCGAGGGCACCGCCGAGCAGGGAGATGACCGTTCGGTCGAGGACGCCATCGCCAGGGGCGGGACGCGGATGGCGGCCAAGCGGGGAGCGCGCCGCTCCGGTGGTGGTGGCGGTGGCAACGGGGGCCGTCGGGCGAACCAGCGCAGCGGTGGAGTGCCCGAGGAGGTCCGGCGGGCGATCCTCGAGGGTCCGCCGCGCACGATGCTGGTCACCTCCCGGCAGGATCGCACCCAGATCGCGGTGCTGGAGGACCGCACCGTCGTGGAGCACTACGTCACCCGCAAGGAGGACGTCACCTTCGTCGGCAACATCTACATGGCGCGG
>JAWOCZ010000179.1:0-34109 GCA_046483565.1 Nitriliruptoraceae bacterium
CTCGCTGGGGCGTTCGCGCGGATGGGACACACGCGCAAGGGGCTCCTGGCGGTCTACGAGACCATCGTCGATGCCGCCCTGACCCGCAAGAAGGCGGAGGCGGCCGGGCAGTTCTCCCTGTTCGATGGCCTCGGCGGCGGGCAGGAGACGGCGGACGAACTGGGGATCGAGGTCGCCCCGGAGGTCCCGGACACCGAGTACGACAAGTCACAACTGCTGCGTTTCGAGCGGGAGATGCTCGGGCTGTACGTCTCCGATCACCCCCTGTTCGGCACGGAGAAGGTGATCGAGCAGCACATCGACGCGACCTGCGCCAGCCTGCGCGAACGAGACGACGGGGCATCGGTGGTGGTCGGCGGGGTCCTCACCGGGCTGACCAAGAAGTTCACCCGCAAGGGTGACACCTACCTCGTCGCGACCGTGGAGGATCTGACCGGACAGGTCGAGGTCGTCTTCTGGCCCAACACCTACCGCGCCGCCCACGAGGTCCTCAGCGAGGACGCGGTGCTCATCGTCACGGGTCGGCTCGAGGTCCGCGACGAAGCGGTCAAGCTCACGGCCAACAAGGTGGCGGTCCCCGATCTCTCGGAAGCGCTCGGCGCGCCGGTCGTGGTCTCCTTCGCCGCCGAGCAGTGCACCGCTGCGGCGGTCGAGCGGCTCAGGGACGTGCTGGTCAACCACACCGGCGTCGTGCCCGTGCACCTGCAGGTCGTCGCTGCCGACGGGGGAGCCCGTCTCTATCAACTCGGGGACGCGCTACGCGTGGAGCGACGTCCGGGCCTGTTCGGCGAGCTCAAGGCGGCGTTCGGTCCCGAGGCGGTGGACGGTGAGGCGGGCGACCGGGTCTTCGGCGACGACCGGGACGAGCCGTCGTGGCGGCGTCGCCGGCAGGGCTCGGAGCTCGCGGCCAGCGGTTGAGGCCGCGTCGCGCCCAGCGTGCGTCGGCGGGCGCGTTGCCCGGTGCACCGGCCGCGTCGAGCGCCTCGCTCGACGTGGTCGCCGTCGCGTCCACAGCGTTCCTCTCCATGGTTGACATCCGCCTGCACCGAACGTATGTTCGGTTCCATGACCACCACCACCGCCGCCGCGACCTCCTGGGCCGACCCGGGCATGCCGAACGTGGACGCGGGCATCCCGACCGGTCCCGGGGATCCGGCCGCTTTCGTCCGAGGATGGGCTCGATCCCGTTGCTCCGGACGTGGTCGCGCCCACCTGGTCCCACTCGCGGGGGAGGGTGCTGGTCCCTACGACACCGACGCTGTCCCGCCGTCGCTGGAGCCGCCCGCTGGCGACGCCCATGACGATCTCTGCGCGGAGGAGACGGCGGACGGGGATCTGCGAGCCGCTGTCCGCACCGCCGCCGCAGCGCTGCGCGAGGTCCGGCGGCTGGCGCTCGACACCCGAGTCGGCCGCGGTGAGCTCGGAGCGCTGATCGAGCTGCTGCCGGCCCTGGACGCCGGCCACGCGGCTGCGGTGGGGCTCGCCGATCGGGTGGAGGCACAGGATCTCGCACCGCGTCGCGCCGGCCTGCCGCTCGAGGCGCTGCTCGCGTTCCAGAGCCGGTTGACGTTCGGGGATCGTCGGACGTTGCTCTCGGTCGGCGCCACGCTGCGCCGGTTGCCCGCCCTGCGTGCTGCCTTCGCGGACGGCGCGGTCGGGTGGGCACAGGTGCGAGCGATCTGTGCCGAGGCGCGGGTGCTGGACGTGGAGGGGTGCGCCCGGCTCGATGCGACCTTCAGCGACCGGGAGCGGTTACGCCGCACCGATCCGGACGGGGTCGTCGACGAGGCACGCGGGACCATCGATCGCTGCCGACCCGATCTCGCACGCGAGCGGAGCGTCCGCAGGATCGAGCACCGCTTCCTGCACGTCCAGCCGGCGCTCGACGGCGCGCTCACCGGCTACTTCGAACTCGACCCGGAGGCCGGCGCGACCGTCCTCGCCGGCCTGGAGGCGGCCATGCCACCGCCCTCAGCCGGCCCGCGCGACGTCACCGCGGATGCGATCGGTGAGGGCGCTTCGGCCACGGGGCAGGACAGCACGGCACGGGCCGATGACGATGGCTCGCCGCTCCCGGGCCCGAGCCGTTCGCGCCAGCGGGCGGACGGGCTGTTGCGGCTGGCCGAGTCCTTCCTCTCCGGTGGCGACGGGGGGCGACGCTCGCGACCCCGTATCGAGGTCGTCGCCGACATCGCGACGCTGACCGGCCACGACGAGGTGGCCCGTGATGCCCGGCTGCTCTGGTCGACGGTCGGGGCGTCGCCGCGGCTGACACCCGAGGCGGTGCGTCGGATCGCCAGCGATGCCGACCTCCGCTTCCTGCTCACCGACGGCGGCCGGGTCCTCGGGGTGTCGTCCCCGACGTCGGTGATCCCACCCAGCGTGCGCGCTGCCGTCCACGTCCGCGATCAGGGCTGTCGGTTCCCTGGCTGCACCCTGCCCGCCGGGTGGACCGACCTCCACCACGTGCGGCCCCGCGCCCGTGATGGGTGGACGGTGGTGAGCAACCTCGTTGCCTTGTGCCGGAGGCACCACACGGCGGTGACCGAGGGGCGGTGGCGACTCACCATGGCGGAGGACGGCGTCGTCACGGTTCGCCGGGGTCGACATCGCGCCAGCTCCGATCCTCCGCTGGCGCGCGCAGCGCCGCCCGCGGAGGGCGGAGCGTGCACCGCGGGTCCGCGGGACGGGCAGACGGCTGCCCTCGACCCGCCAGCGCCCGCGAGGGCTGACGAACCCGCCCTGCCCTTCTGATCGCGACCGCGACGCGACGCCACGTGCGGTGAACTCGTGCCGCGCGCCGGGGACGCCGTTCAGCTGGCCCCGTGTTCCTGGCGGTACGCGGCGATGCGCTCGAGGTCCGCTGGCCCCAGCAGCGGTGTGCCGTCGACCTCGACCCCCGTGAGCAGTTGCACGATGTCGTCGATCGTGGCCAGGGCCACCGTGCGGATCCCGAACTCATCACCGAGCTCGTCCAGCGCGGATCGCTCGGTCGTGCCGCGTTCGCGTCGGTCGACCCCGACGACGAGCCCCACCACCTCGACGTCCGCCTGGGCGCGCAACAGTGGCACGGTCTCGCGGACCGAGGTGCCCGCCGTGGTCACGTCCTCCACGATCACGATCCGATCGCCGTCCAGCGGCTGGTGGCCGATCAAGAGGCCACCTTCGCCGTGGTCCTTGGCCTCCTTGCGGTCGAAGGTCACGCCCACCTCGCGGTCGTGGTCCCGTGACAGGGCGATACCCGTGGCCACGGCCAGCGGGATCCCCTTGTACGCGGGCCCGAACAGCACGTCGACGCCGTCGCCGAAGGCCTCCTCGATCGCGGCGGCGTAGAAGCTGCCCAGCGCCGCGAGTTGGGTACCGCTGCGGTAGCGGCCAGCGTCGATGAAGTACGGCATCCGACGCCCGGACTTCGCCACGAAGTCGCCGAAACGCAGCACGTCGCACTCGACCATGAAGCGCACGAACCGCTCGGTGGTCGGCACGGTCTCGCGGTCACGGTGGCCCGTCGACTCCCGGTCGCTCATCGACGTCCTCCGGTCGGCGTGTCGTCAGTCGGATCCTCGGTCGTGCTCCGGGCAGACACGTCGTCATCCTCGTCGGTTCCGTCACCGGACGGGTCCTCGTCGGCCACGAGCTCCGACCACGGCAGCGACAACTGCCGGCTCCGCGCCCGGAGCTCCTCGACGACGAGTTCGACGACCACGTCCCAGCTGTCGGCGCGAGGTGCGGGCAGGTGGCGGTTGTAGGGCTGGTCGAACACGATGGCGGTCCGGCCGGCCGCCCGCAGCGAGAGGATGTTGGCGGGTGAGTCGTCCACGTACAGGTCCGCGCCCACGTTCGGCTTGTCGCCGATGAAGCACAGGTCGCGGTAGGGGATGCGGTGGGCATCCAGCCAGGCTGCCGTGTCGGCCGCCGAGGTCTCATGGGCCCAGTTGAAGATCAGGCGGTGGGTGATGATCCGGATCCAGACCCCGGCGTCCGACAGCTGCCACAGCGCATCGGAGACCCCGGGCAGGGGTGCCATGTGGCGGAAGATGCGGTCCTCGAGCACCGCGCGCCGGTGGGCCTCCTCGAACGCTTCGAAGCTCAAGCCCCACTGCGAGTAGGCGTCCATGATCGTCTGCGGCGGCATCGAGTCCGCTGGACGATCGAGCTGGCGCGCCACGGAGCTGCGGAACGCCCCCTCGTAGTCGGCGCACACCCCGTCCAGGTCCACTCCCAGGACCAGTGGTGCGGCTGACGGCATCACGGCTCCAGCGCACCTCGCGGACGGTCGGTCGGCTCCGGACGCTACCCGTGAGGCCCCGGGATGCGCACTAGGCTCGGTCGACGACGCGGCTGGGGCTGCCGCCGTCGGCCGCCCTGTGAGCCCATCCCCGCGACCTCCTCCCTCGTACCTGGAGCGACGATGCCCCTGCCCGAGCTGGATCCCGACCAGCGCCAGGCCGCTCTCGCCAAGGCGGCCGAAGCACGTCGGGTCCGGGCCGACGCGAAGCAGCGTCTGAAGTCGGGGAGGCTCTCCCTGCCGCAGTTCCTCCTCGCCGCTGACGGCTCCCCGCACCTGGCGAAGATGCGCGTCAGCGAGGTGCTGGAGGCGATGCCCGCCTACGGTCCCATCAAGGCCGAGCGGCTGATGGGCCGCCTGGACATCGCGCCGTCACGGCGTGTGCGCGGGCTGGGGGCCCGCCAGCGGGCCGCCCTGCTGGCGACCTTCGAGCGTGACTCGTGACCAGCCGGCGCGGCCTGCTCGTGGTCATCGCCGGTCCTTCGGGCGTGGGCAAGGGCACCGTGCATGCGCGGGTCAGGGCATCGTTGGACGACGCGGTGTTGTCGATCTCGGCGACCACACGTGCGCCCCGTGCCGGTGAGGTGGACGGCGTCGACTACCACTTCGTCGACGAGACCCGCTTCCAGGAACTGATCGACACCGGTCAGCTCCTGGAGTGGGCCGAGTACGCCGGGCACCGGTACGGGACGCTGCGGCAGCCGGTGGTCGACGCGATCCGGCTGGGACGGGTGGTGGTCCTCGACATCGAGCTCCAGGGGGCCCTCCAGGTCAAGGAGCAGGCGCCCGACGCGCTGCTCGTGTTCCTCCTTCCCCCGAGCTTCGGGGAGCTCGAGCAGCGACTGCGAGCACGTGGGACGGAGTCCGAGGCGGCCCTGCAGCGGCGTCTGGCCCGGGCGCGGACCGAGCTGGCCTCCGCGCACCGTTTCGACGTCGAGGTGGTCAACGACGACCTCGATCTCTGCGTCGACGAGGTGCTCGCCGCGATCGGTCGGGCCCGCCGGTCCGCTCCCGGCCCCCACGCCCCCGAGCCCGGTCCCCACGCCCCCGAGCCCGGTCCCCACGCCCCCGACCCCGGCGCGCTCGACGCCGGCTGACCGTCGGGTCCGGGGCACACCGCCGTCGTCGCTCGCTGCGCGTCAGTTCGGCACGTGCGGCGTGTGCTCGGCTGCGGGGTCGCGGATCTCGAACATCGTTCGCGGCTCGAAGCCGGCGCCGCTGGCAACGAGGTTGGAGGGGACGGACCGGCGACGGCGCTCGTAGGACGCCACCTCGAGGTTGTAGAGCCGCCGAGCCGCGGCGATGCGATCCTCGGTCTCGACCAGTTGTCGCTGGAGGTCCCGGAACACCGCATCGCTGCCGAGTTCCGGGTAGGACTCGGTGACGGCCAGCAAGCTCGTCAGCCCCTGGGTGAGCTCGTCCTCGGCGCGCGCCTGCTGCTCGATCGGCACGGAGCTCGGGACGGCGGCCATCGCCCGGCTCCGGGCCGCGGTGACCTGCTCCAGGATCCGGCGCTCGTGGGTGACGTAGCCCTGGACCGAGGCCACCAGGTTGGGCACCAGATCGTGTCGGCGCTGCAGCTCCCCCTCGATGTTGGCCCAGGTGGCGTCGATCGAAGCGGCCTGGGCCACGAAGCGGTTGTAGGAGAGGATGACGAGGACGGCTCCGGTCAGCAGGAGCACCAGGACGATCGCGAGCAGAGGTTCCACGTCAGCTGTCCTCGGGTCCCGGTGGCGGTGGCGTCGGGCGTGGCGGTGGCGTCGGGCGTGGCGGTGGTGTCGCGGGTGCCGATGACGTCGCAGGTGGTCCTGCCGCCGCCGGTGGAGGATCGTCGTCCCCCGGCCGGGTGAAGCCGAGCGCCCGCCAGAAGGCGGGTGGGATGCCGTCGAGCAACCGGCGGAGATCCTGCAGGATCGCCGGGTAGGTCTCGGCGACGCCCGCCAGGCTGCGGTCACGATGCGTCGGCTCGCCGGAGAGGACCAGCAGGTCGTCGCTGAACTCGAGACCGCGACCACCGTAGGCCGTCGACAGCAGCTCCTGCAGCCCGGCGTCGAGGAGGGTGACGACCAGCATGCGGTCGCGTCCCTCGACCTTGAAGCGCCGGTTGAAGGCCTCCGACTCCAGCTGCTCGTCGGCACGGGTGAGCCCGACCCGACCGAGGATCGACTCCGGCTGGATCGACACCGAACGGTGGGTGTGCACCGGGAGCTGGCACATCGCCACGAGGTCCGTCCGTCGCTGGTACCGGCGCGTGGAACGGCCGTTGGATCTGCTCGTCTGGCGACGCTCGTGGAACCACACGTAGCAGGCGACCTGACACGTCACCGGTACCCCGTTGATCGGGAGCTCGAGGGGTCCACCGACCGCCGCCTCGACCCCATGGCGGCGGTCACCCCGTGGGGTGGCATCGAAGCGGTCGACGAGCTGCTCGGTGGGGAGCCCACAGGGCCAGGCCTGCCGGTGCCATCCCTCGTGCCGTACGACGAAACGGTCGAGCGCGGCGTGGAGCTCGCGTCGCTGGCGCCGTTGGACGGCCAACGTCGCCGCCACGGCCAGCCCACCCAGTGCGAACACGAGCCAGGGCAGCGCGGATCCGGAGGCCGCGGGGCCGCCGAGCGTGGCGATCGTGAGGGCAGGCACGGTCAGCACGTTGCGGACCTCCGTCGGCTCGGTGAGCGTGCTCCGGATCGTGTCGGTCGAGAAGCTAGCCAGCCACCGCCGGCGACGGGCGCGCTACGCTCCTGCTCCGACCGCCTGCCAGCGGCCGACCCGTCACGCGCCACAGCAGACCGCACGGAAGGCACCACGATCGCACGCATCGACGACCTCATGGACAAGGTGGACTCCCGCTTCCACCTCGTGCACCTGTCCGCCAAGCGTGCACGTGAGATCAACGGCTACTACGCGCAGCTCGGCGAGGGCATGGGCGCGTTCGTCCCGCCGCTGTTGACCACCGACACCAACAAGCCGCTGTCGATCGCGCTCGAGGAGATCGCGCAGGGCAAGATCGAGGTCGCCAGCGCACCGCAGCCGGTCGACGACCAGCTCACCGTGGTCGAGGACCTGAGCGGGGACGAGCCGGCCTGACCATGGCCGACCACACGGCCGACGGCGTCCCGGCCAGCGACCCGCTGGACGGCGCACGGGTCCTCGTCGGGGTCACGGGCGGGATCGCCGCGTACAAGGCGGGCTTGCTGGTGCGGGGCCTGCGCAACGCCGGTGCCGAGGTCGACGTCGTGCTCACCCGCGGCGGCGCCCGCTTCATCGGCGCGGCCACCTTCGAGGGGCTCACCGGTCGACCCGTCCGCCACGACGTGTGGGACGGCATCGCCGAGGGCAGCCATGTCGCGCTCGGTCGGGCCGCCGACGTCGCGGTCGTCTACCCGGCCACCGCCCACACGCTGGCGAAGCTCGCCGGGGGTCTGGCCGACGACCTGCTGACCACGACGCTGCTCGCGGCCACCTGTCCGGTCATCCTGGCGCCGGCGATGCACACCGAGATGTGGGAGCACGCCGCCACCCGGCACAACGTCGCGACGCTTCGCTCGCGCGGCGCGATCGTCACCGGGCCCGACGACGGGCTGCTGATGGGTGGGGATGCCGGTCCCGGCCGCCTCGTCGAACCGGAGGCGGCGCTCGAGGTCATCCGTGACGTCCTCGCCTGTCTCCCGTCGGCGGAGCATGTCCGCCCTGCGGGCCCCGCGCAGGACCTGGTCGGCGCCCACGTGCTCGTCACCGCCGGGGGGACGCGCGAGCCGATCGACCCGGTCCGCTACCTCGGGAACCGCTCCAGCGGTCGCATGGGCTTCGCGTTGGCGGCCAACGCCCGCGACCGGGGGGCCGCCGTGACCCTGATCGCCGGCCCGAGCGAGCTGGCGACGCCCACGGGGGTCTCCCGCGTCGACGTGACGACCGCGCTCGAGATGCACGCCGCGGTGCTCGACCACCTCGACGGCACCGACGTGGTCATCAAGGCGGCGGCGGTGGCCGACTTCCGCCCCGTGGACCCGGCGTCGACGAAGCTCAAGAAGGAGCGGGGTGTCCCCACGCTCGCCCTGACCCCGAACCCGGACATCCTCGCCGAGCTCGCGGCTGCGCGGCACGGCGGGCGCCACCCGGTCCTGGTCGGCTTCGCCGCCGAGACCGACGAGGTGGAGGCGCACGGCCGGGAGAAGCTGGCGCGCAAGGGGGCGGATCTGCTGGTGGTCAACGACGTGTCGGCGACCGACGCCGGGTTCGAGGTCGAGACCAACCGGGTCGTGATCCTCGACCGGGCCGGTGGACGCCTCGAGGTGCCCCTGGCCGGCAAGCACGAGGTCGCCGAACGCATCCTGGACCGGGTGGTCGCATGGCGTTCCTCGCTGTCGGGCGCGACCCCGCTGGCCCCCGGCGGGACCGGCGCGGACGCGGGCTAGGCTGCGCGCCCGTCGGCTCGATCCCACCGTGCCCCACGAGGAGCCCCCCGTGTCCGGACGCAGCCTGTTCACCTCCGAGTCCGTGACCGAGGGTCACCCGGACAAGATGGCGGACCAGATCTCCGACGCGATCCTGGACGCGATCCTGCGCGACGATCCCCAGGGCCGCGTGGCCTGCGAGACGTTGGTCACGACCGGCCAGGTGATGGTGGTCGGCGAGATCACCACCCAGTGCTACGTGGACATCCCGCGGGTCGTCCGCGACAAGGTGCTCTCCATCGGCTACGACTCCGCCGACGTCGGCTTCGACGGCAACACCTGCGGCGTGTCGGTGGCGATCGACGAGCAGTCACCGGACATCGCCATGGGCGTCGATCATGCCTACGACTCGGCCCAGGAGGACGCCTACGGCCTCCAGGGCGCCGGTGACCAGGGGATGATGTTCGGCTACGCCACCGACGAGACCCCGACGCTGATGCCGCTGCCGATCCACCTGGCGCACCGCACGGCCGAGCGTCTCACCGAGGTCCGCAAGTCCGGGCTGCTGCCCTACCTGCGCCCCGACGGCAAGACGCAGATCACCGTCGCCTACGAACGGGGTCGGCCCGTCGCGGTCACCGCGGTCGTGCTGTCGACGCAGCATCGCGCCGCCATGGACCTCGACTTCCTGCGTCGCGAGGTCGAGGAGCACGTGATCCGTCCGCTCCTCCCGGAGGACATCGACACCAGCGAGGCGCAGGTGTTCGTGAACCCGACGGGACGGTTCGAGCTCGGCGGTCCGGTCGCCGACGCGGGACTGACCGGCCGGAAGATCATCGTTGACACCTACGGCGGGATGGCCCGCCACGGCGGTGGGGCGTTCTCGGGCAAGGACCCCTCCAAGGTCGATCGTTCGGCGGCCTACGCGACCCGGTGGGTGGCCAAGAACATCGTGGCGGCCGGGCTGGCGGCGAAGGCCGAACTGCAGGTCGCCTACGCCATCGGGGTGGCCAACCCCGTGAGCCTGAGCCTGGAGACCTTCGGGACGGCCACGGTCGACCCGGACACGATCCTGGCGGCGGTGCGCGAGGTGTTCGACCTGCGTCCGGCCGCCATCGTCGACGTCCTCGACCTGCGTCGCGCCGGGTACCAGGAGACGGCTGCCTACGGCCACTTCGGGCGCGAGGGCGAGCGGTTCACCTGGGAACGGACCGACCGGGCGGAGGCGCTGAGGGCGGCAGCGGGCGCCTGAGCGCCGTGGGACGTGTCGCACGGGTCGTCGTCGAGGTCGCTCCCTTCCACCTCGACCACCCCTTCGACTACCTCGTCCCGGACGACCTCGAGGTGGTGGTCGGACAGCGCGTCCAGGTGGCCTTCGCCGGGCGCCGGGTGCGGGGGCTGGTCGTGGCCCTGGCCGCAGACAGCGAGGTGGCACCCGACAAGCTGCGGCCCATCGCGAAGGTCCTCGGACCCCACGTGTGGGTGCGGCCCGACGAGCTGGAGGTGCTGCGCTGGGCCGCCGACCGGTTCGGCGCGCCGCTGGCCGACGTCGTGCGCCACGCGCTGCCCAACCGCACGGTCGACGTCGAGCGGCGGGCGGCCGCGGCGGGCTGGTTCCCGCCCGGGACCGCACGCCGGGCCCGATCCGATCCGGCGCCACCGGCCGACGAGGTGCTGGCGGCCTGGCGGCCGTACGGACAGGGCGGCGCCACCCTGCACGCTGCCGTGGCCGGGGGCGCGGGCTCGTTCCTGTGGCGGCCGCTGCCGGGCGAGGACGTCGCTGCCCGTCTGGCCGAGCTCACCCAGCTCACCCTCGCCCACGATCGTGACGTCCTGCTGCTGGTCCCCGATCCCGCCTCGCCCACGGCCGCCGCCGTCCTCGTCGCCGCCGGGGACCTGGCCGTCGACCTGCGCGGCGGCCCCTCGCCACGGGTGGTCTACCGCCGCTGGCTGGAGGCCCGCAGCGGACGTGCCCGGGTCGTGGTCGGGGAGCGTGGAGCGGCGTTCGTCCCGCTGGAGCGACTCGGGCTGGCGGTGATCCTGGACGAGGCGAACCCGGCCTACAAGGAGCGGCGCAGCCCCCGTCACCATGCCCGGGAGGTGATCCTGGAGCGGGCCCGACGTGCCGGCGGTGTCGGGCTGGCGGTCGGCACGGTGCCCTCGGCGATCGCGTGGCGGCTGCTGCGGGAGCGCCGGTTGACACCGGTGGTGCCCGACCGTGAGCGCGAACGGCAGGCCCGGCCGCGTGTGCGGGTGGTCACCGGCGAGGACCAGCCCCGCGCCCGGCTCACCCGGGAGGCCACCGGGGCGCTGCGGACCGCGACCCGGGCCGGCACCTACGGGGTCGTGTTCGCCTCCCGTCGCGGCGAGGGGCGGGCGCTGGTGTGCGCCACGTGCGGCGAGCGGCGCACCTGCCGCGTGTGCGCGGCCTCGCTGGCCTCCGACGGCGGTGCCGGACTGGCATGCGAGGGCTGCGGCGACCGGCAGCCACGGCGTCCACCCTGCCGCGCCTGTGGGGGGCGGGAGGTCGTCCCGCTGGCCGCCGGTGCCCAGCGGCTCGGGGCCGAGCTCGCCCGTGGCAGCGACGTCGAGGTGGTCGTGCTCGAGGGCTACGGGCAGCGACCGCCTCCGCCGCCGGCGATCCTGGTGACCACCCGCGGCTCCGTGCTGGACCGCCCGCCCGGGCCGGTCGGTGCGGTCGTCCTGCCGGACCTCGACGGAACGCTGCGGCGACCGACCCTGGACGCGGGAGAGGACGCGCTGCGGCTGGCGTGCCAGCTCGCCGCCTGGACGGTCCACGGGCGCGCGGATCCGGCCACCTCGACCGTCGTGGTCCAGACCCGGGAGCCGGACCACCCGGCGATCGCCGCCCTGGCGGCCTGGGACCCGGGCGGGTTCTGGCGGCAGGAGGTCGCCGTCCGCGCTGCTCTGCGCTTCCCCCCGGCCGCCCACGCCCTGCGCGTGACGACCCCGGTGGGCGCCGTCGTCGACCAGCAGCCCGTGAGCGCGGTCCTGGCGGTATCGCTGGCCCCCGGCGACGACCTGCTCGGTCCGATCGCGGTCGACGGCCGGGACCGCTACCTCGTCAAGTGCGACGACCGCGGCGCCACCCTGGTGGCCCTGCGGGCGGTGCGGGGCCGTGCCAGCCAGCTCGGGGTGGATCTGCGGGTGGACGTCGATCCGGTCGACGCGCTGTAGGCGCCCGTCCGGTTGCCTACCATCGCCGCACGCGCGGACCGGAGCCGCGCCCGGACAGGAGCCAGCGGTGGGCAGGATGGAGATCCGGATCTTCGGTGACCCGGTGCTGCGCCAGCAGGCGCACGAGGTCGCCGACTTCGACGGCCGGCTGGCCACGCTCGCCGAGGACATGCTGGAGACCATGCGGGCCGCCGAGGGGGTCGGGCTCGCCGCCAACCAGGTCGGGGTGCTCAAGCGGCTGTTCACCTGGGAGGTGGCGCTGGAGGACGAGGACGGCGCGGTCTCCACCCGCGGCGGCGCCGTGGTCAACCCACGGCTGCTGGACGCCTCCGAGGAGCTCCAGGACGGGGACGAGGGCTGCCTGTCCTTCCCGGGTCTCTTCTACCCGCTGGAGCGACCCCTCCGGGTGCAGGTCGCCTACCAGGACCTCGCGGGCGACCACCACCAGGTCCAGCTCGAGGGCCACTTCGCCCGGATCTGGCTGCACGAGATGGACCACCTCAACGGCATCCTGTTCGTCGACCACCTCGCCGCCCACGACCGCAAGGCGGCGCTCAAGCAGATGCGTGAGTACCGGCTGGCGGCCGGGCTCGACGACCCCGAGCCACCCCGGCCCGGTGGATTGCTGCTCGGCCGGAGCCGGCGCTGAAGGAGCTCACCATGCGCATCGCGTTCCTCGGCACCCCCGAGGTGGCCGTGCCGAGCCTCGAGGCGCTCGTGGCGGCCGAGGACATCGAGGTGGTCGTCGCCCTGTGCAACCCGGACCGACCGAGGGGCCGGTCCAAGACGCCGGTGCCGCCCCCGGTCAAGGTCGCGGCCGAGCAGCACGGCATCGAGGTCTGGCAGCCCGCCAGGCCGCGCGAGGTGCTGGAGCGCTTCCGTGCCCTCGAGGTCGATGCCTGCGCCGTGGTGGCCTACGGCGCGCTGCTGCCCGCCGACGTGCTCGCGGCCGGCGGGGCGGGGTTCGTCAACCTCCACTTCTCCCTGCTGCCGAGGTGGCGGGGTGCCGCTCCGGTGCAGCACGCGCTGCGGGCCGGGGACCGGACGACCGGGGTGACCACCTTCGTGCTCGACGAGGGCATGGACACCGGCCCCGTGTTGCGCCGGCTCGAGGTGCCGATCGAACCGGAGGAGAGCGCGGGTGCCCTGCTGGCGCGCCTGGCCGAGCTGGGTGCCCCGGTCCTGGTCGAGTCCCTGCGGGCCCTGCACGCCGGCGAGGTGCCGGTGGCGCAGACGAGCGAGGGGGCCACGCTGGCACCCAAGATCCACCCCGAGGACGTGGCGCTGGACCTGGCCCGCCCTGCGGCACAGCTCGCCGACCTGGTCCGCAGCGCCGACCCGGGGCCCGGCGCGCACACGAGCTTCCGCGACGCGCGACTGAAGGTCTTCGGGGCCCGCCCGGTGGCCGACGCCGAACGGGGCACCGACGCCGAAGAGGCCGACGCCGAAGAGGCCACCGACGCCGCCCCGCCCGGCACCGTGCTCGCCACCGACCGTCAGGGGATCCTGGTCGCGTGCGGCCAGGGCGCGCTGCTGCTCACCGAGGTGCAGCCTGCGGGCAAGCCCCGCATGGCCGCTGCGGCCTACGCCAACGGTGCCCGGATCACGGTGGGGGAGCGGTTCGGCGCACCGGCCGCCCCGGCGTGATCCGCCCGGAAGATCCGGGCGAGCCGACGGGGCTCGCGTCCCGGCACGCCGCCCTGGCAGCACTCACCCAGGTCGAGGAACGCGGTCGCTGGTCCAACGTGGCCGTCCCCGAGGCGGTCGCCGACCTCGCCACGGCGCGGGACCGCGCCTTCGCCTCGCACCTGGCCTACGAGACCCTGCGTTGGGAGGGCACGCTGGACGCGGCGCTCGCGCTGGTGCTCACCCGTGAGCTGGCGGCGGTCGAGCCCGCGCTGCGGCGGATCCTGCGCCTGGGCGCCACGCAGCTGCTGATCAGCGACGTGCCCGCTCGGGCCGCCGTGGACACCAGCGTGCAGCTGGCCCGCGGCGCCGTCCCGGCGGGGCGCAGCAAGGGCGCCGCGGGCTTCGTCAACGGCGTGCTGCGGGCCCTCGACCGGCGCGGCGACGATCTCGGCTGGCCCGACGCGGACCAGGATCCGATCGGTCACCTCGCGCTCAGCACGGGGCACCCCCGCTGGATCGTCGCGGACCTGGTGGCGCGTCTCGGCACCGAGCGGGCCGGACGCATCCTGGCCGCCGACGACGTGGCCCCGGGGGTGACGCTACGGGCCAACGCGGACCGTGACGCGCTGCTGGCGGAGCTCGCCGAGGCGGGTGTCGAGGCCACGGCCGGCGCGACGCCGGGTGCGGTGCGAGCGCCCGGGCTCGACCCACGGGGGGCGGCCGCCGTGCGCGAGGGCCGGGCCGTGGTCCAGGACGAGGCATCCATGCGGGTCGCCCTGGCCGCCGGCGCCACATCCGGCGCGCGCGTGCTGGATCTGTGTGCCGGGCCGGGGGGCAAGGCCACCCATCTGGCGCACCTGGTGGGGTCGGCAGGCAGCGTGACGGCGGTCGAGTTGCACCCGCATCGCGCCCAGCTGATCACGGACGCGGCCACGGTCCAGGCGGTACCTCTCGAGGTGGTCGTGGGTGATGCGCGTACCCCACCCCTGGCCCCGGAGGCGACCTACGACGTGGTGCTGCTCGACGCGCCGTGTACCGGGCTCGGGACCGGCCGGCGCCGCCCCGAGGTGCGCTGGCGCCGCCAGCCCGGGGACGCCGTCGAGCTGGCGGCGCTCCAGCGTGAGCTCCTGGCCGCGGCCGCGTCCCGGGTGGCGCCGGGCGGCCAGCTCACCTACGCGGTGTGCACCTGGACCGCGGCCGAGACCACCGAGGTCGTCGAGGCCTTCGAGCGCGATGCCGCCGCGGTGGGCCTGACCAGGCGCGACGTGCGGCAGCTGTGGCCCGACACCGACGACACCGACGGGATGTTCATCGCCACGTGGGTCCGGGGGGCAGCGTGACACGCCGACCGGGCTTACTAGGCTTCCGGACGGCTCGGATGCCGAGCGCCGCCTACGGTGTCCGGCAGCGGTGGAAGGCTGAGCTGGTGACCGAACTCTCGATCGCGCCCTCGATCCTGGCGGCCGACTTCGCCCGTCTGGGCGCCGAGGTCGCCGAGGTGGCGCCGGCCGTGCCATCGGTCCACGTCGATGTCATGGACGGCCACTACGTCCCCAACATCACCCTCGGGCACCCGGTCGTGGCGTCGTTGCGTCACGCGACCGACCGTCTCCTCGACTGCCATCTCATGATCACGGACCCGGCGGTCTACGCGCCCGAGCTCGTGGCGCTCGGCGCGGACTCGATCACCTTCCACCCGGAGGTCGCGGAGGATCCGCTCGCGCTCGTCCACCGCCTCCACGACCAGGGAGCGCAGGTCGGGGTGGCCATCAAGCCCGACCATCCGGTGTCGATGGTGGTCGAGCTGCTCCCGCACGTCGACCTCCTGCTCGTGATGACCGTGGAACCCGGCTTCGGCGGTCAGTCCTTCCTCAGCCACGCGGTTCCGAAGGTGGCCGAGGCCGCTGCCTGGCGGGCCGTCCACGGTGCCCGCTTCCGGATCCAGGTGGACGGCGGCATCGCCGCCACCACCATCGAGGAGGCCGCCGCCGCCGGGGCCGAGGTGTTCGTCGCCGGCTCGGCGGTGTTCGGCGCCACCGATCGGGTCGCGGCCTGCGAGGACCTGCTGCGCCGCGCCCGCGCTGCTGCCCCGGCGGTGTCGAGATGAGTGCCCGCGTCCTGGTGGCCGACGACGACGAGGACATCCGGGCCTACCTGGAGGTCACCCTCCAGCTCGCCGGCTTCCACGTGCTGCTCGCCAACGACGGTGCCGAAGCCATCCAGGTCGCCCGCAACGCCCGGCCCGACGTGGTCCTGCTCGATGTGATGATGCCGACCCGGGACGGCCTCGACGCGCTGCGGCAGCTCCGGGACGACCCCCGCACCGGTCACCTGCCGGTGATGCTGCTCACCGCCCGGGTACAGACCGACGACGCCATCACGGGGCTGGATGCCGGCGCCGACGACTACCTGACCAAGCCCTTCGATCCCGACGAGTTGGTCGCCCGCGTGCGTGCGGCGTTGCGGCGCGCGGAGACCCAGCGCACCCGCAACCCCCTGACCGGCCTGCCCGGGAACGAGTCGATCCTGGCCCGGCTGTCGCGGCTGCTCGACCGCGGGGCGGGGTTCGCGCTGCTCTACGTCGATCTCGACCGGTTCAAGCCCTTCAACGACCACTACGGCTTCCTGCGGGGGGATGATGCCCTGCGATCGGTGGCCACGGTCCTGCAGGCGGTCCGCGACGAGCTCGACGACCCCGAGGCCTTCGTCGGCCACGTGGGCGGCGACGACTTCGTCGTGCTGGTGCGCCCCGAGCTCGCTGAGACCGCCGCGCGACGCATCTGTGAGCGTTTCGACGCGTTGGCACCGACCCTGTACGACCCGCCCGACCGTCAGGCGGGGTCGATCGAGGTCCCGGATCGCCGCGGGGTCCCGCAGCGCTACGACCTGCTGTCGCTGTCGATCGGGGTCGCCTCGACCGAGGTGCGCGACTTCGCCCACCACGGCGACATGGTGTCCACCGCCACCGAGATGAAGCGCTACGCCAAGAGCCGCAAGGGTCCCGGCTCGGACTACGCGGTGGACCGGCGGGCCCCCGGTGACGGCGTCGAGATGGAGGTCGAGCTCCCGTGAGCCAGCGGGTGCCCGGGCCCGATCGGGCCGCGGGGTGACGCCGGTCGAACGTGCCGCCCTCGCCCGGGCGCTCGCCCTGTCGGCGCGCGCCCAGCCGCGCGTGAGCCCCAACCCCGCCGTCGGTTGCGTGGTGCTCGCCGGGGACCGCGTGGTGGGTGAGGGGATCACCGAACCACCGCCAGGGCCGCACGCCGAGGTGGTGGCTCTGGCAGCGGCGGGTGCGGCCGCTCGCGGCGCCACCGCCGTGGTCACCCTGGAGCCCTGTGCCCACCATGGCCGTACCCCGCCCTGCACGGAGGCGCTGCTGGCCGCCGGCGTCGCGCGGGTCGTGATCGCCCATCCCGACCCCCACCCGCTCGCCGGCGGGGGGGCCGCACGGCTCGCCGCCGCCGGTGTGGTCGTCGAGGGCCCCCTGGGTGCCGACGCACCGCTGCGGCAGGCCGTGGCGCGACACCTCGAAGGCTTCCTCACGGTCCTTGGTCGGGGACGGCCCCACGTGACGCTCAAGGTGGCCCAGACCGCCGACGGCGCGGTCCACCACCCGACGGGCCGACGGTGGGTCACCGGTGCGGCAGCGCGTCGTGCGGTCCACCGGTGGCGGGCGGGCGTGGACGGGGTGCTGGTCGGCAGCGGGACGGTGCTTGCGGACGACCCACGTCTCGACGTCCGTGACGTGCCCACCGACCGGCAACCGGTGGCGGTCGTCCTCGACGGCCGGCTGCGGACACCGCCGACCGCGCAGGTGGTGCGGCCGGGGACCGTGCTCGTCACGCTCGTGGACGGGCCGGATCCCGGAGCGGGTGAGGACCCGGAGCGCGAGCGCCGTCGGCGCGCCCTGGCGGCGGCGGGGGTCCATGTGCTCCCGGTGCCCGGGGCACCCGACGGCCACGGTCTGCTCCTCCCCGCGGCCCTGGCGAGCCTCGCCGACCACGGGCTGGTGTCCCTGCTCGCCGAGCCGGGGCCTACGCTGGCGGGCGCGCTCCTGCGCGCCGGGCTCGTCGACCGACTGGTCCGCCACGTCGCCGTCCACCTCGGCTCGGGTGCCCCCACCGCCCTGGTCTCCCCACCCGGGCCCGCCTGGCGCCTCGAACGCAGTGGAGGGGCGGGACCGGACGCGATCATCCAGTACCTCGCGACCGACGGCGCAACCGCCCGCAGCCACGCCACACCCCCGACACGTGAGGAGTCCCCGGATGTTCACCGGCATCGTTGAGGAACTCGGTCAGGTCAGCGACCTGGAGGTGGCGGACGGGCACGCCCGGCTGCACATCAGGTGTGGGGACGTGCTCGACGGCGCCCACATCGGTGACTCGATCAGTGTCGACGGCACCTGCCTGACCGTGACCACGTTGCCGGGTGAGGGGTTCACCGCCGACCTGATGGCCGAGACCCTGCGTGCCACCGCGCTGGGGGACCTCGAGGTGGGGCGCAGCGTCAACCTGGAACGGGCCATGCGGGCCGACGCCCGCCTCGGCGGACATCTGGTCCAGGGCCACGTCGACGGGGTCGGCACGATCACCGGGCGCGAGGAGCTGCCGGGCACCGTGTTCATCACGATCGACGCGCCGCCGGAACTGGCCCGGTACCTGGTCCCCAAGGGCTCCATCACGATCTCCGGTGTCAGCCTCACCGTGGTCGACCGCACCGATGACGGGCGCTTCAGCATCGGGCTGATCCCCCACACGCTCGAGGTGACCACGCTCGGGGTGCTGGGCGTGGGGGACCGGGTCAACCTCGAGGTGGACGTCATCGCCAAGTACGTCGAGCAGCTGCTGGCCGGCGGCGCCCCCAGTCCGTACGCCGCCAGCGAGGAGCCGGCGTGAGTCCCTTCGCCCCGATCGAGGACGCCATCGCGGTACTCGCCGCTGGCGGGATGGTCGTCGTCGTCGATGACGAGGATCGGGAGAACGAGGGTGATCTGGTGCTGGCCGCCGACGCGGTCACGCCCGAGCAGATGGCCTTCGTGATCCAGCACACCTCCGGGTTCGTGTGCGTCCCGATGCTCGGCGACGATCTCGACCGGCTCGAGCTGCCGCCCATGGTCGCCCGCAACCAGGACCCCAAGGGCACGGCCTACGCCGTCTCGGTCGACGCGGTCGAGGGCACCTCCACCGGCATCTCGGCTGCCGACCGCGCGCGGACCTGTGGGGTGCTGGCCGATCCGGGCACCACACCCGAGGACGTCACCCGGCCCGGACACGTGCTGCCCCTGCGCTACCAGCCCGGTGGTGTGCTCCACCGACTTGGGCACACCGAGGCTTCGGTCGACCTCGTCCGGCTCGCCGGTCGCCGGCCCGCCGCGGTGATCTGCGAGGTGGTCAACCCGGACGGCTCCATGGCGCGCGTGCCGGACCTCGAGCGGTTCTGCGCCGAGCACGGGCTGCTCATGGTGACGATCGCCGACCTGGTCGCCTACCGCCGCGCCCGGGAGACCCTGGTCGAGCGCGTCGCCGTGGCCAAGCTGCCCACCCCCTACGGTGACTGGCGCATCATCGGCTACCGCAACTCCTTCGACGGCAACGAGTCCCTGGCGCTGCTGTTCGGCGAGCCCGAGGGCCAGCAGGACGTGCTGGTGCGGATGCACTCGGAGTGCCTCACCGGTGACGTCTTCCGCTCCCTGCGCTGCGACTGCGGGCCGCAGCTGGACCTCGCCATGGCCCGGATCGCCGAGGAGGGCCAGGGCGTGATCGTCTACCTGCGTGGGCACGAGGGGCGGGGGATCGGGTTGCTGCACAAGCTGCGGGCCTACGAGCTCCAGGACAACGGCGCCGACACCGTCGACGCGAACCTGCAGCTCGGCCTGCCCAACGACTCCCGTGACTACGGGGTGGGGGCCATGATCCTGGCCGATCTCGGGTTCTCCACGCTGCGGTTGCTCACGAACAACCCGGCCAAGCGCGCGGCGCTGTCGGGCTTCGGGCTCTCGATCGTGGACCGGGTCCCGGTGGAGGTCCGCCCCAACCCGCGGAACGCGTTCTACCTCAGGACCAAGGCCGAGCGGATGGGCCATGACCTCGACGGGCGGGATCTCCCCCTCTCCACGGGTGTGGGCGACATCGCGGCCCAGGGGGTGCGGTCGCCGCGGGCGGTGACCAAGCCGATGCGGGGCCTGGCCATGGCCCCACCCCCCGACGACGACCCGACCGACGACGACGCGCAGCAGCGCCTGTACGGAAAGGACAGCGAGTGAGCGGGATCCAGCACCTGGAGGGCACCCTGGACGCGTCCGGTCTGCGGATCGCGATCGTCGCCGCCCGGTTCAACGAGGTGATCGTGCGTCCGCTGGTCGACGGGGCGACCGGGGCCCTTCTGCGGCACGGGGCGGCGGCGGAGGACCTCCGGGTGCTGTGGGTGCCCGGGGCCTGGGAGCTGCCGGTGGTGCTCGATCGGCTCGCGGTCAGCGGCGAGGTGGACGCCCTGGTGGCGCTCGGCTGCGTCGTCCGGGGCGAGACGACCCACTTCGACTACATCGCCGGCGAAGGCTCGGGCGGCACCGCCGCCATCGCCCGGGCCCACGGGATCCCGATCGGCAACGCCGTCCTGACCACGGAGAACTGGGAGCAGGCCGTGGCCCGTGCCGGCGGCAAGCTCGGGAACAAGGGGGCCGAGGCGGCCCTGGCGGCCGTGGAGACCGCGACGTTGCTGCGGAGTCTGTGAGCCCCGTGTCCGGCCACGGGGCCCACGCTGCCGAGCCTCCGGTCACCGACCCGCGACCGGGGGACAAGCGCGCCGCGCTGGAAGTGGAGCAGCACCACCTCGACCGCATCCACGACCGGGTCGAGCAGCTCCGGCGTCGGGCCGAGGAACGGGCCACCGCGGCTGCGGCCGATCGCTCGGGCGCCACCTTCCAGGCGCGCTACGAACGCGATGTCACCGCACACCATCACGCCAGCCGGCGGGCCCGCTTCACCTTCGGCGACGTCGAGTCCCTGGCCTTCGGCCGACTCGATCTGTCCGATGGCGACGAGCTGCACGTGGGGCGGGTGTCGGTGATCGACGAGGAGGGCGACGTCCTGCTGGTCGACTGGCGGGCGCCGGCGGCGGCCGCCTTCTACCAGGCCACGGCGGCACGTCCGATCGGCGTGGCTCGACGACGCACCCTGGTGGCGCGCGGACGCGAGCTCGTCGACCTCGACGACGAGGTGCTGGACGGCACGGCGGCAGCGCGTCTCGGGCTCAGAGCGGTGACCGGCCAGGGCTCGCTGCTCGCGGCCCTGAGCCGCGAGCGCAGCGGGACCATGCGCGACATCGTGGCGACGATCCAGGAGGAGCAGGACCGCATCATCCGTGCCCCGGCGACCGGGACGATGGTGGTCTCCGGAGGGCCGGGGACCGGCAAGACCGTCGTCGCCCTCCACCGGGTCGCCTACCTGCTCTACCGCGACCGGGACCGCTTCGAAGGCCGGGGCGTGCTGGTGATCGGGCCCTCGGCGGCCTTCACCGAGTACACCGCCCGCGTGCTGCCGGCGCTGGGGGAGGACCGGGCCGTCCAGCGTCCCCTGGCCGGCATGGCACCGCGGGGCACCGTGGTGCGGGGTTGGGACGACCCCGAGGTGGCCAGGATCAAGGGCGACCTGCAGCTGGTCGAGGTGCTCCGCCGGACGCTGTCCCACGCGCTGCCACCGATCCCGCCGAGCACCCGCCTGTCCTTCGAGGGGACGACGGTGATCGTCCCCGGGACCAAGCTCACCACCCTGCGGCAACGACACCTCGAGCGGCTGCGGGCGGACGTCCCCGGTGGCGCCTACCACGACCGGTCCCCGGTGGTGGCCGACGCGTTGGCCGATGCCCTGTACGCGGCGTGGGCCTCCGCGCACCGGGCGGCGGGGCGGCGGGTCCCCGAGGACCGCGAGGGCAGCGGCTTCAACGCCGCTCTCGACGCCGCGCCGGAGGTCACGCTGCTGCGCCGGTGCTTCTGGCCCGATCTCGACGCCACGGCCGTCCTGACCGCCCTGGCCGACGGCGAGGTGGCGCTCGACGTGGTCGCCGAGGGGCTGCTGCCCGCGGAGGACCGGGCCCGGCTCTCGGCGGCGTGGGAGCAGGCCACGACGTGGACCACCGACGACGTCGCGCTCCTCGATGAGTTGGTCGCGCTGCTCGGCGAGCCCACGGCCAGGCGATCAGCCCCGCGCCAGCGGGACGGCGACGACGAGGGCATCCAACTCGCCTCGGAGGCGCTCCACGTCGAGGCGCCGGTCGTCGACGTGGAGGCCGAGGGCTACCGTGACTTCGCCCACGTCGTCGTCGACGAGGCCCAGGACCTCAGCCCGATGCAGTGGCGCGCCGTCAGCCGGCGCGGGCCCTACGCCTCCTGGACGGTGGTGGGCGACCTCGCCCAGCGCAGCCGGGTCTCCGAGCCCTCGGACTGGCAGGCCGTCGCGAGGCTGATCGGCCGGCGCGCGGTCGAGATCGCCACGCTCGAGGTGAACTACCGCACCCCCTCGGAGATCGCCGAGGTCGCCACGGCCGTGCTGGCGGCGGCCGGCCACGACCCCGAGCTGGCCCCGCAGGCGGTCCGCTCGGCGGGACAGCGCCCCCGTCACCTCGTCACCGACACGGTCCCGGAGACCACGGTCGAGGCGGTCACCGCACTGGTCACCGCGCGTGGTGGCACCGTCGGCGTGCTGGCCGACGAGGACGACGTCGCCGGCCTGCGCCGTGCCCTGGAGGCGGGCCCGTCGCGCGAGGACCTGGACCGGGTGCGCGTCCTCGAGGTCCGGGAGGCCAAGGGCCTCGAGTTCGACGACGTGGTCGTCGTCGCCCCGGACCGGATCATGGGCCGCTCGCAGGTCGGCACCCATCAGCTGTACGTGGCCGTCACCCGGGCCACCCGGAGCCTGACGCTGGTGGCCGGGCACGGGGTGGGGTTCCCGGGCAGCGAGTGGTGCGATGAGGTCGTCGTCGAGCCGGCCGGGGTGTGAGGCCCGGTCGGGCCCGACGTCCGTCGCGTCGCGGGTGCGGCTAGAGCCGGCAGGCGAGGATGTCGGTGACCAGGATCCCGCGGGCCCCGAGCTCCCACAGCTGATCCATGATCGGGTTCGTCTCGCTGCGCAGCACCATCGACCGAACGGCGACCCAGCCCTTGTCGTGCAGCGGGCTGACGGTCGGCGACTCGATGCCCGGCGTCAGCGCGCACGCCTCGTCGAGACGCTCCACGCGCACGTCGTAGTCCATCATCACGTACCGGCGCGCGATGATGACGCCGTTGAGCCGGCGCAGGAGCTGCTCGACGGCCCCGTTGGAGACGGCACCCCGCCGTCGTACCAGCACCGCCTCGGACTCGAGGATGGCGTCCCCGAGGACCTCGAGGCCGGCTTGACGCAGGGTCGTGCCGGTGGACACCACGTCGGCGATCACGTCGGCGACGCCGAGCCGCACCGCGGTCTCGACCGCGCCGTCGAGCCTGATCACCTCGGCGTCCAGACCACGCGCCGCGAGGTCGCGGGCGACGATGCCGGGGTAGGAGGTCGCGATCCGACGGCCGGCCAGCTCCGCGACGGTCGTCGCCGTGCCCGGCACGGCGGCGTAGCGGAAGGTGGAGCCACCGAAGCCGAGCGGGAGCAGCTCCTCGGCGTCGTTCTCACCGTCGAGCAGCAGGTCCCGACCGGTGATGCCGACCTCGAGCTGTCCGGAGCCGACGTAGGTGGCGATGTCCCGGGGCCTGAGGAAGAAGAACTCCGTTTCGTTGTCCGGATCGGCCAGCACCAGCTCGCGCTGGTCACGGCGCTGGCGGTAGCCCGCCTCCTTCAGCATGGACGAGGCGGGCTCGGACAGGGTGCCCTTGTTGGGCACGGCGATGCGCAGCATCAGGACCTCGTGGGACAGGGGGCCCGGCGGTGGGCGGTGCGGACCCGGCAGGTGCCGTGGGTCGTGCGGACCCGGGAGGGGACGTCGCTCAGAGGTGAGCGTAGACGTCGTCGAGGGTGAGGCCCGTCGCCAGCATCAGCACCTGTGCGTGGTAGAGCAGCTGGCTGATCTCCTCCGCTGCCCGGTCGGGCGACTCGTGTTCGGCCGCCATCCACGCCTCCGCCGCCTCCTCGACGACCTTCTTGCCGATGTGATGCACACCGGCGTCCAGGGCCGCGACGGTGCCGGAGCCCGCTGGGCGCTCGCGGGCCTTGTCGGACAGCTCGGCGAACAGCGCATCGAAGGTCTTCAACGTTCCACCTCGGTCGACGAGCGGCGGCGGCAGCGGACCCGGGCACACGCACGTGACGGCCCGGACCCGGGCAGCGTACGCGCCGGTAGGCTCGCGCTTCACGCCCTGACACCGACGCCGAGGAGCGCCGCGTGAGCGACGTCCCGTTCGACCCATCCGCCGCTGCCGACCTCGGTGGCCAGCAGGAGCCCTCACAGGAGGAGATCCAGGCCTACCTCTCCCAGCTGCGGGAAGCGCCGGTGGATCAGGTGCTCGCCGAGGTCGTCAACGCCCTGCTCAACGCCGCGCAGGTCAAGCTCGGCCGACGTGACGGTCGGTTGCTGATCGACACCGTCGGCGCGGTCACCGACACCGTGCGCGGTCACGTGCCGGACGAGCTGACCACCCAGCTCGACGAGGCGCTCACGCAGCTGCGGATGGCCCAGGTCGAGAGCGAGCAGCAGGTCGCCCAGGCCGCCTCGGGAGGGCAGCAGGAGTCCGGCGACCTGGCCACCGACCCCGGTCAGGACGAGGCGGCCACGACCGGACCGGACGCGGGGGCGACCAGCCAGCCGCCCCAGCAGCCCCCGGCGGGGGGCGGCGCCGGCTCGCGGCTGTGGGTCCCCGGCCGCTGACCGACCGGCGGCGCGGCAGGGTGCTACCCTCGGCGAGCGGTCGCAGACCACGGCACGCGGGTCACCGCGATGCCGGCGGTCACCGCACCAGCGCACGAGACAACAGAAGACGAAGCGGTGCCCAGGCACCCACCCGCGGGGTCACGCCTCTCCGGGTCGATGTGGTCGACGGGACCTGACGGTCCCGTCGTCCGGTGACATCGTCCGATGGCGACCCTCGTGGGGGTCGCCATCTCGCGTTGCGCGGCGACACCGTCGGCGGCCCGTAGGACCTCACGCCGCGCCACCCCCCGTTCCCCGTACGACCCCGACCAGTGACCGGATCCCGAACCAGGAGGCACCGACATCGACGAGCAGCAGCGCCGGCTGAACGCGGACATCAAGGTCCCGCGGGTCCGGCTCGTGGACGCCGACGGCGAGCAGGTGGGCATCGTGCCCCTGGCTCAGGCACTGCGCCGCGCCCGCGAGCAGGACCGCGATCTCGTCGAGGTGGCACCCCAGGCGGATCCGCCGGTGTGCCGCATCATGGACTGGGGCAAGGCCAAGTACGAGGCCGAGCAGAAGCAGAAGGAGGCGCGCAAGCGGCAGAGCCAGATCTCGGTCAAGGAGATCAAGATGCGCCCCAAGATCTCGGACAACGACTACGCCACCAAGTCGGGGCACGTCCGCCGGTTCCTCGAGGACGGTGCCAAGGTCCGCGCCTCGATCATGTTCCGTGGCCGTGAGATGACCCACACCGAGCTCGGGCTCAAGCTGCTGGACCGCCTCGCGGAGGACATGAGCGAGCTGGCCACCGTCGAGGCCACCCCGAAGGTCGACGGCCGCAACATGGTCATGGTGCTCGCGCCGCTGAAGGCCAAGCAAGCCAAGGACGACGGCGCGGCGGCCGACGGCGCCCCGACGTCCTGATCCGACCCGTGTCCGCGACAGCGGATGCCCGCACGGCGGTGCGTGACCGTACGCCCGCCTGCGACCAGACCTGCGAGAAGACGAGGTAGGACCCATGCCCAAGCAGAAGACCCACAGCGGCGCCAAGAAGCGCTTCCGCGTCACCCGCAACGGCAAGGTGATGTCGCGACAGAAGAACCGTGCGCACCTGCTCGTGCACAAGAGCTCCCGCCGCACACGCCGGCTCGCCGGCGAGCGCGAGATCGCGGCGCCCGACGCGAAGAAGATCAAGAAGCTGCTCAACCAGTGAGTCGCCGCTGAGCGATGCACCGCCGGACGCCCCCGCACGCGCGCCGGCACGATCCCACAAGGAGCACGACCATGGCACGCGTCAAGGGTGGCGTCCACGCCAAGAAGGGCCACAAGGCGGTCCTCGACCGCGCGAAGGGCTACCGCGGCGCCCGCAGCCGGCGGTTCAAGGTCGCCAACGAGGCCGTCGACCACGCCGGTCGCTACCAGTACGCCGACCGCCGCGCCCGCAAGGGCGACTTCCGCCGGCTCTGGATCGCCCGTATCAACGCGGCTGCCCGGCAGGAGGGGCTGTCCTACAGCCGTCTCGTGCACGGGCTGAAGCTGGCCGAGGTCGAGGTCGACCGCAAGAACCTCGCCGATCTCGCCGTCCAGGACGCGGCCGCGTTCGGGGCCCTGGTCCAGCTCGCCAAGGACGCGATCGCGGCGGAGGCGGCCTGACGCGCCGGCCCGGGCCACGGCGGCGCCCCCGGTGATCACCTCCACCCGTAACCCCCGTGTCCAGGCGGCGCGGGGGTTGCATCGTGCGCGGGAGCGCCGCGAACGTGGCCTGCACCTGGTCGAGGGTCCCCGGGCCGTCCGGGAGGCGCTCGCAGCCGGGGTGGTGACGGAGGTGTTCGTCGCCGAGAGCACCACGATCACCGTGGACCATCACGTCGAGGTGGTCGCCGACCACGTGCTGGACCACCTCGCCGACGCCACCACCCCCCAGGGCATCGTGGCCGTCGCACGGAGCGTGACCGCACGGCTGGATGCCGTCGGTGCCGGAGCACTCGTCGTCCTGGACCGGATCGCGGATCCCGGCAACGCCGGCACGATCCTGCGGACGGCCGATGCGCTCGGGGCCGCCGGCGTGGTGCTGACCGCCGGCAGCGTGGACGCCTTCGCGCCCAAGACCGTGCGCGCGGCCGTCGGTTCCACCTACCACCTGCCGATCGTGACCGACGTCGCCCTGGCCGAGGTGGCCGCGGCCGCCCGTGCCAGCGGACGCCTGCTCGTCGGCCTCGATGCGGCCGGGGCCGAGCCGCTCGAGGTGCTCGCCGGGCGGGCGGGGGCGGTGTGCCTGGTGCTCGGCAACGAGGCCCACGGACTGGAGCCGAACGCCGTTGCCCTGCTCGACACCACGATCGCGATCGCCCTGCACCCGCGGGCGGAGTCGTTGAACGTGGCCGCGGCGGCCGCCATCGCCATCCACACCGCCACCCGGTCCTGACGGGGTGGCCGGTGTCGCACGGCGCTCGATCGCCGGGGCTCGCCCGACGCGGGCACCGGGCCCGGGCGTCTACCCTGCCCTCGCTCCGCCGGACGCTGCCGTCACACCGATGCGCGGCCGCGGAGGGCAACCGCGTCGTGAGGAAGGCAGACCGTGAGCACGCTCGACGAGCTGAGCCAGCAGGCGTTGGCGGCCATCGCCGCCGCCGAGGACCTCGCGGAGCTCGACCAGGTCCGGGTCACCTTCACCGGCAAGCGCTCGGACCTCGCGCGCATCCAGGCCACCATGCGCGACCTCGAGCCGGCCGACCGCAAGGACCTCGGGCAGCGGCTCAACGCCTTCCGCATGGCCTTCCAGGAGGCGTTCGACGTCCGCCGGGAGGCCCTGGCCGACGCGGCCCTGACCGCACGGCTCGAGAGTGAGCGTCTCGATCTGACCCTGCCACCTCGCCGTGTGCCTCCCGGACGTCCCCACCTGCTCACCCAGGTCGAGGAGGAGATGCTGTCGGTGTTCACCGGCATGGGCTTCAGGGTCGCCGAGGGACCCGAGGCGGAGGCGGGGGCCTACAACTTCGACCTGCTCAACATCGAGCCCGACCACCCGGCCCGCCAGGAGATGGACACGATCTACGTCGACGGGTTCGACGACGTCGTGCTGCGGACCCACACCTCGCCGGTCCAGGCCCGGGTCATGACCAGCCAGGCGCCCCCGATCGCCGTGGTCGTCCCGGGTCGGACCTACCGCGCCGACGCGGTGGACGCGACCCACTCCCCGGTGTTCAGCCAGATCGAGGGGCTGTACGTCGACGAGCACGTGACGATGGCCGACCTGCGTGGGACGCTGCTCGCCTTCGCGCGCGCCATGTTCGGCGCCGACCGTCAGATCCGGTTGCGCCCCTCCTTCTTCCCCTTCACCGAGCCGAGCGCCGAGGTTGACGTCTCCTTCGACGGCCCCGGCGGCAACCACGGGTGGCTCGAGATCCTCGGCGCCGGGATGGTCGATCCGAACGTCCTCGAGCTGTGCGGGATCGACCCGGAGCGCTACTCCGGGTTCGCGTTCGGGATCGGGATCGAGCGCGTCGCGATGCTGCGGCACGGTGTCCGGGACATCCGCGAGCTGTTCGAGGCCGACGCCCGCTTCCTCGCACGCTTCTGACCATCCCCGGTCCCGGACGGGCGTCGTGACCGATCGACGGCCCGGCCGGGGTGACCTGGCCGCCCCACCGACGTGGAGGACCACCCGTGAAGCTCCCCCTGTCCTGGCTCAAGGACCTGGTCGACCTCGACCTGGGTGTCGACGACCTGGTCGAGATCATGAGCCTGTCCGGCCTCGAGGTGGAGGACGTCACCACCCCCGGCGCCGGTGCCGCCGGCCTGCGCACCGCCCGTGTCCTGCACTGGGAGCCGCACCCCGACGCCGACAAGCTCCGGTTCGTGCGCGTCACCGGCGACGGCGGTGACGGCGAGGTGGAGGTCGTGTGCGGCGCGGCGAACTTCGACGTCGGTGACGTCGTCGTCCACGCGCTGCCCGGCGGCCACGTGCCGGGCGTGATCGGCCCCGACGGGACGAAGGGCCTCGACCTCACCTCCCGCCCGATCCGTGGGATCACCTCCCACGGCATGCTCGCCTCCCCGAAGGAACTGGAGCTCGGCGAGGACGCCAGCGGCATCCTGGTGCTACCGCCCGACACCCCGGTGGGCGCCTCCCTCGACGACCTGATCCCGGTCGGGGAGCCGGTGATCGAGATCGCCGTCCAGGCCGACCGTGGCGACCACCTCTCCGTCCTCGGGGTGGCCCGCGACCTCGCGGCGATCCTCGACACGAGCTGGCAGGCGCCGGCGGTCCCCGAGCGACCCGCCGGACCGAGCATCCCCGTCACGCTGCGGACCGACGGGTGCGCCTCGTTCGACACCTGGGTGCTCGAGGGCGTGGCTCTGGGAGGCTCACCGCTGTGGCTGCGCCAGCGCTTGACCCAGTCGGGCATGCGCCCGATCGACGTCGCCGTCGACGTCACGAACCTGGTCATGCTCGAGCTCGGCCAGCCGCTGCACGCCTTCGACCTCGACCGCATCGCCGGTCCCTCGCTCACCGTCCGCGACGCCGCCGAGGGTGAGCGCCTGGTGACCCTCGACGACGTGGAGCGCACCCTGGTGGCCGGTGACCTCGTGATCGACGACGCCGAACATGCCATCAGCCTCGCCGGCGTGATGGGCGGGGCGGACACCGAGGTCGCGGCGACGACCCGTCGGATCCTGCTGGAGGGCGCGGTCTGGGACCCCACCACGATCCGACGGACCTCCCGGCGGCTCGGCCTGACCAGCGAGGCCAGCATGCGCTTCGAGCGGGGCGTGGACCCGGCCGGTGCCTCTCGTGCGGTCGCGCGGGCGGCCGGGCTGCTCGCGTCCCTGGCCGGGGCGCGGGCGACGGGCGCTGGTCTGGTCAGCGCCGGGGCGACCCCGGGCTGGGCCGAACGGCCCAGCGTGCGGCTCGACCCCGCCCGGGTGCGCCGCACCCTGGCGGTCGACCTCGCTGACGAGCAGCAGACGGCGCTGCTCGAGCGTGCTGGGGCCGTCGTCGCCGCGCCGGACGGGACCGGGGGCCCGGAGGCGTCAGTGGAGGTCCTCCCCCCGAGCTGGCGTCGTGACCTGGCACGGCCCGCCGATCTGACCGAGGAGATCGCCCGGCTCCACGGCTACGACAACATCCCCGACCATCTCCCGGCCCTGCCCACCACCGGCGGTCTGACCGCTGCGCAACGGGCCGAGCGCACCGCCCGCCAGCTCGCCCTGGCGGGAGGGTTCCACGAAGCCAAGACCCGGCCCTTCGTCGGGGCCAGTGCCCTGGACGGGGTCCAGCCCTCCACGGGCCGTGTCCTGCTCGCCAACCCCCTGGCCCGGGACGCCGCAGCGATGCGCCCGTCCCTGCTGGAGGGGCTGCTGCAGGCCGTGCGCCACAACCACGGTCAGGGCCGGCCGGGGGTGGCCCTGGTCGAGCTGGGTCGCTGCTTCCGCCCGGTCGACGATCCGCTCGGCGCCGCTGTCGACGCCGTCATCGGCAGCGATTGGCGATGGACCGATCCGGACGGGCACCCGATCCCGTTGCAGCCGCGCGTCATCGCGCTGGCGGCGCAGGGACGCAAGCTGGGCGATGGCTGGTTGGACACCGAGGACACCTGGTCGGTGTGGGACGTCCTCGACGTCCTCGACCGCATCGCCCGGCGACTGGCGCCACCGGACGATCCCGGCTGGCGGCTCGAACGCGTCGCCATCACCCGGGACGGCTTCCATCCCGGTCGCACCGCCGCCCTGGTGCTCCAGGGACAGGAGGTCGGTGTCGTCGGACAGCTCCACCCCGCCGAGGCCGAAGCTCGCGACCTGCCGGAGCCGGTCGTCGTGGGGGAGCTGCTGCTGGAGCCGTTCCTGGCGGTCACGCCCGACGCCGGGCACCGGCCGACCCCGGCCCGCACCCTGGTCCGGCATCCGGCCATGAACGTGGACGTCGCCCTGGTGGCCGACGACACGGTCACCTACGCGACCCTGGAACGCGCCGTGCGGGACGCTGTGGGCGTGCTGCTCGACGAGCTGTGGTGGTTCGACGAGTACCGCGGCGCGCAGCTCGGCGAGGGTCGCCGCAGCGTGGCCGTGCGGCTGCGCCTGCAGGACCCGGAGCGTCAGCTCACCGACGCGGACGCCGAGGCCGTCATCGACGCCGTGGCCACGGCTGCCGAGGCGGTCGGGGCCACGCTGCGGCGGTAGCCACGCGCGCTCACCGGCGTGGCTCCTACCCTGGGAACCATGCCGAAGATCACGCTCCCGTACGGCGTCTCGGTGCCCGAGGCGGAGCTCGAGGTGCGCACGGCCCGCTCCAGCGGGCCTGGTGGCCAGAGCGTGAACACGACCGAGTCGAAGGTGGAGTTGCGCTGGAACGTCGCCACCTCGGCGTCGTTGTCCGAGGCGCAGCGGGCCCGGCTGCTGGAGCGTCTGGCGAGCCGTCTGACCACCGACGGCGTGCTGATCCTCACCGGCTCGGAGCACAAGAGCCAGCACCGCAACCGCGAGGCCGTGCTCTCCCGCTTCGCCTCGATCGTGGGGGAGGCGCTCGAACCACCCCGGCAGCGGCGGCGGACCCGGCCGAGCAGGGGGTCGAAGGAACGGCGGCTCGAGCAGAAGAAGCGCCGGGGCGAGATCAAGCGTCTGCGCAGGAACCCGCCCCCGGCCACCTGAGCCGCGCGTCACCGACGCTCGGATGTCACAGCAGCGCCGGTCGTTCGAACGGCTCCCCGTGCAGGTGCTCGGCCAGGAAGGCGAGCACCGTCTCATACCACAGCCGGGCGTGCTGGGGCTTGAGCACCCAGTGGTGCTCGTCCGGGAAGTACAGGAACCTCGCCTCCACGTCGTGGCGGACCAGGTCGGTCCACAGCGTCAGCCCCTCGCTGATCGGGACCCGCAGGTCCTTCTCCCCGTGGATCACCAGCATCGGGGTCGTGATCCGGCCGACGTGGCGGTCGGGCGAGTTCTCCACGTACCGGCTCGGGTCCTGGTAGGGATCACCGAACTCGCGCTCCCAGATCAGCCCGGCGTCCGTGGTGCCGTGGAAGCCGGGGAGCGACCACAGGGACGCGTGGGTGACGATCGCGCGGAACCGGTCGGTCTGCCCGGCGATCCAGTTGACGAGGTAACCGCCGAACGACCCCCCGGCGACCGCCACCCGCTCCGCATCGATGTCGGCGCGCGATGCGGCATCCTCGACGGTGGCCATCACGTCGGTGTAGGGGGCGTCGAACCACCGGCCCCAGCCACGCTCGATGAACGCGCGCCCGTAGCCGGTCGACAGCGCCGGGTCCGGCAGCAGCACCGCGTAGCCGGCGGCGGCCAGCACGTGCGGGTTCCACCGCCAGTGCCAGCCGTTCCACGACGACAGCGGCCCGCCGTGGACCATCACCACCAGCGGGACCGGTGACGACCCCTTCGCCTCGGATGGGGTGAGCAGCCACGAGCCGATCTCCACCCCGTCGCTGGCGGTGGTGACGAGTCGCTCCACGCGAGCGACCGTCGGATCGTCGCCCGCCGGGCAGGGCAGGGCCCGCGGATGCTGGCCTTCCCGGTCGGTGGCGACGTGGACCGGACGCGGCGGCGCGTCGACCGCGGAACCCAGGGCGTGCAGCGTGCCGTCACCGGCGACGACGGCGTCGGTGAAGGCGCCGTCGCCGGTCAGCCGCGTCACCCGGCCGTCGGCCACGTCGATGCGCAGGAGGGGCCGGTGGCCTGAGTCGTCGGTGGCACAGACGACGGCGTCACCGCTCGGCAGCCACTTCGGCGCCGATGGCCAGCGGTCCAGTTCCGTGGCCAGGTCCTGGCTGGTGCCCTCGGCCAGGTCGAGCACGACCAGGGTGTCCTCCTCGGCACGGTCCGGGGCACCCAGATCACTCGCGACGCAGACCACCCACCGGCCGTCGGCGGAGAGGTCCGGGCTGTCGTGGTCACGCCCGTCCGCGAGCAGGACCCGTCGCTGTCCGGACGCGACGTCGATCGCCACCAGATCACTGGCCAGGTCACCCGGGTGCCGGCGGGCGCCGGTCCGTCGCCAGCTGGTCACCACCGTGGTGCCGTCGGGATCGAGCGCGAAGCTCGCACCCTCCAGCGACGGGCCGCGGGCCAGGAGCCGGACGGCATCCTCCTCCGGCCGTGTCAGGTCGAGGACCCACAGCGCGGGCTCGCGGGGACCGAGCCAGTGATCCCAGAAGCGGATCGGGTACTCGCCGCGGTCGTAGAGGTGCGCGCTCACCCCCGCGTCGCGGCGCGCGTCGTCCTGCTCCGCGTCGGCGGTCAGCGTGTCGGCGCCGCGGTGGATCCGTGCGGTGAACACCGCCACCTCGGCGTCCTTGGCCGCGACGACCCCGCCGACGCCGGCCTTCGGTGCGACCAGCAGCTCGGCCTCCCCACCACCACGGGGCAGGCGCCACAGGGCGCTCGGGGGATCCTCCGGTGTGTCCTCGGCGTCCGGGTCCGGCCGGGCCGAGGTGAACAGCAGGTCACCGCCCGCGGTGAAGGTCGCGCCGGTCTCACCCGGGGCGGCCCGCGTGAGGCGGCGGGGTGCCTCCTCGCCGGCCGGGTCCAGCCCCCAGATGGACGAGCGGTAGCGCTTGCCGTTCGGGCTCGGCGTCGCCACGGCCACGGCCAACAGCGAGCCGTCCCGCGCGGCCGCCAGCCCCGACAGACGCGGTGAGGCGAGCATCCGCTCGAGCTCCGCGGTGGCGGGCGAGGTGGCGGGCGAGGTGGCGGGCGAGGTGGCGGGCGATACGGGCGCGGCTCCGGCGTCGTCGGTGGGGAAGGAGGGGTCAGCTGGGGTGGTCACGGTGCCTCCGCTCCGGTCGGTGGTCGCGCGCGTGCGACCCGGGTCGGGCGTGACGGTAGCGATGCGCCGGACGGGCGGAACACGCCCGCTTTGCATAATCCTGCAGCTTCCTGCATCCTGTGCGCGGGACCGGACCGACCACTGCGCACGGAGCCCGTCGTGAACCACCGCCTCGGCATCGTGGGCGCCTCCGGGTACGGAGGCGCCGAGCTGCTCCGCCTGCTGGGAGCCCACCCGACCATGGACGCCGAGGTGGTCGCGGCCCGCTCACAGGCCGGGGAGGCCGTCGCGTCGCTGTTCCCCAACCTGGCCGGCGGGCGCACCTTCGACCCGATCGACCTCGAGGTGCTCGCGGAGCTCGACCTGGTGGTCCTGGCCACCCCGCACGGTGCGGCGTTGGAGCTCGGCGCCGCCCTGTACGACGCCGGGACGCCGGTGGTGGACCTGTCGGCGGCGTTCCGGCTCAGCGTCGATGGCTTCGCGACCTGGTACGGCGAGCCGCATCCCCGCCCCGAACTGGCGGCCGGGGACGAGGCTGCTGCTGCGGACGTCGCCTACGGGCTCCCGGAGCTCGAACGCGACCGGATCCTCGGCGCGAGCCTGGTCGCCAACCCCGGTTGCTACCCGACCGCGACCCTGCTGGGACTGGCCCCACTGGCCGAACTGCTCACGCCCGGCTCGATCGTGGTGGACGCCAAGTCCGGGACCTCGGGGGCGGGCCGGGCCGCCAAGGACCACCTGCACCTCGCCCACCTCCACGGCAGCCTGACCGCCTACGGCGCCCCCGGTCACCGGCACACCGGGGAGATCGAGCGGTGGCTGCCCGGCGCGCTCGGCGCCATCAGCTTCACCCCACACCTGGTGCCGATGAGCCGAGGCCTGCTGGCCACGTGCTACGCCGGGCTGCGTGACGGCGTCGGCGCCGACGAGGTCCAGGACGCGCTCGTGGCGGCCTACGAGGAGGAGCCGTTCGTGCACGTGCTCGATCCCG
>JAWOCZ010000199.1:0-11545 GCA_046483565.1 Nitriliruptoraceae bacterium
AGGTCGTCACGACCTATCTCTCCGAGCCCGAGTGGGCTGGTTTCCCGGTCGACGGCGGGATGAGCTCCGCACAGATCGAAGATGCCCGCCAGAGCATCGAGATGGCCGCTCGGCGAGTGGCCATCTCGATGCTCTGGCGGGCATCTTCGATCTGTGCGGAGCTCATCCCGCCGTCGACCGGGAAACCAGCCCACTCGGGCTCGGAGAGATAGGTCGTGACGACCTCGAGGCTGGCAGCACGCAGGCCCGCCTCCTGTGCGGCCCAGTCCAGCGCACGTTGTGAACCTTCGGACCCGTCGACACCCACGACGATGCGCTTCACGGCTTGCCTCCCTCAGATCGGTGACCGCTCCCCTGAGGACCGTAGTCACTCGTGGCGGGCGGCGGCTGGCCTCCGGGCCGACGGGTGGCCAGTCGACCAGCGCCCGACACGGAGACGGGCGGCAGCGACCAGCGCCCGACACGGAGACGGGCGGCAGCGGCCAGCGCCCGACACGGCAACGGGCGAGGGCGCGTTACGCTCGCTCACCCAGCCGGAGGTCGTCCGTGAGCTCACACCCCGAGGCGTTGCATTCCGCCTTCCCCACCGCGTTCGACGTGCAGCGCAGTTCGTTCGCAGCGACGCTGCGGGCGATGGCCCCGGACGCCGTCCCCACGATCCTCGGCGGGGCGGAGGTGCCGGCGCAGCTCAGGGACCAGCTCGTGGAGGGGACCACCGTCCTGGCCGTCATCGCCCGTCACAGCGTGGTGGTCGCCGGCGACCGACGGGCCACGGCGGGCAACCTCATCTCCCGCGGGGACATGCGCAAGGTGTTCCCGGCCGACGACGCCTCGGCGATCGGGATCTCGGGAGCGGCCGGCCCGGCCATGGAGCTGGCCAAGGTCTTCGCCACCGAGCTCGAGCACTACGAGAAGGTCGAGGGCGAGCCGCTGTCGTTGGAAGGCAAGTCGAACAAGCTCGCCGGACTGCTGCGTGCCCACCTCCCGATGGCGATGCAGGGGCTCGTGGTCGTGCCACTGTTCGCGGGCATCGACCCGCGCACCCACACGCCCCGGATCTTCGAATATGACCCCGTCGGTGGCCGTTACGTCGCGACCGAGCAGGCCGCCACCGGCTCCGGCTCCCTGGCAGCGCGGGCCACGCTGAAGCGTCTGGTCGACCCCGAGGGAGCGCCCGACACCGCCGTGCGCACCGCGCTGGAGGCGCTCGCGGACGCGGCCGAGGAGGACAGCGCGACCGGTGGTCCCGACCTGATCCGTCGGATCTTCCCCATCATCGCCGTCATCGACGCGGACGGCTACCGGGAACTCGGGGACGACGAGGTCGCTGCGCACGTCGAGGCCGTCTTCGCCCACCGACGCCGGTGACCCGGCCGGTACCCACCGACGCGGCCCACGCGCCACCGAAGAGCTCCTGAGCCCATACGAGACCAAGGAACCCGCAGTGGCCGCCAACTTCTACGTCGCCCCCGAACAGCTCATGAAGGACCGGGCGGAGTACGCCCGCAAGGGCATCGCGCGGGGGCGGGCCCTGGTCGCGGTCGAGTTCGCCCACGGGGTGGTCTTCGCCGGGGAGAACCCCTCGGCGTCGCTGCACAAGACCTCGGAGATCTACGACTCGATCGGGTTCGCCGCTGTCGGCCGCTACAACGAGTTCGAAGCGTTGCGCGTGGCGGGCATCCGACTGGCCGACGTCAAGGGCTACCAGTACGCGCGGGAGGACGTCACGGCCAAACCTCTCGCCAACGCCTACTCACAGGCGCTCGGTGCCAGCTTCATGGGCGAGACCAAGCCCTTCGAGGTCGAGCTGCTGATCGCCCAGGTCGATGCCTCACACAGCGACGGGGGAGGGGCCAGCAGCGGGCCACCGGCCACCGGGCAGCAGGACGACGAGGAGACCGACGCACACGACCCGGACGACGAGACGACCAGCAACGAGACCGACGCACACGACCCGGACGACGCACACGACCCGGACGACGCGGAGGCCGGCGCGGAGACCGGGATCGCCGGGGGCCTCGAGTTGTTCCACATCCTCTACGACGGGTCGATCGTGGACGAGCACCGTTTCGTGGCGATCGGGGGAGACACCGAGCCGCTGCGGGCCAAGCTCCAGGAGCGCTTCCTGCCCGGGATGGATCGCGACAGCGCCGTGCGTGCTGCCGTCGGCGCGCTGTCGGACGTGGCTGGTCGGACCCTGAAGGCGGAGGTCCTGGAGGTCTCGGGACTGGACGCGCGCCGGCCCCGCCGCCGCTTCTTCCGGTTGGCGGTGGACGAGCTCACCGCGATCCTCGACGCGTGAACCGCCCGCAGCCGGTGCCGGTCACAAGCGCCGTCGGTGACCCGGCGGCCGTCGTGCAGCCACCGACCGGGCGGGCAGCAACCGGACCCGGCGCGGACAGCAGGAGCGCGGCATGAGACGGCGCATCTTCGGCATCGAGACCGAGTACGGCGTCACCTGCACCATCGACGGCCAGCGTCGCCTCAGCCCTGACGAGGTCGCCCGCTACCTGTTCCGTCGCGTCGTGTCGTGGGGTCGCTCCTCCAACGTGTTCCTGGAGAACGGTTCCCGGCTCTACCTCGATGTCGGCTCCCACCCGGAGTACGCCACGCCCGAGTGCGATTCCCCGCTGCAGGTCACCACCCACGACCGGGCCGGGGAACGGATCGTCGAGGCGCTGGTCCGCTCGGCCGAGGAACGCCTGGCCGAGGAGGGCGTCGACGGACGCATCTCGCTGTTCAAGAACAACACCGACTCCGCCGGCAACTCCTACGGCTGCCACGAGAACTACCTGGTCGCCCGGGTGGGGGAGTTCCAGCGCCTCGCGGAGGCCCTGATCCCCTTCCTCGTGACCCGGCAGGTCTTCGCCGGCGCCGGCAAGGTGCTGCAGACCCCACGGGGGACGATCTTCGCCCTGTCGCAGCGCGCCGAGCACATCTGGGAGGGGGTCTCCTCGGCGACGACCCGTTCGCGGCCCATCATCAACACCCGGGACGAACCCCACGCCGATGCGGAACGGTTCCGCCGCCTCCACGTGATCGTCGGCGACTCGAACATGAGCGAGTACACCACCTGGCTGAAGGTCGCGACCTGCGACCTGGTGCTGCGGATGCTCGAACAACAGGCCGTCCTCAGGGAGATGTCGCTGGACAACCCGATCCGCTCGATCCGCGACATCAGCCACGACCTGACCGGGACGAGACGCCTGCGTCTGGCCAACGGCCGCGAGCTGAGCGCGTTGGAGATCCAGCAGGCCTACCTCGAACGGGTCGACCGTTTCGTCGCGGCCGATCCCGACGCGACCGAGACCGACCGACACGTCGTGGCCGCGTGGCGTGACGTGCTCGAACGGCTCGAGACCGATCCCATGTCGTTGGGTCGCAAGCTCGACTGGGTGGCCAAGTACCAGCTGGTCGAGGCCTACCGCGCCAAGCACGATCTGGCGCTGACCGACCCCAGGGTGGGCCTGCTCGACCTGTCCTACCACGACGTCCTGCGCGACCGCGGTCTCTACCACCTGCTGGCACGACAGGGACGGGTCGAGCGCGTCCTCGACGACGCCGAGGTGGAGCGTGCCCGGACCGAGCCACCCGCTACGACGCGGGCAGCCCTGCGGGGCCGCTTCGTCCGCGAGGCCAAGGCCAAACGACGCGACTACACCGTGGACTGGGTGCACCTCAAGCTGAACGATCAGGCCCAGCGCACGGTGCTGTGCAAGGACCCCTTCCGGGCCGAGGACGAGCGCGTGGATCGGTTGATCGCCGCGATGTGACCTGCGGTGTCAGCCGCCGCGTGAACGGCGGTGTCCGCCGCCGTGCGACCGGCGGTGTCCGCCGCGGTGGTCTCAGAGCGTGCCGTCGGCACGGGCCGACAGGCTCGCGTCGCACCACCGGCCGAGGCGGGGCCAGAACCACCGGTTCCCCGCTCGCCACAGGCCCAGCACCGGGGCGCGCACGACCGCCTCGGTGGTCACGGTCAGACGGGTACGGCGCTGATCGTGGCTCGACTCCAGATCGAACAGCAGGCGCGAAGGCCGGAGTAGGCGCGTACTGAACACGTGGGCGCCGTAGAGGTACAGCAGCTCCCGGTGGGCCGGCGGCCGGACGGCCCCCACCACCGCCGGCAGGCTCAGGAACGGACCGTGATGGTCGTTGCGCACGCCGGGCCGGAAGGCGTGCGTGCCCGGCGGGTGGTGGAACTCCACGGCGAAGGGCCACACCTGCCCGTCCACGAAGGTCGCGGGATCGTCGAGCCACCCCCAGACCGCACCGACGGGATGCGGGATGATCACCCGGACCTGGACCACGTCGTGGTGGAACCCGTCGGGGACCACCTGTCCGACCGCCTCGCGGAGCAGCACCGGGTCCACCGGACCGGCCGGCGCACGGGGCCCGCTCAGCCCGTCGGGGGGAGTCTCGCTCGCCGACGCCGGATCCGCCGGCGCAGGTCCCTCGCCCGGCTCGTTCGACGCGGTCTCGCTCGGGTCCACCTGGGTCTCCTACCGTCTGCGGCTGCGGGCACCCGCGACGGTAGGTGGCGCTGCCAGCCGCCGCGTCTACGCTCGCGACCACGAGCGGCCCGGGAGGACCGGTGGCGGAGAAGGTCGAACGTCTGGTCAACCTGACCGTCGCTCTCCTCGAGGCGCCCGGCGCGATGAGCCTGGCCGAGATCCGCCGGCGGACCCGCTACTACACCGAGGGCACCACGGCGAGCGCGCGCCGGATGTTCGAGCGCGACAAGGACGAGCTCCGGGCGCTCGGAGTCCCCATCGAGACGGTCGCGCTGCCGATGAGCGATGAGCTCGGCTACACGATCCGTCGCCGCTCCTACGAGCTGCCCGACGTCGAGCTGACCGGCGAGGAGGTGGCCGCCCTGGCGCTGGCGGTGCGCCTGACGGGCGCCCAGGACACCCCGCTCGCGCTGGCCAAGCTGGCGGCACGTGCGCCGGATCCGATCCCCCTGGACCTGCCGGGCGAGACCAGGGTGGACGTCTCGGCCGAGCCGGTCGATGCGGTGGCCGACGCCGTCGTCCAGCGCATCCCCGTGCGGTTCACCTACCGCGGCGCCGACGGGACCACCTCGATCCGGACGGTCGATCCCTACGGCGTGGTGCAGCGCCGTGCCGCCTGGTACCTCGTCGGTCGCGATCACACCCGCGACGCGCTCCGGGCGTTCCGGCTGGACCGCATGACCGAGACCCCGGCCACGGTGGGCGAGGCGGGGGCGTTCGTCCCGCCCGACGACGTCGACCTGGCCGCCGCGGTGTCGGGTCCGGCGCTGCCCGGCGTCGAGGTCACCCTCGCGGTGGCGCCGGAGGCCCGCTGGGCGGTCGAACTGCGTGGCGGGCGCGACACCGGCCGCACCCACGACGGCTGGCCGGTGCTGACCCTGGACGAGCTGCACCCGGTCCGGGACCGGGCGTGGGTCCTCGGCCTCGGGTCCTCGATCGAGGTGCTGGGGCCGCCGCAGCTGCGTGCACAGGTCCGCGCGGGACTCAGCGCCGTCCTGGCCGCCCACGGCGGACCACCGGCCGCCGACCACGGGAGCGGTGCCGGCGCCGAGGACCCCGAGGTGGCCGGGTGAGCGCCGCAGCCGACGTGGCACGCCTGCTCACCATGGTGCCCTGGCTGCTGGAGCGCCCCGGTGCCAGCGTCGCCGAGGTCGCCGCGACCTTCCAGGTGTCCGAGGACACGATCCGCGCGGATCTCGGTCACCTCGACTTCTGCGGGTTGCCGGGGCTCGGTGGCGGGGACCTGTTCGAGGTCACCCTCGTCGAGGACCGCGTCGTCCTGCGCCTGGCCGAGGAGCTCAAGCGCCCACTGCGTCCGACCCCGCGGGAGGCACTGCGGCTGGTGGTCACGGTGGACGCGGTGGCCGAAGCCCTCGGCGACGAGCTGCCGGCGCTGCGCCGGGCGGTGGGCCGGATCCGTGCCGCACTGGACATCCCGGAGCGCTCAGCGGACGTGCTGGAGCCCGAGCAGGTGCAGCTGCTCCCGCTCCTGCGCCGTGCCGTGCGCGACCGCGAGCAGGTGCTGCTCGACTACCAGGGCCGAGCGGACGACGTGCCGACCGAGCGGGTCGTCGACCCGTGGGCGCTCCACGTGCGTGAGGGGAACTGGTATCTACAGGGTCACGACCACGGGGTGGGGGAGCGGCGGGTCTTCCGCCTCGATCGGGTCGCAGCGGCCCGCACCAGCGGACGAGCAGCGACGGTGCCGGCACCCGCGCAGCTCGACCCGCCGCGCTACGTCCCCGGCCCCGATGACGTGTCCGTCGTCCTGCGGGTCAGCCCCAGGGGGCGCTGGCTGGAGGACGCGGTCGTCGTAGACGAGAGCATCGACCACCCCGACGGGGGCGCGACCCTGCGGCTGCGCACGGACGCTGTGCGCTTCGTGGCCCAGCTCGTGCTGATGGCGGCCGGGGAAGCGGTGGTCGAGGAGCCACATGAGCTGATCGTGGTGGTCCGCGAACAGGCCGAGCGAGCGTTGGAGCGCGCCGGCAGGCCCTGAACCCCTCCGCGCCGTGACCCAACGGGCCGGCGCGTGGATCGGTGGGATCGCGCCCGGGTCGTCACGGCCCGGCCCACCCCCGCTCGGCACGATCCGGGGCTACAGGCCGCCCAGCCATGCGCCGACACCTGGGATGCGTCTACCCGAGGAGGTCGCGAGATGACCCGCATCCGCGCCAGCTGCCCATCCTGTGGCGAGGTCGACCTGCGACCCGACGATGTCGTCCTGCACGTCGTGCGTGCCCCCGACGGCCTGGTCTCGGATGGCAGTGAGTACCGGTTCCGGTGTCCGGACTGCGAGGATGTCATCGCCAAACCGGCCGACGAACGGATCGCCCAGCTGCTGACCACCGGTGGTGTCGCGGTCGCCGAGGCCGAACCGGCGCTCCCGCCGCACCCCGAGTTCCCACCGGACGGTCCCCGTCTCACCCACGACGATCTCCTCGATCTCCACCTCGCCCTCGAGCGCGCGGACTGGTTCACGGACCTGCTGCGGTCCAGCCCTGCGTGAGGCAGGACCACCACCCGGCTCGGTAGGCTCCCGGTCCACCCGGCCAGGACCCCGTGATGAGCAGCATCGCCCTCGTCGCCATCGTCATCGGTGCACTGATCACGGTGCTCGCGATCGCGGCGGTCGCCACGGTCGTCACCCAGCGGGTCGGTCGTGCGATCGACGATGCGACGACCGTTGCCAAGCGGCTCACGGCGGCATCAGCCGCGATCGGTGACCAGCAGATCGTCACCCGCGGCGAGCTCGACCGGCTGCACGCGAGCCTCGAGCAGCTGAGCAGCAGCCGGCGACGCCGCTGAGCAACAGCCGGGAACACGGCTGGACAACAGCCGGGAACACGGCTGGACAACGGCCGGGAACACGGCTCAGTCGCTGGTAGGCTGGTCGGGCACACCAACGAGGAGCAGGCCCGTGAGGTTGGGACCGACCGAACTCGTCATCATCCTCGTCATCGTGCTGCTGCTGTTCGGAGCGAAGCGCCTCCCCGATCTCGCGGGGTCCATCGGCTCCTCCATGAAGGAGTTCCGGAAGGCGACCAAGGACGCGCTGGACGACGATGACGCGGCGGACGATGACGCGGCGGACGATGCCCGGGCAACCGAGGACGGCAACCAGCGGGCCTCGGATCCGGACGCGGATCCAGGGCGCTGACGGCGCTTGGCGGCTGACGAGGAGGTCCCCCCGCGCCCCGCGGGGGAGATGACGCTCACCGAGCATCTCCGCGAGCTCCGCACGCGGCTGGTGCGGGCCATCATCGCGCTCGCGATCGGCACCGCGGTCGGCTACGCGGTGTTCCCCGCCCTGCTCGACCTGCTGATCGCTCCGTACTGCGAGGTCGTCGAGGCGGGCCGCGAGAACTGCAACCTGATCGCGCTCAAGCCCCTGGAGCCCTTCTCCGTCCGGATCCGGGCCTCGCTGATGATCGGCCTGTTCGTGGGCGGGCCGGTGATCTTCTACCAGTTGTGGCGTTTCGTGACCCCCGGCCTCACCAAGCGAGAACGTCGCTACACGTTGCCCTTCGTGGTGCTCAGCCAGGTCATGCTGGCCGTGGGGATCATGGCGGCGTACCTGATCATCCCGCAGGCGCTGCGGGTGCTCCTCGCGCTCGGTGGCCCGAGGATCGAAGCCTTCCTGTCGGCCTCGGAGTACCTGTCGTTCTTCCTGCGGATGTGCCTGGCCTTCGGCCTCGTCTTCGAGCTGCCGCTGGTCCTGGTGTCGCTCGTGCTGGTCGGGGTGCTCACGTCGGCGAACCTGCGGGCAGCTCGGCCCTACGCCATCGTCGCCATGGTGACCCTGGCCGCGCTCATCACGCCGACCGCCGACGCGGTGACCCTGCTGCTGGTCGCCGGACCGATGATCGCGTTCTACGAGCTGTCGATCCTGGCCGCCTGGCTGATCGACCGTCGGCGGACCCGACGGCAGCGATGAGCTCCGTCCCCGCTCCGAAGCCCGGGAGCGAACACCCGGCCAGGGCCCCGCTGCACCTCAGAGCCCAGCTGTCGGCACGCCGACTGCGGCTCGGACCGATGGTGCTGATCGGGGTGGTGGCGGCCCTGCTCGGCGGTGTGATCGGCCGCGCCACAGCGCCCGACACCGGGCCCGGTGCCGGCCAGGCCGTTGCCACCTCGGTGCTGCCCATCGCACTGGACGCCGATGGGATCTGGACCTCGTCGACCGAGGACCGGGTGCCCGTCAGCGAGGCGCTGATCGCCCTGCGCCGCGACGGCGACCCCCGTCCGGTCGAGTCGCATCTCGAGGGCTGGCTCGGCGCCTACGACGCGGCGCTGATGCGTCTGGCGGCAGCCGACGTGCCGACCTCGGCGCGGCCGGTCCAACGCCAGTTCATCACCGCGGTCACGCTCTCGCGTGACGCCGTCGAGGTGCTCGGACACGCGGCCTCGGTGGACGACGAGCTCCTGCGCCGGGACCTGACGACCGAGGTGGGCCGCCTCCGGATCCGCTCGGAGCAGCTGACCGCGAGCGCCCGAGCCTCGACCAGCGACCTCGACGGTGCCCGCACCGACGTCGGACCGCTGCCGTCGTTGCGCGGCTTCGAGGAGGGCCGGGCGCCCTGAGCCGGCTTCCCACCTGCCCGGACCCGGGCCGGCGAAGCCGTAGTCTGCCCGCGACCCGGCGGGTCCGGCACGCGGCGTGTCCGTCATCCGGCGGGTCCATCACCCGGCGAGCCGGCCCCCCCGGACCGCCCCCGGACCGCCCCCGGACCGCCCCCGATCCCCACCGAGGCACCGTGGAACCGCACGAGGAGCGCGCCAGCCACGTCGAGCGTTTCGTGGCACAGCTCGGCTTCCCGCTGGATCCGTTCCAGCGGCAGGCGATCGACGCGCTGGTCCAGGGCCGGTCCGTGCTCGTCGCTGCGCCGACCGGGGCAGGCAAGACCGTGGTCGGCGAGTTCGCCTGCCACGACGCCATCGCCCGAGGCGGCAAGGCCTTCTACACCACGCCGATCAAGGCGCTGTCCAACCAGAAGTACCGGGACCTGGTCCTGCGCTACGGCCCTGAGCAGGTCGGGCTGCTCACCGGGGACCGCTCGGTCAACGGCAACGCCCCCGTGGTCGTCATGACCACCGAGGTGCTGCGCAACATGATCTACGAGGCCTCCCGGACGCTGACGAACCTGCGTCACGTGGTCCTGGACGAGGTCCACTACCTCGCCGATCGCAGCCGCGGGGCGGTGTGGGAGGAGGTCATCGTGCAGCTGCCGGCCTCGGTCCAGATCGCGTCGCTCTCGGCCACGGTGTCCAACGCCGAGGAGTTCGGGCAGTGGCTCGACCAGGTCCGCTCCGCACATGGGCCCGCCGACGCCGGTGAGGGCTGCGAGCTGGTCCTCGAGGAGTCGCGCCCGGTCCCGCTGCGCCACCACTACTTCGTCAACGACCGCGTCTACGACACCTTCCGCGCCGGACGCAAGGGCGGTGCCACCAAGGAGCACCGGGAGCGCGCTTCGCAGGCACTGGCCGGCGTGCCCAACCCGGACGTCATCATGCTGGAGCGGCGCGCACGGCAGCGCAACCGGGTCTCGAACAAGGGACGGCGCCAGGCGCCCTCGGTCCGGCTGCGCTGGCCGAGCCGGCCGCAGGTCGTCGAGGAACTCGCCGCCCGCAGCTGGCTGCCGGCCATCCTGTTCGTGTTCTCACGCAAGGGCTGCGAGGACGCGGTCGACCAGCTGCATCGCGCCGGCGTCCGGCTCACCAGCGGTGAGGAGCGCACGGCGATCGCCGCGCTGATCGACACCCTCCTCGGTGACCTGCCCGCAGCCGACCTGGAGGTGCTCGACTACGCGGGCTTCCGGGCGCGCGCGCTCGACGGCATGGCCGCGCACCACGCCGGCATGGTGCCCGCCTTCAAGGAGTGCGTCGAGGTGCTGTTCCAGCGCGGCCTGCTGAAGGTCGTCGCCGCGACGGAGACGCTCGCGCTGGGGATCAACATGCCGGCCCGTACCGTGGTGCTGGAACGGCTCGAGAAGTGGAACGGTGAGTCGCACGTCCTGCTGACCCCGGGGGAGTACACGCAGCTGACCGGTCGCGCCGGACGTCGCGGCATCGACCGGATGGGCCACGCGGTCGTCCTGCACCAGCGCGACCTCGACTTCCGTACCGTCGCGAGCCTGGTCGGCACCCGCACCTACCCGCTGCGCAGCTCGTTCGAGCCCTCCTACAACATGGCGGTCAACCTGCTGCGGCGCCACGATCTCGGCGAGGCCGAGGAGCTGCTCGGCGCCTCCTTCGCCCAGTTCGAGGCCGACCAGCGGGTCGCGAGCAAGAGCCAGCGGCTGGCCGAGCTCGAGGAGGGGCTCGCCGGCTACGCCCGCCACCTCGAGTGCGAGTACGGTGACTGGGCCGCCTACTGGGCGCTGCGGCGCGAGCTGTCCCGCCGGGAGAAGTCGGAGGCACGGGCCCGCAAGGACGCCGTGGAGCAGGCCCTGCGGGCCGGGATCGCCGGGCTGGAACCCGGCGACGTCCTCCACCTGCCGTGGGCCGGCAAGCGCGGACTGGTCGCGGTCGTGGGCGTCCACCTGACCCGCAAGGGCACCCCCATCGCGCAGGTCGTGACCGACGAGCGTGCGCTGACCAAGGTCGGTCCGCGCGAGCTCGACCGGGTCCCCGAACCCGTCGAACGGATCCGCCTGCCCGGCAGCGGGAACCCCCGCCAGCAGGACTACCGCAAGGACATCGCCGGCCGCCTCCGTGCGCTCGATCCGCCGTCGTCGGCGCCGGAGGCGGACCCCTCGGCGCCCGCGGGGCCCGACGGTGAGGTGGCCGACCGCGGACCGAGCGAGGAGGTGGTCGAGCTGCGCGCACAGCACCCGACGCACCCCTGCCACCGTTGCCCCGACCGCACCGAGCACGAACGCTGGCAATACCGGGCGGACGGGCTGCTCGAGGAGGCGGAACAGCTCCGGGCCGAGATCCGACGTACCACCGGCTCGCTGGTCCGCCACCTGCACCGGATCCTCACGGTCCTCACCGAGCTCGGCTACGTCGACGCGACCCCCGCACCCACCCCC
>JAWOCZ010000313.1:0-2925 GCA_046483565.1 Nitriliruptoraceae bacterium
GATCGACTACCGCCAGCCCTACGACGTGCGTGAGGTGGCCGCCCGGATCGTGGACGGGTCCGAGATCCTCGACTTCAAGGCCGGGTACGGAGCCGCCACCGTCTGCCTGGAGGCCGAGGTCCACGGACACCGCGTCGGGATCATCGGCAACAACGGTCCGATCGACAACGAGGGTGCGACCAAGACCACCCACTTCATCCAGCGTTGCACCCAGCTGGGCACCCCGCTGGTCTTCCTGCAGAACACCACCGGCTACATGGTGGGCACCGCGACCGAGCAGCGCGGCATGGTCAAGCACGGCTCGAAGATGATCCAGGCCGTGACCAACGCGCCCGTGCCCCGGTTCACCTTCATGATCGGGGCGAGCTTCGGCGCCGGGAACTACGGCATGTGCGGACGCGGCTTCGATCCGCAGTTCCTCTACTCCTGGCCGAACGCCCGCACCGGACTCATGGGCGGACCACAGGCTGCCACCACCATGCGGATCGTCTCGGAGCAGCGTGCCGCGCGCAAGGGTGAGCCGCTCGACGAGGACGCCGTGGAGGCCTACGTCGCGAAGATCGTGGAGCATCACGAGTCCCAGCAGTCCGCGTTCGTGACGTCGGGACGGGGACTCGACGACGGCATCATCGACCCTCGTGATACCCGCCGGGTCCTGGGGTTCCTGCTCAGCACGGTGCACGAGTCCGCCGCCAGCGACGTGAACCCGCTGACCTTCGCCGTCGCACGACCGTGATCCGGAAAGGACCACCATGGCTACGCCGATCCTGCCCGAGACCCCCACGCTGCTGACGTCGTTCGACGACGGTCTGCTGCGCATCACCCTCAACCGCCCAGAGCGCCGCAACGCGATGTCGGACGAGATGCTCGAGGACCTCACGGCGGTCATGTCCGCGATCCGGGACGACCCGGCCGTCCGCATCGTCGTGCTCCGCGGTGCCGGTGGGATCTTCAGCGCCGGCGGCGATCTCAAGAACTTCAGGACGATGGCCGGCTCGCAGGAGGGCGACCGTGCAGCGGTCGTCAAGATGAACCGGCGTTTCGGCGACCTCATCGAGGTCGTCGACGATCTGCGCGCCGTGCTCGTCAGTGTCATCGACCGTGCAGCGCTGGCCGGCGGCATGGGGCTCGCCGCGTCCGCAGACGTGGTGATCACCGAGCCGACGGCGCGCTTCTCACTGACCGAGACGACGCTGGGACTCGTCCCGGCGCAGATCGCGCCCGTCATCGCCCGCCGGATCGGTGTCGTCACGACCCGGCGGCTGGCCGTGACCGCGTCCCGGTTCGATGGGGTCGAGGCCGAGCGCCTCGGCCTCGTCGACATCGTCGCCGAGGACCTGGACGAGGCGCTGGAGAGCGTGATCGCGGATGTGCGACTGTGCGGGCCGGACGCGAACGCCTTCACCAAGCGGCTGATCAACCAGATCGGCACCCTGTCGTCGGCCGAGATGTTCGACCGCTGCGCCGAGGTGTTCGCGGATGCGATGCTCGGCGAGGAAGCCGCCGCCGGGATCGACTCCTTCCTGCAGAAGACACCGCGCCCGTGGGCGCCCGACGCCGGACGCGGCGAATGAGCGGGTTCCACACGCTGCTGGTCGCCAACCGCGGCGAGATCGCGGTCCGGGTGATCCGGACGGCGCGGGCGCTCGGCTACCGGACCGTTGCGATCCACTCCGACGCGGACAGCGATGCCCCCCACGTCCGGCTCGCGGACGACGCCGTCCACGTCGGTCCATCGCCGGCGACCGAGTCGTACCTTCGGATCGATCGGGTCCTCGACGCCGCCAGGACCGCCGGAGCCGAAGCCATCCATCCCGGCTACGGCTTCCTGTCCGAGAACGCCGCCTTCGCCCGAGCCGTGACCGACGCCGGCCTGGTCTGGGTCGGCCCACCCCCGGCAGCCATCGAGGCCATGGGTGACAAGGCTGCGGCCAAGCGGTTGCTGCAGGATGCCGGTGTCCCGCTGCTGCCCGGCTACCAGGGCACCGACCAGTCCGACGAGACCCTGCTGGCGCAGGCCGCCGAGATCGGCGTCCCGCTGATGGTCAAAGCCGCCGCAGGTGGTGGCGGCAAGGGCATGCGGCTGGTCACCGATGCTGAGCTCCTTCCGGAGGCGATCGGCGCGGCACGGCGCGAGGCCGCCAGCGCCTTCGGCTCGGACGACCTCATCCTCGAGCGCGCGCTGCTGCGTCCTCGCCACGTCGAGATCCAGGTCCTCGCCGACGAGCACGGCAACGTGCTCTCGCTCGGCGAGCGCGACTGCTCGATCCAGCGCCGGCACCAGAAGGTGGTCGAGGAGGCGCCCAGCCCGCCCGTCGACCCGGCACTACGAACCCGGATGGGTGAGGCCGCCGTCGCGGCCGCCCGCACCGTCGGCTACGTCGGCGCGGGCACCGTGGAGTTCCTCCTCGATCCCGACACGCCCGACCCCGACGACCCGAGCCAGCCGGGCTTCTTCTTCCTGGAGATGAACACCCGCCTGCAGGTGGAGCACCCGGTCACCGAGTTGATCACCGGCCTCGACCTGGTGGAGTGGCAGCTACGGGTCGCGCAGGGGGAGGTCCTCGGGTTCACCCAGGACGACGTGACGATCGACGGCCCGGCGCCCGAGGTCCGTCTGTACGCCGAGGACCCGGCCAACGACTTCCTCCCGGCCTCGGGGACCGTGGCCGCCTTCGAGATCCCGGACGGCGTTCGGGTCGACACCGGCGTCGAGGTCGGCAGCGTCGTGGGAGCCCACTACGACCCGATGATCGCCAAGGTCATCGCCCACGGCCCCGACCGTGACACGGCCCGTAGGCGCCTGCGCGCCGCGCTCGCCGACGCGACCGTGCTCGGACTGACCACGAACCGCTCCTTCCTGGTCGATGTGCTCTCGCACGAGCGCTTCGCTTCAAGTGAGGCGACCACGGCGTTCCTCGGTGA
>JAWOCZ010000057.1:0-7080 GCA_046483565.1 Nitriliruptoraceae bacterium
CGCTCGGGACCGCGGCGCGCCGGTGATCGAGGGCTATCCCCTCGACAACCGGGGCGAGAAGGTGGACGTCACGATGGCCTACGTCGGCACGCGTGGACTCTTCGAACGGGCCGGATTCGAGCACGCCGCCGACACCGACTCTGTGCTGAACGGGTTCCCACGGATCCTCATGCGGCTCGCCCTGGACTGACCCACGGCGCCGTCGATGTCGGGTCAGGTCGCCGGTCCTCATATGGGCAGGGCGGTCACCGGTTCGACGGGGTGAAGGTCCGTCGTCGTCGGCGTTCGAACTCGTCGAGGAGTGGATGCGGGTCGGCCAGCCGGACAAGGGTGAGCGTGTCGAGGTCGATCCCCTCCGCGATGAGCATCACACCTCGACCCCCATGGGTGAACGTGGCGATCCCGACATCGGTGTCCTCATGGGTCAGCAGCCTGGCGGCGACCGACACGCCGTCGACCCGCACATGGCCGTCGCGCCAGCTGCCGGCCAGCTCCGCCTCCCGACGTCGTCGCTGCTGCTCGTGGTCCCGGAGGACAGCGAGCATCTGCCGTTCCACCTCGCGCCGGCCATCACGGTCGATGTCGTCGAGGTCGGGCGGGGACGGCGGGAAGGCGCGTTCCACGAACTCGCGCAGCGCCTGGTCCTCCGGCGTCGGCCAGGCGCTATCCGTGGCGTGGATCTCGACCCGTGGGGTCGACGGGCGCCAGCCAGGCCGGTGACGTCCGGGCTCCAGCTGCGGGTCACCCTGGTCCGCGATCACCCGCACGTCGTGGAGCACGCGAGCGCCGCGACGTGGGTGCGACCAGCTCCCGCCCTCCATTGACAGGGTGCCCGGCCAGCCTTGAGGTACGAGCAGCTCGAACCCGCCGAGCTGTGCACGCATGCCGGTCAGTTCCTCGTCCAACTCCGCCCGCCACGCACGCTCCGGCGCGAGCCGCCAGAGCACATCGCGTCGGCCACGCCCGGCCGCGGTGACCAGCGACCACAGGAAGGTCCCGACCATCGCGCCCACCGGAACACCGGCGATCGCCATCCACCAGCGCACCCGGGTGGCCGCCGCGACCACCGTCGCCGGCACGAGCGCGACGCCCCCGACCGCGGCGTAGAAGACCGGCACCGGATGCCAACTCCGCGCGTGCCGCACAGCCGCCAGCACCTCGACCGGCAGCCGTACCCATCGACGCCATCCCGAGGCCGACCTGCGGTACAGCGCGTGGTAGCCCGAACCACCCGACCACGACCCCCCACAGCCGGAGCAGTACCACGCGGTACCCGCACCCGCCCCCTGGGTGAACCACCGCACGAGCTGCTCACGACGCGTCGCGGGACGGAACGCCTCCCCACCACATTGCCCACAGACCTCCGGCTCCTCCCCCTCGACACGTCGCAACGACGTCCTCCCCGTCAACGATTCCATCGACCAGTGCGAACCCGGGCACCGTAGGACGCAGATCGTCGAGCGTCGCCAGAACGCCCGGAACTGCGAGGTCCTGGACGGCGTCTCACCCGAAGACGATCTCGCGACTACACCTGGGGAGGCAACATCGTGGAGCGCTTCCGCATCACCGTTCTGGCTGCCGTGCTTGGTGCCCTGGTCGCCTTCGTCCTGCTGATCCCCTCGGGCGGAAACGACTCGGACCCCCCGGAATGCTTCTCGTTCTTCGGCTACGTCGTTCCGTGCGGTCTCGGTCCGGAGCAGAGCCACGGAGCCGGGTTCGCCGGAGCCGGAGCCCTGCTCGCGGCATCGCTGGTAGCGGCCGGCTCGCTGGCCGGACGCCAAGACCACAGCCGGACCGATGCCTCGCAGTCCCTGTCGTGACGAACGAAGGCACGAGACCTGTCGAGCGGGTGGCCCTTGCCGGCTCTCGGCTCACCCGGTCGCTGACGACCCCTGCGGCAGCCAGGCAGAAGCACCCGTGATCGCCACGCCGGCGCAGCGGTCTGGTTTGGAGAGGCCGGGATGTGCGGTCAGCCGCAGTCTTGCGGCGCGCCTTGGTCGAAGTCGACTTCAAGCAGTGCGGTTTGGTCTGCCGCGCTGGCGTCGGCTGCGGCCGCGACGGCCTGTGTGGGGCCGGTGATCACGACGCTGGTGACGCCGGGGTCGTTGTCTTGCAGCCAGGTCGCCGTTGCCGCGACGTCGGCGAGTGCGCCGCCCTCGACGGGTTCGTTCTCGAGCCACCCGGTCGCGGCAAGATTGGTAGTAGCGCGTCGTAGTTGGTCCAGCGCGTGCTGTGCTCCATTCCCGCGGGTGGGCGGGAAGGTCCGGAAACTGCCGCTTATGCCGAAACTTCCGGATTGTGCTTCCTGGATGAATGCCGGGATGTCGTGGCAGGCGCCGTAGCCGAGGTGGCCCCCCGGAGCTCGTGGCGTTGCGCCCGGCGTCTGGAAGCCGACCCACAGCAGTGCGAGATCGTCGGCCGCGGCGGTCACCGTGTTCGCCTCGTCGAACTCGAGCGTTCGGTCCCAAATCAGCTGGACCGTGACGGCGGTGCCCTCACCGAGCCGGTCCGGCTCGAACTCGACGGCCGTGCGGTCGCCCGGTTGTTCGCTCAACCGCGGGCCGCTCCCGACGATCGTGGACGAGCCGGGGGACGACATGCCGATCGGTCCGATCCGGGTGGTGTAGTCACCGAGCCGCGACATCTGTGCGCCGACGGGACGTTCGACGTCAACCTCGGTGGTTCGACGGAGCACGCCGGCGCTCGAGGTCACCTCGACGACCTCGCTGCCCGGGTTGGTCATGATGGGCAGGTCGATGGACGCGACCAGGCTCGCCGTCACGCGATCACCACGTGCCACGAACACCGGGTTCACGACCAGGGCACCGAGCAACTGCAGGGCGATCCCGCCGACCAGCAGCAGCACGGCCGCGTTGAACGCGGTGCGCAGCAGCGTCCGTCGTACGGCGCGACGCATCCGGCGTTCGTCGAACGCTGGAGGGTCGAGGTGATCGGACGGCTCCAGGGCCGGCGGGGGCTCCAGAGAGTCCAGCGCGGCGACGCAACGCGCACAGCCGTCGAGGTGATAGGCGATCTGTGTCGACTCGGCCAGGGGCAGGGAATCATCGAGATGGCGCTGCAGCTGTTCGGTGGACGGGTGCCAGCCTTCGTCGCTGCCCGCGTCGGCGATGTCCGGGTCGTGGTGTTCAGACATGACCGCCCTCCAGTTCGTAGGCCGACCGGAACGCATGGCGGGCGCGATGGATCAAGACCTTGGTGGCACCGAGGCTCCGGCCGATCGTGTCGGCAATGTCGGCATAGGGCAGACCCAACTCGTCGCGGAGCACCAGCACGCTGCGGTGAGGCTCGGACAGACTCGCCATCACCGCCTGGACCGTCACCCGCTGCACGACGTCCGGATCGTTGGTGCCCTGCTCCGGCAGCTCCGACACCGGGGTCTCCGTGCGCTTACGCACCGCATCGAGGAACGTGCTCCGAGCGATGGCCAACAGCCAAGCGCGTGGACTCCCGCCGCGGTAGCCGCCAAGGGCCCTGGTGGCCCGGACGAACGTTTCCTGCATGAGATCCTCTGCCTGGTGGCGGTCCCGGGTCAGGCCGAGCAGGAATCCGAACACAACCGGTGCGTGAAGGCGATACAGCTCCTCCACCACGAACCTCGGTTGTCGGTCGTCATCCTGTCCTCGTGCCCTCACCACAAGAGACGGTCCAGGCGGCCAGGAAGTTACGCGCTCATCCACCGTCCGGCGTCGAGCCGTCACCGCCAACAGCCGACCAGCCCGTGGCGAACCCCAAGTCCAGTCCGTCGAGCGCACCCATCCAGGAACGAACGCCCGTGATGGCTACCAGTGGCTGATGTGGGCCTGTAGGGGGATCGTCGTCGGGGGCATCTCGGCGTTGTGCACCTGTTCCGAGGTCGTGGACTGCACGGCTCGCCCTCTCGGAGCACGGAACCTCGCGTCCCTGCGGGCCCGTTGTCCGGACGCAGGTGGCGTCAGCTGTCGGTGACGCTCGGGGATGGTTGCAGCGGTTGCGGGGGCAGTGTCGAGGCATCGACGACGATCCGGTCGCCGAGCGGTTCGTCGAGCTGGACGGTCACCGGCGTCGGCGGGTTGCTCGGACAGGTGTGGTCACCGTCCTGGCGCTGAACGCCGACCACCAGCCTCAGCTGCTCGTCGGAGAGCTCCTGCTCGACGATCTCCACGCGGCCGTCTGCCGGGCGCCCACCGGCGCAGGCCCGCTCGTACACCTCTAGTTCGATCTGCCGAGCCTCTGGAGACAGGGGGTCGGCCAGCGCAAGGTCGGCCGGGCCGAGCGAACCCAGATCCAACCGCGGCGTACATGACCCTTGGGCGTCGAGTACCCAGCCCCCGTCGGGAACGTTGGTGACCCCGGAGACGGTGTGCACACGCAGGAACTCGTGGCTGCGCACATCGCCCGGTCCGCCCGGCTCCGGCTGATCGAGTTCCCGGATCAGCTCGAGCTCGCTGCCCGTCTCGGCCAACAGCCTCCAGCCGTCACCAGGATCGATGGGCTCCATCCCGTGCCCCTCGAGCGCTGCCTGCCCGTCAGCGCCGAGGTCGTCCGCGGGGAGCGCAGCCGCCAACTCCTCAGCGGTGAACGTCAGCGACCCACACGCGTACTCCGGCTCACCCAACGGGCCGACGCTCGAAAGGCTGCCACCGCAACCGGCCAGGACCACCGCGGCCAGCAACCATCGAGCCCTGCGCATGAAAGCCTCCACACCTCGGATGGTATGACGCCGGGGCGGGCGGCTCCAGTTGCCCACCCGCGAAACCTCCCGAACGAACGGCCCACCCATCGAGCCCGCCCCCGTTACCACTACCCGCTACTGGACATGCGCCGTGCGGCCCGCAGGATCGAGCCACCGAGCCGGATAGGCAACACCTCCGTGCCTCACATGTCCGGGTCGTACTCGATCGAGAACACCGAGAAGCCACCGGCCGGAGTGACGCCGATGCAGTCCCCGAGGTCGTCGTCGAGGCCGCCGATGTACCCGCCGCCGAGACCGACGCTGTCGCCGACGGTGAGCTCGCCAACCGGTGTACGGATCACTGGCCCGTCGGCGCCGGCTTCGATGACCGTGCCTCGGGGGAACAGCGGAACGGACCCGTCGGCGCCACCCGGCTCCACGACAGCCAAGCATCCGTCAACGATGGTGACCTCGCCGGAGAGCAGTGCCTCGGGGCCGCCACCGTCTGTCTCGTGGCCGCCCACGAAGACGGTGACGCCGTCGACAACGGTCGGGCCCATCTGACTTGCCGCCTGTGGCTCCGTCCTCCCCGTCTGCAGATCGGTCCCGCCACAGGCTGCCAGCACGGCGATCACCAGCCAGAGAGTCATGCCACGGGCGGGCCGACCACGTCGGCTCGTGTGGGGGGCTGCTTCTCCGTTCCCAGAGTCGCCCTTCGGGTTCGGTGCGGCCATGGTCGCTCCTCGTGGCGCTGTACGAGTTCGACGTGCTGGATGCTGTGGCGGTTCCGGCCCGTCGCCAGGGGCAGGTGGTGACCCCCAGCTCGTCGACGCTCGGCGGCGACACTAGGGCGGTCCTCGGCACCCGAAGGACCGCAGTCGACCCACCGCGGACCGACTCGCGCGGGCTGCCTGCGCTGCAGGTTTCGAGATCGCACCAGGCAGCGAGAACCCTTCGATCACGCCCGGTCTGTCCTCACGCAGGATGTCGCCGCCATGCCCGAACGACGTGTCGTCTCACCGGCCGGCCGCCCCCGATCGCGTGTGCGCCTGCCTCCTACCTCGTTGGCCCAACCGGGGTCGTGGGCAAGCGATCGGCGTGGATCAGGCGCCGTACTCCCTCGGCGCGCGCCGTCCCGCATCCGGTTCTCCGGGGTCGGTGCGAAGCTCCCGCTCGAGTTGCCAGCGGCGACGGAGCCGTACGGCGTGGTCACGCGCGCCGAGCCAGCCGAGGAGCAGCAGCACGAACGTGGCCCCGGTCCACACCATCCAGCCGGCCACGCCACTGAATAGAGAGAAGGCACCGACGATCGCCGCGCAGATGACCGGGACCCCTGCCCACATCGTTGCGTCGCCGCTGAGGTCACTCCAGCTACGGAACGCCCGGACGCTGCCGTAGCCGCCCACGATGATGATCGGTATCAGCACCGGATTGGCGAGGATCCCCAGCAGCAGCATGACGAGCCCCACCGCCATGGCTGCCTGCCCACCCCGGTAGGGGATCTCCATGATGTTGCCCCTCCCCGCAGCGGCTGTGAGCGTCGCGCCGCCCCCTGGACACCCTGAGGCTACGGGCGGTCGCCGCCTTCGGAGCCTGTGCAACCCGCAGCCGAGGTCATCACCGGGACGGCCTGAGCCCCGAGCCGTACCCGGCCGCCGCAACCGGGATCGCGGCGCTCGCGGCCGCGGGCGCTCTGGTCATGGGGCAGTGACCGCGCTGTACGCCAGGGCCACCTGGGTGAAGCTCTCCGCCTCCGCCAAACCCAGACCCGCCCCTTCGTGTGGACGTTGCGCAGCAGACGATGTTCATGCTGGTCGTCGAGAACATCGGAGCCGTTCCCGCTCGGAACGTACGCGTGCCGTTCGACCAACCTCCGCCCCCTTCCATCCGTGGATCTGACGAACCTTCCCTCGGACGCCGTCGTGCTCGAGGTCTCAGACGCACGCTGGTACGGGTACGGCACCGGAACTGCTCACCGCATCGAGGAGCCACACCGCTCGCGGGCTCAAGGGGTGATGGCTTCCCGCTCCGGAATCTGTGTGGCTACGGAACGTCCGCGGCGTCCAGGCGCATCACGCCGTCTGCGGGTCGCCATGGCAGGCCGGACGGGAGGAGGTCCCGGTCGTCGAGGCGGTGCTCGATGACCCGGGCTCCGGCGTCCGCCGCGGCATGGAGACCCGCGAGCACCAGCTCCTCGATGGCGGCTCGGGGTACCGACGGCCGGTACTCGAGATGCTCGAGCTGCACGACGGTCTCAGACCCCTCACCGAAGGCAACGACGAGCTGGCCGACCGGTGGCGAGCCACCGCGGTCATCGAGGTACAGCTGCAACCACGCGACGAGCCGCCCCTCGGCCGTCGCGGCACGTCCCGGCCGCACGTCGAGTCCGGCGTGACGGAGATGGCCGC
>JAWOCZ010000156.1:0-3174 GCA_046483565.1 Nitriliruptoraceae bacterium
CTTCAACCGGTACGGCTGGGGTTGCGTTCGTCCGCGGAACGCAGGTGGCGCGAGGGGGCGGCTGGTCGGGGCCCGCCGGTGTCGCGCCCGATGGCGAGCTGGGCGCCGTCGAGTACGTCGAACAGCTCGTCGGCTGCCCACACCCGGTTGCGTCGGGAGCCGGTCACCTCGCGCAGGACCTCGGCCTTGGAGAGCCGTTCGATGCCACGCTGCGCGGTGCGCTTGTCGACGTCGAGCGTCGCCGCGACCGTGCGTGCGTCGATGACGGGCTGGGCGGGCAGCCGGTCGATCAGGCGGCGGGCGATGGACCCGGCGCGCGGCGCCCCCGCCCGCTGGTGCCACTCGGCGGTGAGCTCCTCGAGATCGTGTGCGAGCGCCTCGGAGACCTTCGCTGCGCGCGCGGCCGCCTGAGCGAAGTGGGTGACCCATGTGTCTACGTCGCCGTCGCGCTGGTAGGCAGCCAGGGCAGCGAAGTAGCCGTCGCGCTCGCTGAGCAGCACCGTGGAGACGGGCACGGTCGTGCGTGTGGTGACGCCGTCGGCGCGCAGCAGCGTGTGCACGATGCAACGTCCCACGCGGCCGTTGCCGTCGGCGAACGGGTGGATGCCCTCGAACTGGGCGTGTACGAGCGCGGCCTTGGCGACCCGGTCGACGTCGTCACGGGCCGCGAACGCCGTCAGATCCTCGAGCAGGGCAGGAACATGCTCGTGCGGGGGCGGTACGAAGATGGCGTCCACGGGGGTGGCGCCACCGACCCATACGGCCTCGTTACGCAGGCGACCTGCGATGCCGCGGTCATCCTCGGCGAGCAGCACCTGGTGCAGTTCCAGGATGGAGGCGGTCGACAACGGCACGGCAGCGTCGGCCTGGGCGAGCGCGGCAGCCATGGCGTTGACGTTGCCGGCGGCCTCGCGCGCGGACGCCTTGGCAGCGGCAGGCTCGTACATGGCCAGGGACACGCCGCGGTTGGACACGCGCAGCGACTCGATGCGTGAGGACGCGACCGCTTCGGAGCGCAGCAGCGACAACGCGGCGATGGCCACCGTGGAGCCGTCCATGGAACGATCGACCGCGGTGATCTCGTGCACCGACTCGGAGCATGCAGCTGCGGTTGCCCCCGAGAGGTCAACCGGCAGATGGGCGATGGTCGGAGGCAGTGTCGCTTCGTAGTCCGCCGGCTTGGACTTGCGGCGCGACAAGCCGCTGCCGGCTCCGGGTGCCCACCTCTGGGTGACCGATGTCGGGGCGAACAAGGAAGGCTCGTTCACGCTGGTGGCATCGACCACAACTGTCCTCACCGACTAGTGTAAGGGCACATGCTATCCTAAATGTCTTTATGGGTGGGCAGCCAGTCAGTTGTCGGTGTGCGGTTCCACGGCGGGCCCTTGAGCGCATCGACGTCGACGCCGACCGGCCATCCGGTGAGAGGCCCGGATCTGCCCGGTAATTGGGTGTGTCGCTCGGGCGGATCGTGGGCAGCAGACTGCGGCGCGGTGTCGATGGAACTGGCACCGTGTGGGAGCGGTGAACGGAACCCATGACACCGCCCTTGCGACCGTTTCGAGCGCCCGGAGGAGTTGGCCATCTCATCGAACTCAGAGTCCGCGGCTCGCGGCGAGCTCATCGGTGTGGGTGCCGCCTTCGGTGTGACCGTGACGGTGATCAGCCTGGTCGCGGGGCAGGAACTGGCGTTGGCGCTGATGATGGGATCTGGCGGTGGACTGATGTACGCGCTGGGCCGGAGGCTCCATCGGTCCTCACAGCAGAGGCGGTAGCTCGCCCTCCCACACGACGCCAGGTGGCGAACCTGAGCCCCCTCACCCTGACAACGGGCACCACCCGGGGTGCGGCTGCGTCGCGCAGCACGCCTGCACCGCCACCGGTAACCAACGCCCGCATCTGCCCGGTTGGTGCCTCGCCACCGAGTAGCACCCTTGGTCCGACGCGAAGGACGGTGACGCCGACGTGCGGGTCTCGGTGGGTCGTGGTCATGCGCCCACCCCAGCGAAGGACATGCCCGCATCAGCGAGCACGGCAGCCACCACGCACCATGCGGTGGTTCCCGCTGCGATCCACGCCAGGGTCCGCCAGGCACTGACGCCCATCGAGATCGCCAGCACCGCCGACAGTTGGGTTCCAAGACCGATCGGCCCGAGCAGTGCCAGCCCCGGTAGGCCCCAGCGTTGCATCACCCGTTGGACGCGGCGAGCCCTGCTAGCCGTCCGGCCCGCTGTGCGGAGCTGGTCTGCCGGAGGCAGGGGCAGCACCGGCACGTCGAGCCGTCCACCACAGCCGCAGCCGCTCGCCGTAGACCGCGGCCAGCGCCACCGTGAGCAGGTTGCCGGACAGGCCCGCGACGACGACCGCGACCGGGTTCAGACCGGCGAGGATGCTGCCCACCGGGATGACCACGACCGCTTCCAGCCACGGCATCGCGCCGCCGAGGAAGACCCCGATGAGGCCACCGGACTCCGCACTCACCCCTCACCAGTTGCCTTCGCCGGCGACGTACCGCCATCGGCGTAGCCACCGAACAGCGCGCCGTACCGAGCATCAACGCCCGGTACAGCTACCGGCGCACACTCCGGCGCGGCTGCGCCGGTGGCGGTCCTTGGCCCGCAGGACCGCGTTGGAAGCGGTGAGTAACCGCCGTGATGCACAGGTCGGTTCGGGTAGGCCAAGGGTTGACCTGTCAGACAGACAAGATACATTGTCGCCATGATGATGATTGAGCCGGCGCGGAAGCATGGAGTCAGCGACGCGGACATCCTGCACGCGGCCCGGAACGCGACGCGGTGGGTCGGGATGGACGACGACCTGACGATGCTCATCGGAGCTGCGACCGACGGTGCGCTGCTAGAGATCGGTGTCCTCGACATCGACGGTGATGATCCCGTAGCGATCAACGCGGTGCCGCTGCGGCAGAAGTTCTACCGGTTCCTCACGTGAGGGTGATGCAGATGCGACACACAGACGAAGAGATCGAACGCGCAGCGGCGCGGTTCGAGCAGCTCGCCGAGGAACTCGACCCCGCCTCTGCCCAGGTCGTGACCACCGACGACCTTCGCGACGTCGCCGAAGCCGCGAAGGCGGTCCGAGACGACGAAGCGAAGCTGCGAGAGGCCGTCGAGCTCGCCCGAGCACACGGCAGATCGTGGAACCACATCGCCGTTG